>CAYHZL010000235.1:0-4969 GCA_964361075.1 uncultured Chitinophagaceae bacterium
ACTACATAAGAAATGACTATGTTTTTTATTCCATTTGTAATTAACGATTATTAAATCACACATTTCATTATCCTATTTTTTAAGGAGATACATTAGTGTTCGTTCCATCCAAAATGTTTTTTACCAAAGGCGTCGGCAGACACAAAGATTATTTACAATCATTTGAACTTGCCTTACGAAACGCCGGCATTGAAAAATGCAACATCGTAACAGTGTCCAGCATTTACCCGCCGAAATGCAAAAGAATTTCACCCGCTGAAGGACTTAAATTACTCGAACCGGGTTCGGTAACTTTTTGTGTGATGGCACGAAATGCTACGAACGAACCGAACCGACTTGTTGCATCGTCAATTGGCGTTGCGCAAGCCGCCGATGATTCGCAGTACGGCTATTTGTCGGAACATCATCCGTTCGGAGAAACGGAAGAACGCGCCGGCGAATATGCAGAAGATTTGGCTGCGACAATGCTTGCCACAACGTTAGGTTTGGAATTTGATCCTAATTTAGCGTGGGATGAACGCGAAAAGCATTTTAAGATGAGTGGAAAAATCTTGAAGACCTTCAATGTTACTCAATCTGCCGAAGGCGATAAAGATGGAAAATGGACAACTGTGGTTTCAGCAGCAGTCTTGCTTCCCTAAATTTTCTTTTATGGTTTTATTGAAAAGGAACAGCAGAAACGCCGTTCCTTTTTTATTTTCTGTCGTGAAACCCCATTGATTGAAAGCAACAAAAACAAATGCGCCAGAGGCGCATCGCAAGAATTTGCAGACGGCTTGTTTACATACAGACTACTTTTATGTTGCTGATATCTTAATCTGAAAAATTAGTTAGTCGTCCCTTAAAAAGTCTTATTTACAAAGTGATGCCATGAGTTTGTTTATCAAGAACGTGAAAATTTGAATTATTTCTAAATCATTTTATTACACTCATGGCATCACTCGCATTTTTTAAGGCTCGACTAGTTATACCTTTGCAGAAAGATATCGCCGATATTCTTTGTAATACCCCATTATATTTTCGACATAATTAGAAGTTTGCTGCCAATCGCTAAAATATCCGCTTGAAGGTCGCCCTTCTTCCCACACATTTTTGTGTAATGCTGAATACTTTCTGGAAAGCAACGAGAACGAATTTTTTACAGACGTCCATTCCTTCGGGTTATCGTTGCAATACATTGCCATTCTCTGAGCATCAAACACACGTCCCAAGCCGGCATTATATGCTGCAAGGGTTAACCGAATATGGTTTTCTTCGGTAAGGTTCTGCCCGTCTAACGATTTATAGATTTTTGCTAAATAGTAAATACCGCCGCGGATATTGACATGCGGGTTTTCGAATGTTGTAGTATCAATGCCCAATTCATCGGCTATTTGCAATTGGGTAACAGGCATTATTTGCATTAGTCCGGACGCACCTTTTTCGCTTTCAGCATTGTGGGAAAAACGGGATTCCATTTTCATCACCGCAATAACCAATCGCCAATCCAAGCCGTATTTAGTTGAATATTTTTGGATAGTCGGACCATAATTTTGAACTACTGCTACTGATTTTGAATCGAGTTTATATAATTGACTACTTTGTTCCACCAGTTCGACTGCGCTACTTTTCTTTGTAAACGATCCATCAAAATAACCAAAAACAAACAACGGTAAGAAAAGCATAACATTCACAAAAGATTTAGTCATTACATATCCTTTCACTTGTTCAAGAATTCCCCGTCATCGGCGAGGCTTTAAAATACAAAAACCAAAACAATATAGTGTTTTGGCTACATAAAGATACAAAAACTTGTGGCAAGAGGCAAGACATGGTTCACAACGAACCATTAGAAAAGATTAATGGCTGTTGAGAATTGAAAAAACCGAGATGTTTTTCCTCATCTTCTATTTGTAATCAACAATATCAAAATCATACAGACTCACATACGTGTTGTCTTCAACAAATGCACCCGGCTGCCATGCGCGAACGTGGATGACCGGTTCTTTCTGATTTCTAAAATCGACCATTAAGAACAAAAATCCTTTGTCCGAATAATTGGAAGACCTCCACTCTTGGATACACGAAACACCATACATATACGGAACTTTCTCATGCTGTAAAATTGTAAACTCATCAAACTTTACATTGATGAATGAATTTTTCTTAAATGCTTTATTTTTCAAGCCATCAATATATTCTCGTTTTGATTGCTGGATTAAACGCACCTTTGTTCCTGAGAGGAATGATTTTTTCAGCATATCATCAGTCCCTTTCTTTTCTTCCAGCACACTGCCGACAAAAATCAACGCATCGTTGGAATACACTTTCTCTAAAAACTTTTCATCCTTTGTATTGTATGCCATGCGGAAGCGTTCCATAAAATCGAGAATGAATCCACGAATAAGAGAATCTCGTTCAGTTAATGCTGAAGAAAGCACTGATTGATAATCATAGTTTGGAAGCATACTGCGGACAGAAATTATTTTTCCTTTTTTATCGAATGTAAAAATTAGATTTTGATTATCGCTCGCTTCTGTTTCACCAAGATTTACTTTTACCGTGATACTGCGGATATCAAAAAATTCTCCCTTCTGCCGTTCGATGATTTGCGGTTTGTATTCTTTGCGTGCAGTGTATGCACCATTGTTGATCACAAATTGCTTAAATGTTTGATACGCATCTTCGTTAAATATTGCTTTCAATGCTTCTATACTGCCAACACCTTTGTTGATGCGATTCATTTCCAACAACACCGTTTCCAGCGTGGCTTGAAATTGTTGTTTTAGTTGCGGAACATTATCGCCGCCAATGCAGGAAACGGTTGGCTTAATTTGAGCAAAAACATTGAGCGTAAACAAAAAGAGTAAGAAATATTTTTTCATAGAGATTGTATATGTGTGTAAGTTTTATTTATTTTTTGTAACTGCTCAACGTTATTGTTGATTCAAAAAATCCCTCCGCCAAAAAGCCGGCGGACTTACAGCCTGTTTCCCCTTTTTCAAGAGGGATTTCCACGCTCTTTATTCCCCCTTCTAAGGGGGTGTCACGCCTCAAGGCGTGACGGGGGATTTTCTGAAATGTCCCGATTCGTGCCGCTGTACGGTTCCGCTTTTTTGAATCCCGCATAGGAAGAATTTTTGCATAGGCGGAATCCTGAAAAGCGGGACATCCCGTACAGCGGGACTTTTTAATCGGGACAAGGGATTTTATTTCGTTTGTAAAGATTTTTCCCACCCGCCGCACATTCTACCGACCTCATTTATTTTTTCTGACAGCGTTCCGTATTTTTCGGTATTCACATACTTCATTTCGTGTAATAAGCGAACAAGGTACCGTAACTGTTCAAGCTGGATATTTACATTTCTTAATATATCAACTTTGTTGTGTTTCGTATAATATGCCTCTATAAGTTTCTCTTGTATGTCTAACATTTTCGTTTCTATTCTATCTCCTATAATAAATTTTTGACTTCTCGGTAACTTTTCTAAAAGCGGGATACTATATTTAAGAAGTTCAAATGTTTTTAGGATAATATTCTCCTGTGCCATTTTTTAAAAAATCTTTAAAGTGTAAAAAAGTAAAAGTATAAAGTGTTAATTTTTTGTCCTCATAACTCGAAAGCCTATAAAGTTGTAGCGAACGACCGCGCTGAAGAGGCCGAAGTTGCTGACGCGATTAGCAACACGACAATTGCTGTCGTTATTGACGAACGAACCGCCTCGAAAAACTCGGCCGGTTCCGGTTGTTGCGCCGTACGGATTTATTTGCGCGCTGCTGCTATATGTTCCATACCAATCCCAGCACCACTCCCACACATTGCCGCTCATATCATACAAACCAAGTTCGTTTGCAGTTTTTGTTCCTACTTGGTGTGTGTTATTACCGCTGTTTGTTGAATACCACGCTATACCATCAAGTGTGTTGCTTCCGCTGTATGTGTACGGCGGATTTTGCCGTTTACTTCCACCTTGCGCGGCGTATTCCCATTCTGCTTCGGTGGGCAGACGGTAACCGTTCGCACTCCAATTTACCATTGTGTTTTGTACATCGCTGTTTCCTGTTTTGTAAATATTTGCTGGAATAAAACTTGCGCTTGTATAATAGACCGGAGTAAAGCCTTCTTTTTGTGAACGAGCATTACACCATTTTACAATATCATACCAATTTACATTTGTTACCGGATGTGTAGCATCGCCGTTGTACCCTTTTCTTCCGGCAGCCAAATCTGTGTAGCCATTACTCTTCCCCCACGTTGCAACACTATCCCACATTCCCCAACGTATTTCTGTTGTGCTGATGGAAAAATCTGAAAGCGTTACACTGTGAGATGGACTTGCTCCGTAATCCAAATTGTTTTCACTTCCCAATGTAAAAGTTCCGCCAGTAACAGGTACCATACCTGCTGCTGCTGCTATGTTGTAACTTGTAGTGTTGGAATATAACGATTTGTTTATTGAAGTTACTGCCCTCACACGGAATGAATATGTTGTTGCCGAATTGAACACGGCTGTAATTGTTGCTGTGGTTACATTTGCGCCAACTGTTTTTATCAATGTGTAAGTGCCGCTGTTTGCCGATTGCTCAATTTCAATTGAAAACGAATTTTGTTGATCTGAGTTTGTAAAGGTGATATTATTTTTCCATTGAAGCGATATTGATGTTTCAGTCATATTTGTAATAACTAATTCGCTTGGTGCTTTCAGTTCTACATCCGGGTCAAGCGGGTTATTAAACTCCATCTTTTGTGTGCAGGTAAGCGCAGAGAGCGCGAGAAAAAGAATTGTAAGTGTTGTAATATGTTTTTGCATAGTGATACCGTAAAAAAATGTGTGTATAATTTATTTTCTCCCTCTCCCTTAATCCCTCTCCCGCTGGGAGAGGGAATTTCACTCCCATATTTCCTCTCCCACCGGGAGAGGATAAAGGAGAGGGCGCTGATCTTTCTACTCTCCTAACCCCCTCCCATAAAGGAGAGGGAATTTCACTC
>CAYHZL010000236.1:0-4901 GCA_964361075.1 uncultured Chitinophagaceae bacterium
CTTCGTGAAAAGAGTGAGTGATTCGCCGCGGCGAACGAATTTATAATTTGCCACGCTGAGTAGTTACACAATCAGTAAAAACAGTTTCATCCCTCATAATTCATATTTGCAATGAAGAACCGTCTCGAATTAAAAATATTATTGCTCATCATCGCTGTGCTGGTGTTCGGCTTCGGCACGTATGTGATTGTTTCCATCAATCGTGAAACGAAAGCGTTAATGGAACAGCAGCGCGACAAATCGCGCTTGTTCAGCGAAACTGTAATGATTGGAATTCGCAACGTAATGCTTTCCGGCAAAGCGCCGTTTGCGCGTGAGTTAGTCAGCGATGCGCGCGAGAATTTGCAATTCGGTTCGTTGCGTGTGTACAATAACGAAGCGAAGGAAGTTTTTCAGGAAGAAGGCAAAGGCATTCTTCATAATGCAGCGGATACAAATGTCGTCAAAGCATTGCATGATATTACCGATGTAATGCTTGCAAGCAAAACGGAAAACGGTATGCCGGTTTTTGTGCGCATCGAGCCGCTGGCGAACGACAAAGAATGTCAACAGTGCCACAACAGCGATCATCGCGTGCGCGGCGCTACGCAATTAACACTCCACCCGGAATTGTTTTCCATCCACAAAAAACAAATGGAAGATCAGGATTTCAACGCAGTGCAATCCGAAGTAACAGAGATGCTCTGCACAACGCTCGCCGTCGGATTTCGCAACATCATGGTGGCTGGTGAAGGCGCACTGATGGATACGCTGATCAATCGTTCATCGCAATTGGAATACATCGAACGCATTCATGTGTACGACCGCTTTGGCAATTTGCATTTCGGAAAAGAAGAAAACGTGCTCGATGCTGATGTTGTGTTGAAAGCAATCGAAGAGAAGCAGCCGATCAAATTGTGGAACAAAAATAAAACACTGTTAACGTTTTTAATTCCTTTGCGGAACGAAGACCGTTGCCAGGTATGTCACGGACAAAAAAGTCAGTGGCGCGGAATTATTGCGGCAACAATTCGCGTTAAAAAATTTGCGATGGATCCGATGCAGTTGCAAAAGCAGTTGACCGAAATGCTGCAGGAAGCTGTTGGTGTCTGTTTTAAAAGTATTATGCTTGTTGGAAAAGGAAGTTATGCGCGTTCGTTTATGAATGAAGTGCGCGAGACAAAAGGTATTCACGATTTGCATGTCTATGATAAACAGGGCAGCGAACGATTCGTGAGCATTACAGCAAAAGAGTACGGCAAAGATTTTGTAAAGCAAGCACTCGCAAAAGATACCGTCATTGAAGCGACACAATGGATTGAAGACGAAGAATTTCTTGTGCGGTACTCGCCGTTGCACAACGATAAACGCTGCCAAGTGTGTCATGGCGATGACCACACAATTCGCGGCGTGGTTGGTGTTACAACTTCAATGTCGCTCATCAATGCCATCATCAGCAAAAACCAAATATATTCACTCATTGCCGGTACGCTTACAATTTTATTGGTGTGGTTAGTACTCCGTATTTTTATGAAGATTGTTGTCGTTACACCAATCAGAACTATTGGCGATGTAGCACAGCGAGTTGGTAACGGAGATTTTTCTGCTGCATCAAATGTTGATTCAAAAGATGAAATCGGTGAACTTGCCCGGCGCATTAATGAAATGGTGATCGGTTTGCGCGAACGGTTTCATCTTCAAAAATTTGTATCGCAGCAAACAATTGATGCTGTGCATCAGGCAGATGTGCTGGGCGTGAAACTTGGCGGTGAACGAAAAATAGCGACAGTGTTTTTTTCTGATGTGCGCGGCTTCACTGCGTTTTCGGAAAAAAATGAGCCGGAGCGTGTCGTTGCCATGCTGAATACCATTTTGAGCAAGCAAGCCGGCATCGTAAAAAAGTACGGCGGCGATATTGATAAATTTGTCGGCGATGAATTAGTTGCTCTGTTTCAAGGTGATGCGATGGTGTACAATGCTGTGCTCTGCGGAATTGAAATTCAAACGATGATGGCAACGCTGCCGAATATCCATGGCGAAGATATTGCTGTCGGTATCGGCATCAACACCGGCGAGATGGTAATGGGTGCGATGGGAAGCGAGGAGAGAATGGATTTTACAGTGATCGGCGATGAAGTGAATCTCGGCGCGCGTTTGTGCAGTGCGGCAAAGCGCGGACAAATTTTGCTTTCTGAATTTTCTGCAAAATATGTTATGGATGACGCGATGATCGAATTGATAAAACACGAACCGATTAAAGTAAAAGGGAAACAGGCATTCATCCAAATCTATGAAGCAAAAGCAAAATAATGATGTTTTGATTTTTAATTTCCTCTGACGTACATTGAGTATGAGAATTTATCTTGATAATTGTTGTATCCAGCGTCCGTTTGACGATCAGTTTCAACAACGAATAAAAAATGAATCGATGATTGAAGTTACTTATGAAGCAATGAAACTTCTCTATAAAAATCTTGGCGTTCACAATACGCTGCGGTTTATCAGACAATTCAAAAATGGAGAAGGAGATTATACGAAAGAACGTCAGGAGTTATTAAAAGATATGACTCTTGAAGAACTTGTTAAAGAAATAAAAAAATACCGTACCGAAAAATAATTTTTTTTATTGTTTGTATTTTTCCGATGTTCCAAGTGTATTAGAATACGCGGCAAAATATATTTTGGATGTAGCCAATATTGAATTAGCAAAACACGAGCCGATTACAGTGAAGGGAAAAAAAATCCGATAGAACTATTTGAAGTGCTGCCGTAAGCAAGAATATTTTTTTTGGTTGTTCTTGCATTAACCATTATTCTTTAAGGAGGAAGGATAAGGGATGAAGGATAAAATTTTTTCAATCACAAAAAAATTGCGATTCGCCGCGGCGAATGTGATTTAATTTTTGAAAGTGAGTAGTTACTATTTTTTTCATCCTTCATCCCTCATAATTCATATTTGCAATGAAGAATCGTCTCGAATTAAGAATACTTCCTCTCATCATTTTCATCCTTCATCCTTCATCCCTCATCCTTGCCCAAGCCAACATTGTAGATCCAAAGTGGGAAGTGCGTGCCGTATGGATTACCACACTTGCCGGCGCTGATTGGCCGAAATCTATCAACATTACCGAACAGAAAAATTCGTTACTGAAAATTTTTGATGTGCTGAAAGAAAAAAACTTCAACACGATATATTTTCAAGTGCGTCCGCGCGGCAATACATTCTATCATTCGCTTTTCGAACCGTGGGCAAGCGAGCTTGTAGGAAAATTAGGAAACGATCCGGGTTGGGATCCGCTGGAGTTTGCAATCGAACAAGCGCACAAACGCGGGATGGAATTGCATGCGTGGTTCAATGTTGCAAAAGTGTGGACGAATGGAACCGGGGCAATGCCGCCTGCAAGTACACCGCGGCATGTTGTGCACGCGCACCCGCAGTGGGTGAAGCAGTATAACAGCGAATGGTGGATTGATATGGGAAATCCTGATGCACGCGAATATACTGAGGACGTGGTGATGGAACTTGTTCGTGGATATGATATTGATGGAATTCAATTTGATTATTTGCGCTATCCCGGAAAAGATTTTGATGATTGGCAAAGCTTCAGAATTTTTAGCGACGGTGTTGAACGCGACGAATGGAGACGGAATAATATTAATATGTTTGTTCGTTCGATGTATAGAAAAATTATTACAGCAAAAAAATATGTAAAGATTGGTTCTGCACCGCTCGGAATTTATAAATCAATTCCCGGCGCACAATCATCTTTTACCGGATATGACGGCGTGTATCAAGATGCGCGGCAATGGTTGAAAGAGGGAGTGCAGGATTATATTGTGCCGCAATTGTATTGGGATTTCGGCGAGCAACAAAATCCGAACGATCCGGATTTTGCTGCGTTGTGCAGAGATTGGTGCAGAGAAAATTTTAACCGGCATATTATTGCCGGGCTTGGTGTGTATCGTCCAAATATTTACAACGAAGTTATCGAGCAGATTTTGTACGCGCGGAAAGAAGGAGCGCACGGCGAATCTTTTTTCCGATATGAAAATATAGAACAACTGCAAGCAATGAACGGAGTGTACCGCTATCCGTCGCTGGCGCCAGCAATGCGATGGAAAGATTCTATTCCGCCGCTGCCGCCAAAAGAAATTGAAGCAATCGAAACGCAAAGCGGTGCATCGTTAGTGCGCTGGAAAATTCCGGATGCAGCTCGTGATGGTGAGAAGCCGTTCAGATTTGTGGTGTACGGGTCAAAAGAAAAAGATGTTGATATAAATAATCCGAAAAATATTGCAGCGATTCTTTCCGGCACCACCGCAACATTTCTTGATGCGAAAAATTCTTCACTCAACAACAAAATGTTTTACACAGTGACGTCGTTAGATAGAGCAAACAACGAAAGCACTTCATTGCCCGCGGCGTTTCCTTCGGAACTGGCTTCGGTATTCCTGCACCGCGCAGCAACGCCGCTGCTTGCACAAAATTTTCCGAATCCGTTTTCGAAACAAACATATATTTCGTACGAAGTGCCTGTAAAAAATTCAGTCGTGCTGCGCATACAGGATTCGTCCACACGGAAAGTATTCACATTGGTGAACGGGAGTCAGGAAGCAGGGACATATATTGTTGCTGTCGATTCAAATCAACTTACATTTGGCAAACATGAATACATATTACAGATCGGCGACAATGTTGCAACAAAAATTTTAGAAAAGAAAGAAAACTAAACAATCTCGTCATGCTGATTCGCCGCGGCGAATCAGCATCTTTGTCTACTTTTAGATGCCGAAGCAAGTTCGGCATGACGTTTCTTTTCAAATTAAGCAGCAACAATTCTTTTTTGGTTCTTGACAAAGCAATTGTTTCTCTGTATTATTGCAACAACAAATAGGTGTAATGTTGTTCTGTAGCGGGTAAC
>CAYHZL010000237.1:0-4849 GCA_964361075.1 uncultured Chitinophagaceae bacterium
CCTAACCCCCTTTTCAAGGGGGAATACTTGCTTTAAATCCCCCTTGAAAAGGGGGTGTCCCGATTTGCTTTTTAATCGGGACGGGGGATTCGTTTTTTTTGGAAATACTGAAATTATGCCGAAGGCATCCCTTCGGGACAAAAAATACGCTGAATAGTTACATTTTTTTTTAATCATAATTTTTTTACAAGGATAGAAAACATTCTTGTACTCATTATTTTTTTAAACAAAGGAAAAGTGTATGAAAAAAATATCCATGATAATTATCAGTTTTATGTACGCTTTAATAAGCATTGCCGAACCATCTTCATCGGCAAGCGGAAGTATTTCCGGAGTTGTTACTGATGCAGCAACAACATCGCCGATTGTCGGTGTTGTTATTGCTGTGCCGGCGCTGCATTCCGGCGTTGTTACAGATACGGAAGGAAAATATTTTTTGAAAAATATTCCTCCCGGAATTTATTCGCTTTCATTTTCATTTATCGGTTACGCAGCTGTAACGCGCTTGGTAAGCGTGCAATATTCGCTGGTAACGCAGGATGTTGCTTTGAGCGTAAGTGCACTGCAACTGCCGACAGTTTCCGTTACTGCAACACCGCAGACGACCGATATCTTGACGAACACGCAATCCGTTGCCGTAATTGAAGGAAGAGATTTCGAACAAAGGCGCGGACAGACATTAATGCAGTCGTTGGAAAATATCCCCGGCGTGTCGCTGTATTCAACCGGAGCGGCAATTTCAAAACCGGTTGTGCGCGGCTTGTCTTCTTCACGCGTGCTTGTTGTGGATGACGGCATTCGGCAAGAAGGGCAGCAGTGGGGCGATGAACACGCGCCGGAGATCGACGCATTTGATGCAGAAAAAATAGAAGTGATTCGCGGACCCGGCAGTGTGTTGTACGGTTCCGATGCGATGGGCGGCGTTGTGCATGTCGTGAAACCGGAAGTCGGTGGTGTTGAACAATCATTTCTCGATGGTACTGTCAAGCTCGATGGATTCACAAACAATTCGCAAGCGGCGGCAGCATTCATTCTTAATGGCGGCGGAAACAAATTCGGTTTTCGCACATCGTTCAGTATGCGCGATGCCGGTAATGTACGCACGCCAACGGAGACACTATTCAACAGCGGATTTAACGAGGCGAACGGCAGCGGCATTATCGGCTATCATGGTGATGACGGATTTTTCGATGCAGGTTATTCGCGCTTCAGTACGAAAATTCAGATTCATGAAAATCCTGCAGAAGCTCCTGAAGCGACACCGTATCAAAAAATTCTTCATGATAAATTTCATCTGCATGCCGGATATACATTGCCCTGTATTCGCGTCGAAGCGATCGGTGGTTATCAAATAAATCAACGCCGCGAATTTGCAAACAAGGATACGGTTGTTCCATCGTTATACCTGAAACTTCGCACAACCACAGTGGAAGTGAAAGCGCATCACGATCCGTTCGGCTCGCTGTATGGAACAGTCGGTGCTTCATTGCTTCAACAAGAAAACGAAACACTCGCAGAAGAGCATCTCATTCCGGCATCATCAACAATAACTGTTGCAGGATTTTGGTACGAAGAATATCGTTTCACTCCTCAATGGATGTTTTCCGGTGGAGTGCGATTTGACACGCGTGTGCTTGATGTGAAGGATGATAATGTGCTTGGCGTAGTTGCACAAAAGAAAAATTATGAAGCGTTTACCGGTTCAACTGGAATTTCGTACCGACCGACCGAGCCATTTGCGATTATTGCAAATGTTTCGCGGGGATGGCGCGCACCGACCGAATTTGAATTATTTGCGAACGGCGTACACGAAGGAACAGTGTCGTACGTTATTGGAAAAAATTCGCTTGTGCCGGAATTATCGCTCAATACCGATATTTCTTTTCGGTATATAATATCATCACTCATGGTTGATGCGACAGTGTATAACAATACTATCACTCATTACATTTATGATAAACCGTCCGGATTGGTTGACTCTGTATCGACATTTCCTATTTATGAAACGTCGCAAGCCGATGCAACATTGCGCGGCATTGAACTTGGCGTACAATATCAAGCGGCAGATTTTTTAATTCTTGGTGTGCAAGGCGATATGGTGAACGGAAAAAATAATGCTACGAATAATTCGTTGCCAAGGATCCCTGCAAAGAAAGTAACAATAGGAGCAAAAATAGTTACTGAAAAATTTTCCGGTGTGCAGCATCCATATCTGCAGCTGAAAATGAAAACAGTTGCATCGCAAACGGATGTTGATCCGTTTGAAAAGGAAACCGGCGGGTACACATTATTTGATGTGAGCATCGGCGGAGAGATTGCGCTTGGCGCTCGCATGGTAACGATTGATGTTTCTGCGAGCAATCTGTTCGATAGAAAATATGTCGAACACTTGAACAGATTCAAAGAGTATGCGCTGAATCCTGGACGAAATATTGCAGCACATATTTCGATTCCGTTTTCGGTGCTGTGAGTTTTCAAAAAAACTTGCCAAGTCTCGTTTTCTTATTCCGGTTAAATTATAGGGCAGTTCCTCCGAAGAGACTCCTATATTTGGAAGAACCGCCCATAAATAAAAAACCCGCCAATGGCGGGTTTTTTGTAACGAGAAATTTATTTCGATCTCATTATCTGACAACGGTAACATTCGCTGCCTGAAGTCCTTTTGGACCTTTTTCGACATCGAATTCAACAGCATCGCCTTCGTTCAAGCTTTTATATCCATCGCTTTTAATTGCATTGAAATGAACGAATACATCTTCGCCACCGCTGCTGCGTGAAATAAAACCAAAACCTTTTGCTGCGTTGAACCATTTGACTGTTCCTTTTTCCATGGAACACATCCTTTCTTATATTTGTAATAACCCAACCTACCGTTGAGCAAGGTGTACGCCGAAAATACTTTTTTCTAAAGCACTCATCACGAATATTTTTTTCTTAATGAGCTTGTTCTGATTGATGGCGTTCGATCTTGGAAGGATTCTTACGGTTCATCAGCAGGCCTCTAAAAGCGTGCTTGTTTGCAATTGTATTTGTAAACAAACTCTCCTTACGGAGAAAAAGACGGTGTACTGTTTTTTGACATGTGTAAGTTACATATCTTTATTGTCATTTCCAAATTTTTCAAGAAATTTTTTACGGTGGGGAATTAGACACACTGTTTGAAAAGTCTCTCAAGCGCTGTTGTGTATACAGCATTGTTTCCAAACAAAATGGAAAATTGAAAGAGACGTTGTTACTTATCAGTAACTGATGTTACGCAAAAGCCAAAAACCAATCGTCATTCCCGTCCCAAAGGGATCCCTTCGGGACACGTTTTAAGCGGGAATCTATATAATGGATGCCCGACTAAGGCATTCGGGCATGACGGCATTACTTTGTTAGGCAGTTATTTTTTCTGCGTAACATCAGTCAGTAAGTTACTTCGAATATAAAAAGAAATCCTTTATGCCTTAGTTTTCCCCTCGATGGTTGCAAGAAGAAGTTCAAAGTTTAAAGGTTTAGTGAGAAAATGATCTGCACCCAACCGCAAGCCGGCGCGAACAACTAATTCATCGCTAATGGAGCTCATAAAAAGGAATGGAATACTTTTCAATTTCTCATCATGGCGTACTTTGTTATAAAATTCGAATCCATCCATTTCTGAATTTAGAAAATTTACATCAGAAAGGATTAGAGACGGCATATTTTTTTCTAATAATTGCAGTGCGCCTTTCACAGTTTCAGCAGTCAGCACATTATAGCCATGTGAACTTAAGCGAGCTGCCAGTGATAGGAGAATGCTTTTCTCGTCATCAACAATGAGCAGTGTTTTTTTCTCGGTAGATTTATTTCTTGCCCACAAGATTGTTGCTTCAACACTAATATGTTCTTCAATCGAGATACCATATTTTTGCTGCATAGCTTGCAGCATTTCTTTTTCGTGTGTTGAAACTGTTCCGTCAATCCATGCAATACGAAGCGCTTCAATGTAGGCATCGGTTTTCACTTCACGTTCTAACTCACTATGTTCTTGCAATGAGATATTCAGACGGTTACGCGCTTTTGCTAAATCTTCCTGTTCGCGCTCACTCAGCTTTCCGTCAAACCACATTTCGCGCAACAGTTCCTTGTACATATTGATTTGTGCATTTGCACCGACAGGTTGAACTTGCTGCACGGGTTTCGATGCCTGAATAATTTCTTTGGGAGGAGTTGTAATCGCTGGCGAAGTTTTTGGTAACGTTGCCGGCTTCGGATGGGATGATCCCTGTCTCTCTTTGGCATCCTTTTGGATTAATGTGTCAATGCGTGTAGAATAGACCTGAGCAAAATGGTTGTACGGATCAATCGCATACACTTTTGCAACTTGGTTCAGTGCTTTATAGTATGCTTTTTCCTCAACATACTGCTCAGCAACTTTCAGCAATTCTGAAATTGCTGCCAGTTTGCGATCCATTGATTCAGTTTCGGAATTAATTTGCTGTTGGATTTTCTGTTCGGTTTTTTTCAATTGAGACCGAACACGCTCTTGTAATGACCGAGCATAGTAATTTTTAGGTTCAAGTTGAAGAATATAATCAACATGAATTTGGGCTTCTTCGAAGTTGCCGGCACGGATTAGCTTATCAGCTTCCATGATTTGTTTACTAATTTCTTCCTTCATAAAAGTATCCTTACCTGCTAGTTCAATACGTTGCACTAATTAGTTCTCGCTGAAATACTCTTTGTGCGTCATTGCGAGGCGTTTTTTGCCGAAGTTCCAACGGAATGCCTTCGGCACAATCTTAAAAATTTGGTAACTACACAGCGTTATTATTGATTCAACTAATCCCCCTAACCCCCTTTTCAAGGGGGAATACTTGCTTTAAAT
>CAYHZL010000238.1:0-4734 GCA_964361075.1 uncultured Chitinophagaceae bacterium
TTTTGTTAAACAAATCACGAAAAGGTACAATCATTAACAAACCAGTCGGGAGGCTGTTATGAAAAAAATATTCTATTTGTTTTTCCTTTCTTTCTTTTTCTCACCAGTAATTTTTTCTCAATATGCGTCTCTTTATATAAGCCATCCCCAAAAATTTATTTGGGGACAAGGCACTATTGAGGAAGCAACATTAGTTGTTCAACCGAATGGCAGTTATGCCAACAATGATTTGTACTTAACCTTTTCTGCGGCATCTGTTCCTTATTTAGTGCCAAATGATAGCGTCGAAGTACGAATGTCGTTTTCAATGAGTAAGAGTTTTTTTACTGATTTGTGGTTATGGATTGGCAGTGATACTTCAAAAGCGCTTCTTGCTGATCGTTCAAAAGCGAGAGCGACCTACGATAATATTGTTGGAAGAAGAAGAGACCCTGCATTATTAGAAAACACCTATAACGATTATTACAATACTTACAATTCTTACAGCTATTACAATCTCAGCATCTACCCAATGCGTGGAGATGGTACGCGAAAAATTAAACTTTCGTACATAACAACCGGTAATTTTAATAATGAAAAATTAAATATCCTATTACCTTTATGGATCATTAAATCATCGAAAGTTCAACCAAAGCTTTCAGTGTATGTTAATAAAAATCAAACATGGGGAAAACCTTCTATCCTTGAAAATCGGGATGTAGTTTTTTCTTCATCCGTTGATTCTGTTTTTAAGGATGTGTGGAAAACAGTATTGACTTCTACTGTGTACTCGTTATTATCAACGGGAACATTGGAATTTCCTTCGCTTAAAAATACATCTCAATATTATTTCGCTGAAAAATCTAAAAAAGATTCTGCAGGTGTGTATCAAATTACTTTTCAGCCATTTAAGCTGCTCAATCTGAATACAAGTAAAAAATTTCTTTTTCTTGTGAATTATGATTCTCTCAGTGGTTCCAGTGCATATTCGAAAAAAGAAATACTCAATGATGTAGTAACAACGCTTCGAACTCAACTTACATCTTCAGATTCATTCAACGTAATCTTTGCTTCGAAACAAACTCCGTTTCGTGTAAGCCAGCATTGGCTTCCCGTTGATTCAGCGACTATAACCTCAACGTTCGAAAATTTTTTGATGAAGAATGCGGTGATGGATACGTTTAATCTTTCACAACTCTTGTTTAACGCATCCGATTTCTTAAAACAAAATGGCGGGTATGGAACGGTTCTTCTTCTCAGTTCTTCTGAAGAATATTACAGACAACTTTCTGCTTCTAATAAGTTAGTTGATTCGTTATTGAAGGTGCTTTCACCGAAAACACAAATTAATGTTATTGATAACAATCAACGGTATCATTGGTATAGTGTAGGCAGCGCATATTATTATGGGAATGGATATTTATACACGCTGCTCTGTTCACTAACAAAAGGAAAATATCAACAGTATCGTATTTATGGTGTAGGCGGAAACAATCAGCAATTGATAAATCAAATGTTACCCACAATGCGAGGGACACTTGAGTATTTTGATTTTTCTACTTCGCTTGCAAATGGAATAACATACATGAAGCAGACACAGGGCGATTTGTTTACTACGATTAACACAGCCACCACTACGAGACAAATTGGAAAGTACATTGGAAATTTTCCGCTCAACTTAGAACTTTCCGGTATTTATGATGGCACTGTTATATATAAAAAAATTACCATTCCAGATTCTATGATTGTTCTTTCTGATACGACTCTGAATGCCGTTTGGGCAAATGGAATAATACTATCATTAGATAAATATTATTACACCGAAACGAACAAACAGCAAATTAGCGAATTGAGCATGGCGTATCGTGTGTTGAGTAGATATACAGCATTTCTTGCATTAGAACCTGGACAAAAATTATGCGACACCTGTTCTTCAAATGTGGGAGGAATAATTGTTAATAATATACAACAACAAGAAACAAAACCGCCTGAATCGTATGAAGTGCTGCAAGCATATCCGAATCCGTTTAATCCTTCAACGACACTTCAATTGCAATTACCTCATGGCATAAAGCCGAATGAAGTTTCACTTACAATCTATAACACACTCGGACAAATTGTGAAACGATTTGATACGATGAATCTTCGAGAAGATGCTTCCACGAAAATTGTGTGGGATGGAAAAGATGAAAATGGCAGAATAATTTCATCGGGAGTTTATTTTGTTGTAATGACAACGCCAAAAGGAAAGTACTCTCTCAAACTTATGATGTTGAAGTAAACTTTCATAGCCAAGATGGACTCCACCTTTGATGTGGAGTCCATCTGTAAAAAAATAATTATCAATGAGGTTCGTATGAAAAAAATTCTTCTGCTTTGTATTTTTCCAATTTTAATAGTTGCTCAAACCAAAGGATTTAAACCTGTTGAGCAGCAAGCTAACGAACAGCGCATTGCATTAGTGATTGGTAATTCAAAGTATGCAACGGCACCGTTACGCAATCCTGAAAATGATGCGACAGATATTTCATCAACTCTCAGAGATTTAAATTTCAAAGTATTTTCGTACACAAATCTTTCTGCACGGGAGATGGAAAATGCGATCGGTTCTTTCGGAGAAAAGATTAATGCAAATACTGTTGCGTTATTTTATTACTCCGGGCATGGTGTACAGGTCGCAGGGAAGAATTATCTTATTCCAGTAAAAGCCAACATACAAAAAGAACAAGATGTAAAGTTTGAAGCAGTTGATGTTGAACGCGTTCTTGCTGAAATGGAAAACGCCAAAAGTAAATTAAACATTGTTATACTCGATGCCTGCCGCGATAATCCGTTGCCGAGAAGTGTGCGGAGTACATCGCGCGGACTTGCCACAATTGATGCGCCTGTGGGAACTTTTATTGCTTATTCTACTGCACCGGGAAAAGTAGCTTCTGATGGTAACGGACGGAATGGATTGTACACTGAGTATCTCATCCAATATTTGCAAACTTCCGGATTAAAAATTGAAGATGTATTTAAAAAAGTTCGTGCAGAGGTAGCGAGTAAATCCAACGGCGCACAAACTCCTTGGGAAAATTCTTCCATGACCGGAGATTTTTATTTTAGCGGTGGAACTTCAACCTATATAAAACCAACGAACGAGTCGCTCAAACCAGAAAAGAAAAAATCTTCTGACGGATTTTCTCTTGATGATATAGATAAAGAGATAGAAGCCAAGAAGGCGGAAGAGAAACGAGTTGTTACCGAACGAGAAGAAAAAGAGAAACGAGTTGCCACCGAGCGGGAAGAAAAACTGCAAACAATGCGCGATGCGTTTAACAAAGTGCAGGGGATATTAAAAGAAAATGTAAGCAGTGAAAAGAAAAAATTTGCAAAAGAACGTTTTTTACAATTTTTTGTCGCTGATCTGGATTGGACGAACGAAGATGAAGCAATGCGAATCAGTATAGAGATAGAAGCCAAGAAAGCAGAAGAACTGCGTATTACTACTGAACGAGAGGAAAAAGAGAAACGAGTTGCAACCGAGCGAGAAGAAAAATTACAAACAATGCGCGATGCATTTAACAAAGTGAAAGCAATTCTCAAAGAAAATGTTAGCAACGAGAAGAAAAAAATAGCCAAAGAACAATTTTTACAATTTTTTGCAGTTGATTTGGATTGGACAAATGAAGATGAAGTAATGAGAAACAGAATAGAGATAGAAGCCAAGAAGGCAGAAGAACAGCGCATTGCCATTGAGCGAGAGGAAAAAGAGAAACGAGTTGCAACCGAGCGAGAAGAAAAATTACAAACTATGCGCGATGAGTTTAACAAAGTGCAAGCGATTTTAGAAGAGAATGTAACAAATGAAAAGAAGCGACTTGCCAGAGAGAATTTTTTACAGTTGTTTGCCGCTGATTTGGATTGGACAAATGAAGATGAAGTAATGAGAAAACGTTTAATAATTGGTTCAGATTTGGAATTTGTTTTTGTGCAAGGAGGCACGTTTCAAATGGGAAGCAATGATGGAAGTAACGATGAAAAACCGATTCACTCTGTAACAGTTTCGGATTTTTACATTAGGAAGTATGAAGTAACACAAAAACAGTGGCAAGCAGTGATGGGAACGAACCCAAGTAATTGGAAAAGAGAAAACTTACCAGTAGAACAGGTAAGTTGGAATGATATTCAACAGTTCATAGCTAAGTTAAACGAATCCTCCGGAAAAACATACCGATTACCTACTGAAGCAGAATGGGAATATGCCGCGCGAGGCGGGAAATTTGGAGTTGATCGTCGTCAACTTAAAGGTGATCAACTGATGTACAGCGGCAGTGATTCTCTCGATACTGTTGCATGGTATCGTTCAAATTCAGATGATAAAATACACGAAGTTGGAATAAAACAACCAAACGAACTTGGTATTTATGATATGAGCGGCAATGTGTGGGAATGGTGCAACGATTGGTTTGATGAACATTATTATGAAAATTCATCGCAAACAAATCCGCAAGGACCAAGCAGTGGTACATACCGTGCGTTGCGTGGTGGCTCGTGGAGCAGCAACGTCAATCTCTGTCGTGTTGCGTACCGCCTCAGGGGCAATCCCAACAATCGCGACGATGACAACGGTTTTCGTTTAGTCAGGACAAAATAATACTTACGCTTTTATATCTTGCAAAAACGAATCCCCCGTCCGCTAAAAAACAGCGGACACCCCCTTTGGAAGGAAAATCCCCCGTCCCGATTAAAAAACGAATCGGGACACCCCCT
>CAYHZL010000239.1:0-4679 GCA_964361075.1 uncultured Chitinophagaceae bacterium
CTAACGCCTGAATAAATCCAAAGACAACATCTCCTGCAGAAGAATGCCGCGCATATAATTCTTCAAAATAAGGAAGGGTTGCCTCATCATTTTGAAATCGTTTTGTCAGTTGAATAAGAAGAATGAGCGCTTCATCGCTGCGCACACCTAAAGAAAAAGCTTGTTGCAAACTCGCTAACGATTCAGAAAATTGCTGCAACGAATAGAAAACTTTGCCGCGCAATTGTAAAGCGAATTCATTGTTAGGCTCAAGACGAATTGCCTGTTGCACAAAAGACAAAGACTCTTGTAATTTTCCTTGTCGAGCCTGCAACGCAGCAATATCTAATAATGCAGAGACCATCACCGGCGAGTGTTGCAACGTTACACGCAATTCTTTTTCTTCTGCCGTTTCATTGTTAATTTTTCTAAATAGTACTGCGCGTTTATAATAGACATCTTCCAACAGCGGGGTACAATCTCCCTCTGACACGCTGTCCGTGTTGGCGTACAGCGCCACATCCAACGACAATGCTCCTTGCTTTGCGTGAAGTGAAAGTATTGCATCTGTGTGTCGAATTGCTTCTTCAATTTTATTTTGTTGATCGAACACTCGTGTTAACAACACATGAGCCGCATATTGTCTCGGCGCTAAACGCAGTGATTCCAATCCTGAATGTTCTGCTTCACGTAGAGCGCCTTGTTGCAAACGAATTTCACCATACAAAATATGAAGATGAGCAATACGCGAACTCGCGGCATGTGTTGCCTTCCCTGATTGAATAACAAGAAATGCGCGTGCTAATGTTTTTTCGGCTTCACTATTTTGGTGTAGTTGAAATTGAGTCTGAACAAGTTTTGATAGAACAAAAACATCATTGGGGTATCGTTCTGCATCCTGAAGTAACGGTGGAAGATTACGGAGAAGTTTTTTTTCAATATCCGTTTCCGCAATGTCATAGCCATCATGGTGAATAGTAATATCGCTATGAATAATTTTTCCATGATGATCTTCAATTGAAGCAATGATATTTTCATGGATACTATATTGAAAACGGAAACGTTCATCCCGGCGAAAAAGCCGAACAGCAAGCGAATGAGACATCGTGAGTTTATTTCTTTCCGTTTTTCTACTAACGACAAATATTTCCAGCCCATCAGCAGTTGTCGTGGAAATTGCTGCGCGTAATTTCTTTTTATCACGCGCTTCTAATCGTTCATCAGCATCAAGCTGCAAAATCCAATCTCCGGTGCAGTGAAGCAGCGATTCATTACGAGCATCGGAAAAATTGCCGTTCCACGGAAAGAAAAATATTTTTGCATGAAATTGTTTGGCGATAGCAACCGTCGCATCTGTTGACCCTGTATCAACAATAATAATTTCATCAACAACATGACGCACGCTTTCAAGGCACGCTCGTAACGTGTGCTCTTCATTTTTTACAATCATACTCAATGAAAGACGTGAAGACATATACTGTTATATCGCAGTCTGTTGTTGATGTTCAACGTTCGTAATTGCCAAAGCCATTTCAGAAAATACAGAATCCCAATCCCCAAATTTTTTCTGGCGAAAAAGTTTCATCGAAGGATACCACTGTGTCTCTGTTTTTTCTGCCATCCATCGCCAATCGTGCATTTCGGAAAGCGCAACCCATACCGGACAACCCAACGCTCCGGCAAGATGTGCAACGGCGGTATCAATAGAAATAACTAAATCGAGCGAAGCAATAATTGCTGCAAGGTCAGAGAAACCGTTATCGTGCAACGGTATAATTGTGGATGGCAGTGGTACTTCGTTGTTGATGTGTTGAAGACTAAACAATTGAACATTGTTAAGTTCAGCTAACGTTGTAAAATTATCAACACTGCATGAACGGTACGAATTGCTTTTGTTCAACGCACTTCCCTGCCACACAATACCGATTTTTATTTTTGTTGTCGATATTTTTTCAGACCATGTTTTTTGTAATGACGTATCCGCATGAATATATCCTTCTTCTGCCTGCATGGTTCCAACAGATGGATAAAAAATCATCGGCAAACTCATCAATGGAATGTGCACATCAAAAGCATTGTCTTCAACTGAAAATCTTTCTCTCATTTCATCTATGCCGGGATACTCTTTCAACAACGGGATTAATTCTCGCTGACATTCAAAAATTATATATCCGCCGCGCTCTTTAATAAGCGGCAGATAGCGAACACATTGAATCGTATCGCCCAATCCCTGCTCGCACCACACTAAAATTTTTTTTCCATTCAGTGCATCACCATTCCATTTATTCGGCGCTGTTGCAAAACGATTTTGCTGCTTAAAATTTTCTTTGTGCAAACGCCATTCAAATTCTTTCCAGCCATTCTCAAAATCTCCGGCTTTCAATAATGCCGTCCCTTTGTTCACATGTAGTGCAGGATCGTGCGGTGCAAGACGCAATGCAGTATCGTACCATTCTATTGCTTTTTGAAAATTGTTCTGCACCCCATACACAAAGGCAAGAGTATTGTACGCTGTCGTGTTGCGGTTATCCAAAGTTACTGCAATGGCGCTATGGTGAATTGCTTTTTCATACTCGCCGCATTTTGCATACGCGCCGCCGAGCATCGCATGCACCTCTGCATGTTCTTTCTGAAGAACAAGCGCTTTGTGTAATGTCGTAATTGCTTCACGAAATAACGATTGCTGGATGTACGCGTCGCCAAGGAGCAAAAGAACGTGAACATTCTTTGGATGTATTTCTAATGCAAAATGAAAACAGGCGATTGCATGTTCATAGTGGCGCTGTTTCGTAAACATCTTTCCAAGACTGATGTGGTACGATTCAATATTTGGATTGCGTTGAATTGCATGAAGATATAATTGGCGGGCAAGTTCATATTCTTGTTTTTCATCGAGTATCGTTGCGAGTGCATACAGCACTTGATCATCTTCTGGTTGATATTCCAACACTTCCGAATAGACCGTGAACGCTTCGTTTAATTTTCCGGAACGTTGCAATTCTGCAGCGCGTAGAATATGTTCTTCCCTTCTTTTGCTGAAAGTATTTTCAGTTGGTACGACCATGTTTACACAGTATAAAGTTTTTGATAGATTTCATGAATGGTCGCACGAATTGCTCCATCGGGAAGAGACGGAAGAGAACGTTCTATGACAGTGCGGGCATAGTGAACATTATTATTTTGAATAAGAAGCTGAACCAATTCCATTAAAATATCGGCGGCGGCACTGTGGCGTTGAAGATAACAATCGCAATACGGAACAGCTTCGGCGCCTTTTTTTAATTCACGCGATAAACGAATAAGTAACAGCAGAAGCGCATCGTCATTCGCTCCATAAGTAAATGCACTTTTCAAATTATTGTATGCTTCTGTATAACGTTCTAATTTGAAAAAAATATTTCCGCGCTGATGATAAATGCTTGCATTCTTCGGTTCAAGCGTTTGTGCTTTCTGAAGAAATTGTAATGCATCCTTCAAGCTGCCATCACGTGCCAATGCAGAAGCGTAATCAAACAATCCCATCGTAAAGTGCGGCGCAAGACGAACAACTTCTGCCAAATCATTTTTTTCCGCTTCAAAATTTTTCATCTTTCGATAGAGCACTGCGCGTTGATGGAGAATATCTTGTTTCAACGGAAAAACATCTTCTTCCGCCATTGCCTGTTGCTGTGCTGAACCAAATTGAAAATCCCTTTGGGACGGAAGTATTTGATTAATGTGTGTAATTGCGTCTGTGTACCGTGCTTGTGCTTCGTATAGTTGTGAAAGCACGTAGTGAGCAAAATTTTGCTGCGGCACGTGTTGTAATGATTGCAATGCAGCCGCTTCTGCTTCAGAATATTTTTTTTGTTGCATCAGCACATCGGCATACAATACATAGAGGTGCCCGCACGAAAGCGGATGTATTTTTTCTAAGTGTTGCTGCTCAATGCGTTGAATTGTTTTGTGCAAAATCGAAAACGACTCATGCGCATTTCCTAACACCAAATGTGTTTGCGCAAGCCGTTTTTGAAGAAATAAATTGTCGGGATATTCTTCGGCGTCTATAATAAGAGCGGGTAAGTTTCGCAGCATTTTTTGCTGCATTTCTTCTTCGGAACAGTCGTACCCGTCGTGATGGATGACGACAGAAATTCTTTCAACCACACCGTTGTGTTCAAGAATTGCCGGTGTAATCATTTCATGAATGCGATATCGAAATCGGTACCGCTCATCATTACGAAATAATCGCGTTTGATATGATGTGGTTTGCTGTGTTCTGTGTTGTATATGTTTAAGACTGGCAACAGGAAGTTCGTAACCATCGGCGTGCGGTTCACGAAGCAATAAACGTAATGCATTGACATCGTTGCGTTCTAATCGTTCATCTGCATCCAAAAATAAAATCCAATCACCAGAACAATGCCGCAATGATTCATTGCGTGCATCAGAAAAATTTCCATTCCATGCAAAGTGAAATATTTTTGCATTGTATTGTTGTGCAATAGCTATTGTTGTATCTGTTGAACCTGTATCAACAATAACAATCTCATCAACAAATTGTTGAACGCTTTGCAAACATGCATTCAAAAATTTCTCTTCATTTTTCACAATCATGCTGAGTGAAATTTTTTTCTTATTGCTCATGAGATTATTATTGTTGCGCTGTAACTACTCAGCGTTATTGTTGATTCAAAAAATCCCTCCGCCAAAAAGACGGC
>CAYHZL010000240.1:0-4651 GCA_964361075.1 uncultured Chitinophagaceae bacterium
CAATACAATTACTGGCTTATCACTTTTGCAAAACTATCCCAACCCATTCAATCCTGCGACAACAATCAGCTATGCACTTCCGAATGAAGGAATGGCAACATTGAAGGTGTATGACATGTTGGGCAGAGAAGTAGCAACACTTGTGAACGAATACAAAAATGCCGGTTACTATCAAGCAAACTTTGACGCAGGTAAACTTTCCAGCGGAATTTACTTCTACAAACTCACGTCCGGTAATTTTACATCAGTAAAAAAAATGCAGATGGTGAAATAAAAACAGTAATCAGTAAACAGTAAAACCACAACGCCCTATTTCAGAACATTGAATTCGGGCGTTTGTATTTTTAAGCAATCGGCAAAAAAATAATTTAATTACCTTGAATTAGTTAAGTATATTTGGGAAAATTACTCGGCGCTGAGTTCGCAGATTTTGTTGCAATTCATCCGTTGCTCTATGTTGCGATGTGCATGTTAGGAATTGTGCTCGGGTTTATCGGAAGTTTCTTTTCGGTACGGAAATATATTTCGGAAAGTGCCAGCGTGCAATAACAACAAAGGCGAGTTTTTCAACTCGCCTTTGCGTCACACCATTACAACTATGTAATTGAATCTTAAAAAGTCTAAATCAATGTCATTCTGAGGAGCGAAGCGACGAAGAATCTCGCTTTTCGTTCCAAATTTAAGTATTAGATTCTTCGCTTCGCTCAGAATGACAAGCGAAAAATATTTTTTAAGGTTCGACTGCAGTTTATCCTACCTGCGCTTTAATAAATTCTCTATTTAACCGCGCAATGTGTGTAACAGAAATTTCTTTCGGGCACTCAGCTTCACACGCATAGGTGTTCGAACAACTGCCAAATAATTCCTCATCCATTTGCGCAACCATTGCTTCAACACGCGTTTTTCTTTCCACTTGACCTTGCGGCATGAGCGCAAGATGAGAAACTTTTGCGGAAACAAACAGCATTGCCGATGAATTCGGACACGCAGCAACACACGCACCGCATCCGATACATGCTGCGGCATCAAACGCTTCATCAGCAATTGTTTTCGGAATCAGTATCGTATTACCATCAGGTATGCCGCCGGTCTTTGCTGATGTGTAACCGCCTGCTTGAATAATGCGGTCAAACGCCGTACGGTCAACCATCAAATCTTTCAGCACAGGAAATGCGCGCGCGCGCCATGGTTCAATCGTAACTGTATCGCCGTCGCTGAAACTCCGCATGTGCAATTGACAAGCAGCAACTCCGCGATTCGGTCCGTGTGCGCGTCCGTTAATCATCATGCCGCAGCTTCCGCAAATTCCTTCGCGGCAATCATGGTCGAATGCAATTGGCTCTTCACCTTTTTTTACCAGTTCCATGTTGAGCACATCCAACATTTCAAGAAACGACATGTCGGGAGAAACATCGTTCGTGGTATAATCAATAAAGCGGCCGGAATCATCACCATTTTTCTGTCGCCAAACTTTTAAATACAATTTCATTCTTACTAACTCCTGTCAATAAATGGCATCTCTCGATTTTTACTCTGGATGATAATAATTTATGGGCATCTCTAAAAACTTGTTATGAAACCTTCAAGGTTTTTTGTTTTTGCGATGTACCATAAAATTTTAACATCACAAAATTTGGTCAAGTTAAACCTTGAAGGTTTTTAGAGATGCCCTTATTTATAACTTCGTTGCGATGGTTTCACGTATTCAAATTCTAATTTTTCTTTATGAAGCACCGGTTTCTTTCCGACACCTTTAAATTCCCACGCTGCAACGTGCGCAAATTTTTTGTCGTTGCGTTGCGCTTCACCTTCTTCAGTTTGATATTCTTCACGGAAATGTCCGCCGCATGATTCTTCGCGATTCAGCGCATCGAGCGCGATCAATTCACCAAGTTCCATAAAGTCTGCCACGCGCTGCGCTTTTTCTAATTCAGTATTGATATCGTGCGCGTTGCCGGTGATCTTCACACCTTTCCAAAACTGCTCACGAATTTCCGGAATTAGTTTCAACGCTTTTTGAAGACCTTCCTTCGTGCGTCCCATGCCGACATAATCCCACATTACTTTTCCAAACTCACGATGGAATTCATCAACCGTTTTATTGCCAAAAATACCAAGCAACTGGTTGACAGTTGTCGTTACAGCATTTTCTGCTTCCTTAAATGATGCGTGCTCAGTTCCAATCTTTTCAAACGTATTGCTTGCAATGTAATCGCTGATGGTGTACGGCGCAACAAAATATCCATCGGCAAGACCTTGCATCAATGCACTGGCACCAAGACGATTTGCGCCATGATCAGAAAAGTTTGCTTCACCAAGAACAAACAATCCGGGAATGGTGCTCATCAAATTATAATCAACCCACAAGCCGCCCATCGTGTAATGCACCGCCGGATAAATACGCATCGGCACTTTGTACGGATTTTCTCCGGTAATTTGTTTGTACATGTCAAATAAGTTTCCGTACTTCTCGCGGATGTTCTCTTCGCCTTGTCGTTGAATTGCCGCAGCGAAATCCAGATAGACCGCAAGTTTCGAAGGACCGACGCCAAATCCGGTGTCGCACATTTCTTTTGCGCGGCGCGATGCAACATCACGCGGAACCAGATTACCGAATGAAGGGTACATTCGTTCCAAATAATAATCGCGTTCACCTTCAGGAATATCCTGCGGCTTGCGCGCATCATCTTTTTGTTTCGGAATCCAAATGCGTCCATCGTTCCGCAAACTTTCGCTCATCAATGTCAGTTTTGATTGATGCATACCACTTACAGGAATACACGTCGGATGAATTTGTGTGTAGCATGGATTTGCAAACAACGCACCTTTTTTGTGCGCACGCCACACCGCTGTTGCGTTACTTGCTTTTGCATTGGTTGAAAGATAAAACACATTGCCGTATCCACCTGTTGCCAAGACAACAACATCGGCGGTGTACGATTCTATTTTTCCATTCACCAGATTACGTGCGACAATGCCGCGAGCTTTACCATCAACAACAACCAGATCCAACATTTCGCGGCGCTCGTAAAATTTTACCGAACCTGTTTTTATTTGTCTGCTT
This sequence comes from uncultured Chitinophagaceae bacterium, assembly GCA_964361075.1. Classification (GTDB taxonomy): domain Bacteria; phylum Bacteroidota; class Ignavibacteria; order UBA10030; family UBA8401; genus CAYHZL01. The sequence goes on from CAYHZL010000240.1 coordinate 3,065, forward strand.
AATGCCGAATACGCACCGAGCAAAAGTTGCTGACCGGTTTGTCCGCGTGCATAAAACGTACGCGATACTTGTGCGCCGCCAAATGAACGATTGTCAAGATACCCCGCATAATCGCGCGCGAACGGAACACCTTGCGCTACACATTGATCAATAATATTTCCGCTTACTTCTGCAAGACGGTGAACATTCGCTTCACGCGCACGATAGTCGCCGCCTTTCAGCGTATCATAAAACAGGCGATGAACACTATCGCCATCATTGGGATAATTTTTTCCGGCATTAATTCCGCCTTGTGCCGCAATGCTATGCGCGCGACGCGGCGATTCGTGATAGCTGAATGCGTGCACATTGTAACCCAACTCGCCTAAACTTGCAGCAACAGATGCGCCGGCTAATCCTGTGCCAACAACAATAATATTGTACTTTCGGCGATTGGCAGGATTGACCAACTTCATGTGAAATTTATGATCGGTCCATTTTTTTTCGATTGGACCTTCAGGAATTTTTGAATCAAGTATCATGTGTTCAACTCACTCTCTACTGGGCGGTTCTATAAATTGAAAAAAAAATTTCTCGCAAAGACGCAAAGACGCAAAATGTTTATTATTATTTGTTTTCTTCGTGTCTTAGTGGCGAAAAAAACTTAATTTTTGGAACTGCCCTACTATGAAAACAACAATTGCGTATTCTATAATGCTGCGATGTTTTTGTGAATGAAAAGAAAATACATTGGAATGATGGCGAAACCAAGTGGAATTACAAACCAGAATAACACCGCAATAAAATCTATCAATCCGAAATATTTTTTGTTCCGCAAACCAAGTGTCTGAAACGCAGATTGAAAACCATGGCGAAGGTGATATCCCAATAATAGTAATGCGAGAATATAAAACAGTGAATACCATTGATTGTAAAATGCTTCAACCACAAGTGCATATCCCGAATGTGCACCGCCAAAACGCATCGGCACAAAAAATGTTCGCAAATGTACGACTAAGAAAAGCAGCACTGTACTTCCGGTGATCATTGTAATGCGGGATGCTAGCGGCGTATTGTCCTGTAAACGGTACTCGCCATATTTTTGGGGACGCGCTTTTCTATTTTTCCACCATACCGCAACACCACTGATTGCATGCCCAAAGATGCTGGCAAATAAGACAAATTCAATCGTCCGAATAATTGGATTCGATGCCATCATCTCGGTGTACGAATCATACGCTCTACCCGTTGCATCACCAAGAAACGGCAGTAACAATAAATTGCCGACGAGATGTTCGATGAGAAATGTACATAAAAAAAGTCCGGTAAGGCTCATGGTAAGTTTTTTGCCCACGGACGAATTGTACAACATGAGAAAACTTTTCATAAAAGTATTTGATAGGAATAGAAATAAAAAACTATGGCAGTTTGAAACTGTTTCAAAGTATAAAAGAAAAGAAAGAAAATCAATGAAACTTAGTAACTACTCAGAAACTATGTTATTGTTGATTCAAAAAATCCCTCCGCCAAAAAGACGGCGGACTTACAGCCTAACCCCCTTTTTGCCGAAGGCATCCCTTCGGGACAAGGGGGAATAAGAACGAGGAA
>CAYHZL010000241.1:0-4649 GCA_964361075.1 uncultured Chitinophagaceae bacterium
GGATAAATCGGCAACGCAACGGAATCATTTGCAGCGCAGTTTGAAACCGGATAATCGGTATCAACCGAATGCAAGTAAGCAAAACATTCCTGACGGTGAAATGGCACAGGATAATAGACTTCATTGCCAATCCCTTTGTCTGTCAAATATTTTCGCAATGCATTGCGGCGCTCGACACGAATTACATATTGATTATAGATGTGATAATTTTTGTGTCCGGATTCTTTATACACTGCTTTCGGCAAAAGCACTCCATTGTTGGAATTAAACGATGTAACACCTTCACGTTCGGCAAGTCCTGCCTCAATAAATAATTTTGTATACAGCACAGCATTCTCTCTGCGCTTTTGTGACCAACTATCAAGATGCGGCAACTTCACATTTAATACGGCGGCTTGAATTGCATCAATGCGAAAATTTCCACCGATAATTTTGTGATAATATTTTGGTGTACCGCCATGCACACGAAGAATGTGAAGTTTTTCTCCAAGCACATCATCATTTGTTGTTACCAATCCGCCATCACCAAAACATCCCAAATTTTTACTTGGAAAAAAAGAGAAGCAACCGATATCGCCAATCGTACCGACTTTACGTCCATCTTTATATTGCACACCAATTGCCTGCGCGCCATCTTCAATAATTTTCACATTATGTTTTTTAGCGATAGCAACCAACTCATCCATCTCTGCACTTTGTCCGAACAAATGCACAGGTATAATTGCTTTCGTTTTCGTTGTAATTTTTTTCTCAACCGCTTTCGGATTAATATTAAATGTAATCGGATCACAATCAACAAACACAGGCACAGCATGTACTCTGGCGACAACACCGGCTGTTGCAAAAAATGAAAATGTCGGAACAATCACTTCATCGCCGGATTTAATATCAATTGCCATCAATGCAACAAGGAGCGCATCCGTTCCTGAAGAAACACCAATGGAATATTTGCAGCCAAGATATTCATTCATGGACTTTTCAAGTTTTTCAACTTCCGGTCCCAAAATAAAATATTGCGATTCAGCAGTTCGAATCAATGCTTCATCAAGTTCTTTTTTTAATGTTTTATATTGGGCTTTTAAATCAAGAAGAGGGACATTCATTTTTTTAAATGATAAATTATAATGGTTAATGTTGAATTATTTATTTTTCTATCGGGTCTAATACCCGACGTCACAAAGTGATCCCTTCGGGACTTGCGTCGTCATTCCCGCACGTTTTTGGCGGGAATCTATTCTATGGATGCCCGATAAAAGCATTCGGGCATGACGAAGATACCTCGCGGCTTGCCGCGAGGCAATTCATTTTTCTACTTGTGATGTTTTTACAATAGCTGTTAGAATTTTAATAACTGATGTTACGCAAAAGCCAAAAACCAATCGTCATTCCCGCACGTTTTAAGCGGGAATCTATATAATGGATGCCCGACTAAGGCATTCGGGCATGACGGCATTACTTTGTTAGGCAGTTATTTTTTCTGCGTAACATCAGTTAATAATTTCTTCAATGTTCAACATTCCAAAACTTTTCCGTTTTCCAATTTGTATTTCTTTTTTGATTTTTCACAAAGAGCGAATCCATCTTTATCAAATACTAATTTCTTTCCAGCTTCGCTGTACCATCCAATGATACGCGCTGGATTACCAACAACAAGTGCAAAATCAGGAACATCTTTTGTAACAACCGAGCCTGCGCCGACCATTGCAAATCGTCCGATAGTATGTCCGCAGACAATTGTAGAATTTGCACCGAGCGATGCGCCTTCTTTTACAAGTGTGTTGATGTAAAACTCCGCGCCGACTTGCGGATATTTAGAACGCGGATTTAAAATATTGGTGAATACCATCGAAGGTCCGCAAAAGACATAATCTTCCAGCGTAACACCTTCATACACCGAAACATTATTTTGAATCTTCACAAAATTTCCGATAACAACATTGTTGGCAATATTCACATTCTGTCCGAGAATACATTTCTTGCCAATCTTTGAACCGGATTGCAGATGAGAGAAATGCCATATTTTTGTTCCCTCGCCTATTTCAACATTATCATCCACAACGGCATGCGGATGTACGTAATATTTTTTTTCAGTTTCCATGATGCAGTAATTTTTCGGTGGCTTGCTCTAATATTTTTAATACGTTGAGAGCGTGTTCTCCATCAGTAAGTGGAGTGGTATTATTTGTGATGCAATTGTAAAAATGTTTATGTTCTTCGGCAAGCGGTTGCTTTTCTTCATACGCAATCACTTCAAATTCACCTTCAAACTTTTCAATGCCGCGTTCAGTTTTATGAAATCCTTTCGGAAACAATTTCAACTTGCTGTCTTTCAAACTATCTTCAAACACCAACATCCCTTCGCTTCCAATAACAACAAGCCGATGTTCTTTAAATGGATGCAGCCAGCTCACAAAAATATGCGCGTGAATATTATTCGGGTACGAAAGATAGGTGATTGTTGTATCTTCAATTCCATGTTGAATAATTGATGCACCGTTTGCATCCACAGTAACAGGGTTTGTTTCGGTAAGATATTGAATAATGGAAACATCGTGCGGCGCGAAACTCCACAAACTATTTTCCTCGCTGCGTATTGCTCCAAGATTCAGACGGTTGCTGTAGATGTATTGCAGTGCGCCAATTTTTCCTTGCACATACAATCGCTTTAATTCAACAATCGCCGGATGGTACAACAATACATGTCCGACCATTAACTTGCAATTATTCGCTTTTGCAAGTTCAACTAATTCTTTCGCTTCGTGTGAGTACAGCGTGATTGGTTTTTCAACAAGAACATTTTTTTTTCGTATCAAACATTCTTTTGCAATCGAAAAATGTGTTATTGCCGGTGTGGCAAGAATGACAGCGTTGATTTCAGCATCATTCAATACTTGATTGATATCCGTCGTAAAATTAATTGAAGATGAAATTTGGGATATTTTTTTTTCGCTTGCAGGATTTGCATCAACAACATATTTCAATTGTTCGCCAAGTAAACCATACGCGGTTTTCACATGATTAATTCCCCATCGCCCACAACCAATGATGCCAAGTGTAACAGAAGAATTTTTCATGTTGATTTTTTTTACGCTTTCGTAACAAGCGAAGAATGTTGTTTGATACTATTTCGTGTATCTACAATTGGTGTATTGAATGCAAGCAAATCAATTTTTTTGTATTCGTCGTGGTTGGTCGCAATCAAAAATAAATCATATCCTTTTTTAATCTCAACAGATTTTCTTCCTGCATAATGCGAATGTTCGCGCGATGGCGGAACAACCGGAAGATACGGATCGTTGTAATCTACAATTGCGCCGTGCGCTTCTAATTTTTCCCACAGATGGAACGAAGGCGATTCGCGCATATCATCTACGTTGGCTTTGTAGGCAAGTCCTAACATCAATATGCGAGCACCTTTCAAAGCTTTACTATAATTATTTAATGTTTCCATTACGCGGTGCACAACAAAATCCGGCATTGCGGTATTAATTTCACCGGCAAGTTCAATAAATTTTGTTGACACGCCGTACTCGCGCGCTTTCCACGTTAAATAAAATGGATCAATCGGAATACAATGGCCGCCAAGCCCCGGACCGGGATAAAACGGCATGAAGCCAAATGGTTTTGTAGATGCGGCATCAATTACTTCCCACACATCAATGCCCATTTTCATGAATGTAATTTTCAGTTCGTTCACCAACGCAATGTTGACAGAACGAAAAATATTTTCCATCAACTTTGTTGCTTCAGCAACTTGTGTTGATGAAACAGGAACGGTACGCACAACAATTTGTTGATACAATGTATTTGCAACTGCCAATCCTTCTTTCGAAGTTGAACCGACTACTTTGGGAATAGTTTCTGTTCGAAAACTCGGATTGTTCGGGTCTTCACGTTCCGGAGAAAATGCAACGAAGAAATCTTTGTCAACTTTCAACCCGCTTTTTTCTAAAATCGGCACCATCACTTCAACTGTTGTTCCCGGATACGTTGTAGATTCTAAAACGACAAGCTGACCTTTTTGAAGATGAGGATAAATTGCTTCGCATGTTGAAACAATATATCCCATTTCCGGTTCACGGTTTTTATTGAGCGGAGTTGGAACGGCAATGAGAATTGCATTGCATTCTTTCAGACGAGAGAAATCAGTAGTTGCGGAAAAAAGTTTTGATGCGACTGCTTTTGAAATTCTTTCATTTGAAATATGTTTGATATATGATTTCCCGGCAAGCAGGGCATCAACTTTTGATGTATCAATATCAAATCCGATGGAGTGAAAACCTTTTTCGATGTAACAAAGATTTAACGGTAAACCAACATATCCCAAACCGATAACGCCAACAACCGCAGATTTATTTTCAATTTTTGATAAGAATGTAGTATGCATATAATTTTTTTGAGTGGTGAATAGTTTCTCTGAAAAAACTTAACAGGTTTCTACTATTGATAAATAGTAACTCCTAAGTAACTCAAAATCGTGAGTTACTCTGTTTGAAAAAAGTGCGCGTCTTTGGCGTACTGAACGCGCTACTCAGCGTTATTGTTGATTCAAAAAATCCCTCCGCCAAAAAGCCGGCGGACTTACAGCCTGTTTCCCCCTTTTCAAGGGGGATTACCACGCTCTTATTCCCCCTTGAAAATGGGGCGAG
>CAYHZL010000242.1:0-4637 GCA_964361075.1 uncultured Chitinophagaceae bacterium
TTTTTTTGGTCAAAAAAATATTTTTGGACCAAACATACCTCTCTTAAGTTGACAGCATTGCCCACGCGGGGATGAGACCAAAAGAAAATACACAGATTTTTTTACACTACCCACAGAATTTTTTACACTACCGTTTGTATTGATGTCTGACGGCATTTCATAGCCGTCTAACATCTCCCTGAGTGTCATCCCATCCTGCCAACGTCAGACACACAAAACGTGTCAGACGTTTTTATTAATGTCTTTGCGGTAAAAATTATTTCATCGCTCTCATCACTGCATCATGTACAGCAGGACGTACTTTGGCAATTTTTAGATTTGAACGCGTTGGATGAACACGGTTTGTCAAAAAAATGATAATGACATTTTTTGCCGGATCGACGACAACCGATGTTCCTGTAAACCCTGTATGAAGAAAAGTTCGTTCCGAAGTTAATGTGCCGGAAAATGAATTCGCTGATGATTTTGTATCCCACCCAATAGCGCGACTGCTTTCTTTCGATTGCCGCGTTGTAAACAGATCAATCGTTTCTTTCTTCAGGTAGCGCTTGCCGTTATAGATTCCGCCATTTAATTCCATTTGCAATAAAATGGCAAGATCGCTTGCTGTCGAAAACAATCCTGCGTGTCCCGATACTCCGCCAAGCACCGTTGCATTTTCATCGTGCACTCTGCCATGCACAGGCACAAAAGTCTTTTTCCAGAAGGAATCCACTTCAGTCGGCACAACATGTTTCCAAATATTTTGCGGTGGCAAAATATTTTGCATCGGATTGTACATTGTATTCTTCATCCCGAGCGGTTTGAAAAAAACAGAATCAACATACTTGTCCAATGTTAAACCGGAAACTTTCTCAACAATTTTTCCAAGAGTAATGAAACCGAGATCGCTGTACACAGTCGAATCGCCGGTGTGATAATGTAATCCTGATGCAAAAATTGAATCAAGCACACACTGCGCTGAATCGCAAAATGTATAAAACTTTCTCCATCCCGGAAGTCCGCTGTTGTGCACCAACAAATTGTAAATGGTAATTTTTTCTTTTCCGTTTTTGCTAAATGATGGTATGTAGTGTACCACCAAATCATTGAGATGAATTTTTTCCTCATCGAGCAAACGCATCACTGCGCTTGTCGTCGCAGTCACTTTGGTAACGGAAGCTAAATCAAAAATAGAATTTGTCGTTACAGGTTGTGCATTGGATGTGTAATCAAATTTTCCATACGCTGTATTGTGAATGATGACACCATCTTTTGCGACTAATAACACCGCGCCGGGGAAAGCAGAATCGCGCACGGCTGTTTCAATAACTTCATTCACTTTTGCAAGCTTTACGGAATCAACACCAACATCGTTGCACGACCCTTCATGTAACACTGCTTCGCCATACTCTACACCGTCGCCAAATTTAAAAACACCCGGAATAGTAATCGGCAATTTTCCACACGCGGGTTGTTCATTAAACAAAATTTCAGTCGCCGCTTCTTCTGATGCGTCGCACGCGCTGTATGTGCACAGATAATTTTCAATTGAAGGAAACTCCATGACCACATACGGATTGCCAAGTGATATTGCCACCGTTGGTTTTTTCAGAGCGAGAAGTTGATGGATATATTCACTTACTTTTTTCGGAATAAATCCTGTATTCTCTCCGGAGCGTGTAAAATAATACAACTGCAACAGAAGAATATCTGCCTTTTTCGCTTTCTCAAAAACATCATCGTATTCCATTTGGTTACTGCGCATATCAATTTTTGCAAATGCAGTATGCTCATGGCGTTTCTTTATCTCACCAAATAAATTTTTCCCTTCGGAAGGATTTTCAGAGTCTGCAAAAGAAATTGCAAGTATTTTTTTCTTCTCGATATGTATGAAAGGAAGAATTTTATTTTTATTGCCAAGCACTGTTACAGATTTTCGGGCAATCTCTTTTGCAAGCTGCTGATGTTCACGCGAATTGACAATTGCCGCAACATTGCCTACATCAACAAAACGGTTTGTATCAAGTCCGCACCATCTTTTAGCTTGTAATAATTTTCGCACAGAGATATTGATACGTTCTTCGGAAATTTCTCCGCGCTTCACCGCATTTGCAACCGCAGTAATCGCCGTATCAACATTCGGCGTCATCAACAACAGGTCGTTTCCTGCTTTCAATGCGCGCACCGATGCATCGCCGGATTCAAATTGTTTTGAAATTCCGTTCATCACCATCGCATCGGTAACAACAAGTCCGTCGAAGCCGAGTTCGTTTTTCAAAAGTTTGGTGATAATATTTTCTGACACTGTCGCCGGTAATTTTGGAATTGTATCGAACGCCGTCGCGGCAATGTGCCCAACCATTACGGATTTTACAGCCGCATCAATCGCAGAACGGAACGGACGCAATTCGAGTGAATCGAACCGTTGTTTGTTGAACGTTACACTCGGCAATTCAAGATGCGTATCAATATCCGTATCGCCGTGTCCGGGAAAATGTTTTGCAGTTGCGAGCACGCCGGCATCCTGCGTTCCTCTGATAAACGACGCACCCATTGTGGAAACCAAATTTACATCATCACTAAACGCACGTATGTTAATAACCGGATTTTTCGGATTGACGTTGACATCAATATCCGGCGCATAATTTTGATGAACACCAAGCGCACGCGCTTCACGCGCCGTAGCTTTTCCCATTTCGTACGCAAGCCGTGCATCGCGCGTTGCACCAAGTGCCATTGCATGGGGAAATGTTGTCGCTCGATCAATCCGCATTCCTGCGCCGTGTTCAAAATCGCACGCGATAAGCAATGGTACATCAGAAAATTTTTGCAGTGTGTTAATTTGAATTGGATATTCGTACACAGAGCCGACAGAAAAAATAAATCCGCCTATTTTTTTCTGAACAACAAGCCGCTCCAATTCTTGCCAGCGCGGAGAATCTTTCGCCATGTAATCAGACTTCGTCCAAACAAAAAATAATTGTGCAATTTTTTCTTCGAGAGTAAGCCGCTGTAATGTTTCTTCTACCCAATCTTTTTTCTGAACAATTTTGGCAGAATCAACAATTGCAGAATCTCTTTTTGAAATTGTTTCCGTAAGAATTGGAGAAGGTACTTTTTGCGGAAGAGATTGTGAACATGCAGAAAGAAAAACAATTGAAACGTTAAGAATAAAAATTATGCAATTTTTTGCCGCTGTACGGTTCCGCTTTTTGAATCCCGCATAAATAGAAAATTTGTATAGGCGGAATCCTGAAAAACGGGACATAGCGCTCCGCATCATTTTTTTGTCACTTCGTGTTTCTGTGATAAAAAATAAATTCATTGTTACTTTTTCTTAATTGCCTGATGTAGTGCCATCACCACAGCACCGTACGCCGGCGATGCCATTGGTGCAACAATGTGAATGTGCGGTAATGTTGAGCGGATTTGCGCGCTCAGTGTGTGGGAAAGCAGCGTATCGTTTGTCAGCAGCCCGCCAACAAATGAGAGAGGAATTTTTTGTTGAATAATTTTTTTGTTCTTTTGTAAAAGTTTTTGCGAAAGCGCACGCACATGTTCGCACAATTCGGTAGATGCTTGTTGAATAATCAGCGAGCAGACTGCATCTTTTTTCCGCGCCGATTCTAACACGAATGGTGCAACCGAAGCAACATCAAAATTATTTTTATACACAGCGGCAATAATTTCTGTCTGGCTGCTTAATCCAAACTGTTGTGCAATTTTTTTTGTCAACATTGTTTTCTCGCCTCGTCCATCTATGTGGCGCGTTACGGCATTCAATCCGTTTCTCCCGATAAAAAATCCGCTTCCTTCATCTCCTAAAATTCTACCCCATCCGCCAACACGATGCACGTTGCCGCGAGCATCTTTTCCAAATGCAATTGAGCCGGTGCCGGCAATAAGAATAATTCCTCGCTCACCTTTAAATGCGCCCTCCAATGCAATGCGCGCATCACTTTCAACAAGTATTTTTTTCAATGTTGTTTTTTGCGAACGTGCGTACGCTTGCAAACCGTCTGTCATTCGTTGTTGATCGTGCTCGCGTCCTGCACCGGTTAACCCGAGTGCAACAACCTGAATATCCTTTACAGTACAATTCACCGATTCGCAGCACGATTGAATGAGAGAAAAAATTGTTTGCGCGGCAGTTTCAACTCCTATGATTTGAAAATTAGACGGTCCGGCGATGTGTTCTACAATTACATCGCCATTCACATTTGAAATAATGGCATGTGTTTTTGTGCCGCCGCCATCTATGCCGATAACAAAAGATTTCTTTTCCATAACTTTTATTGTAACTGTTCAGTGTGTTAATTTATAGTATATAATTTTTTCTGAATAGTTGTATTTCGTTTGTTGAACCACATAGGCACATAGATCACATAGTAACTCGTTACGCACGCTGGGAAAAAGCCTAAAACATTAAGGTCGTCATGCCCGAATGCTTTAATCGGGCATCCATTATGTAGATTCCCGCTAAAAACATGCGGGAATGACGGTTGGTTTTATCCTTTTTTGCGTAACGTGAGATAGTAATAGTATCTATGTGATCTTATGTTTCTATGTGGTGTAATCGTCCATGAGAAAATCTACAGCCGAGTAGTTACCTTTTATTTTTTCTTTCCAAACTCCGGTTCAATTTTTACCAACGC
>CAYHZL010000243.1:0-4635 GCA_964361075.1 uncultured Chitinophagaceae bacterium
CCCCCTCTGTCCTTCGGACATCTCCCCCTGTGCCGAAGGTGGCAACGCCATTCCTTTGGAACATCCCTTCGGGAAAAGGGGGAGAATACAAGAGGGGGTCAAAGAAGCAAGTTGCCAAAACTAAAAATTATTGAACGAATTCCACAAAAATTTCGTTATTAAAAGTGTTGTTATTACATTACAGTAAGAAATTGAGAAAAATATTCAGAAACACATTCACCAATAGCACCCTATGAAATTACTTCTTTCCTACCTCAAGCAATATTGGAAACTTGTCGGGCTTGCGTTGTTGCTCGCCACAATCAATCAAACATTTTCGCTCCTCGATCCGCTCATCTTTCGTCATGTTATAGATGAATACGCCACACGGTTTCGTGATTACACTGCGCCGCAATTTTTTCGCGGGGTCGGTGTATTGTTGCTGGCGGCGGTGGGCGTAGCGTTTGTCTCGCGTGTCGCAAAAAATTTTCAGGATTATTTTATCAATGTCATCACACAAAAATTAGGCGCGCAAGTATATTCAGACGGATTGAAACACTCGCTCGAACTTCCCTATTCAGTGTTCGAAGACCAACGCAGCGGCGAAACGCTTGGCATCTTGCAAAAAGTGCGCACCGATATTGAGCGGCTGGTTTCATCATCCATCAATATTCTCTTCACTACATTAGTCGGCGTTATCTTTGTTACGATTTATGCATTTACTGTGCACTGGCTGATCGCACCCATTTATTTTCTCACCATCCCGATTCTCGGTTTCATTAGTTCAACGCTGAGCAAGAAAATTAAAGTGATGCAAAAGACAATTGTCGGAGAAACTACTGCGCTCGCCGGTTCAACAACAGAATCGCTTCGCAACATCGAGTTGGTGAAAAGTCTCGGACTTGCACAGCAAGAAATTGAACGGTTGAATGCGACAACTGGAAAAATATTAAAGCTCGAATTGAAAAAAGTGAAATACCTGCGCACGTTAAGCTTTATTCAAGGAACGTCTGTCAATTTTCTGCGCACAACAATTTTATTTGTAATGCTCTACCTAATTTACGCGCAGCAAATTACGTTTGGGCAATTTTTCTCTCTTTGGATTTATTCGTTTTTTATTTTCGGTCCTCTGCAACAACTTGGCGATATCGTTAATATTTATCGCGAAGCAGAAGTATCGCTCAATAACTTCCAGAACATTTTGAATATACCGAAAGAATCAACACCTACTTCACCGGTTGCTATTTCAAATATTTCTACGCTTGCGTTTGAGAATGTTACTTTCAAACATCAATCGGCAACGGCACATGCGCTTGATGGAATTTCTTTCGATGTAAAACTTGGCGAAACAATTGCGTTCGTCGGTCCATCGGGTGCGGGAAAAACGACGCTCGTAAAATTGCTTGTCGGGTTATACCGTCCGCACGAAGGAAAAATTTTGTACAACACTGTTCCGCACGATAAAATTAATCTCGACCAACTTCGCGAGCGCATCGGATTTGTTACGCAAGATACGCAGCTCTTTTCAGGAACAATCCGCGAGAATCTTCTCTTCGTCAATCCGAAAGCAAGCGACACGGAAATTATAGATGTATTGAATAAAGCGGCGTGTCAAAATCTACTTGCGCGCGCAAACAAAGGATTGGATTCTGTCATTGGCGAAGGAGGCGTGAAAGTTTCCGGCGGTGAAAAACAGCGACTCTCTATTGCCCGCGCATTACTGCGACATCCGCATTTGCTTGTGTTCGATGAAGCAACCTCTGCGCTTGATTCGTTGACAGAAGAAGAAATCAGCGAAACCGTGCGCAGCATTTCAGCACAAAAAAATTTAATCACGATTTTAATTGCGCATCGTCTTTCAACTGTAATGTACGCCGATAAAATTTTCGTGCTGGAAAAAGGAACTATTGTTGAAGAAGGCAGGCATGAAGAGCTTCTTGCATTAAAAGGATTGTACTATGCTATGTGGCGTCAGCAAATTGGTGAACAACGAAACGGAATGCTTAAAGTAGCAGTAAGTGCAACGAAAACAATTTCAGCGAATTAAATTATGAACGATCTCTTTTCACAAAACGACGATATCACTTGGTCAAAAAAACTAAAGCCGCTATTTAAAAAATATGATGGCAAGACGCATCCGCTTCTCTATCAAAATTTATATCAGCTTTTGGTGATGGTACTGCTTTCAGCACAAGATTCTGATAGACACATTAATCAGATTGCACCGGCTTTTTTCAAAAAATATCCATCGTTGAAAGTATTGACAAAAGCAAAGCCGGAAGAGTTACATGCTTTGCTCGGTTCAGTTCATAATTTCGGAAATAAATGCAATTGGCTTATTGAAATTGCAACAACACTGAAAGGTGATAAAAATATTCCGTTGACAATGGATGAACTTGTTGCGCTAAAAGGCATCGGACGAAAATCGGCAAACGTCATCATGAGCGAAATGAAACAAGAAATGGCGGGCGTTATTGTTGATCTGCACACTGTGCGTGTTGTGCCGCGACTTGGCTTATTGAAGCCAACAACAAATCGGGACAAAATTGAAAAAGTGTTGATGGAAAATTTTCCGCAAAAAGATTGGCGCGTGCTTGGAATGAGTTTAACATTCCTTGGGCGCGAAACCTGCCGTCCGACAAACCCGAAATGCGAAGAGTGTGTTGTAAAAAATGTTTGCGAGTATTACAAGAATGCGTAACTGCTCAGCGTTTTTGTTGATTCAAGAAATCCCTCCGCCAAAAAGACGGCGGACTTACAGCCTGTTTCCCCCTTTTCAAGGGGGATTTCCACGCTCTCATATTCCCCCTTACAAAGGGGGATAGGGGGATTTCTTATTACTTTGGAAATACTGAACTTACAAAAAACACGCTGAGTAGCGCGTTCAGTGCGCCTGCGGCGTATTTTTTTCAAAAAGAGTAACTCACGATGTGAGTTACTTAGGAGTTACAAGAATACTTAACATGTATTTAGTTTTTACTGAAAATATTTCTTAATAGTCATTGCGAGGCGCTTTTTGCCGAAGCAATCTTTATTTTTTTAGAGTTAAAGATTGCTTCGTCTCCGCCTGCGGCGGATCCTCGCAATAACTTTTTCAAAAGAGCTATCTAAAATATGAAATAGTATTCCCCTAATAGAATAAACAATTACGTCATTATGCGTCCAATTCAATTTATCACTTTCTTCTCCATCGTAATTTTCATTTACTCACTTATCAATTATTACATTTTCACTCATGGCTATTCTGCAACACCGGAACAGTATCGTCCATATTTTACAGTCATTTTTATTTTATTGGCATCATCATTTTTAGGTGGACGTATTTTGGAAAGATTTTGGATTCCAGAAGTGAGCCACACGATGACACATGTCGGTTCATTCTGGCTTGCAGCGATGGTGTATTTTTTATTTGCAGTTTTCTTTATAGATGTTGCACGAGGATTAAATCATTTTTTTCATTTCTTCCCTGCCGCATTCTATCACAACTACGAACAGACAAAATTATACACTTCAATAAGCACCATCGCCATCGTCGCACTCACAGTTCTTGCCGGGCATGTAAATGCAATCAATCCGCGAATTAAAAATCTTTCAATCACTATAAACAAACCACTTGTTACACCGCTTCGCATTGTTGCACTTTCTGATATTCATCTCGGAACGGTAATCGGCAAACAACGGCTCACACATATTGTTGAAAAAATTAATTCACTCGATGCAGATATTGTTCTCCTTGCCGGCGATCAGGTTGATGAAGATATTGCACCGGTCATTCGTCAAAATCTCGGCGAGACATTGCGGAACATCAAATCAAAATATGGCGTGTTTGGTGTTACAGGAAATCATGAATACATTGGCGGCGTGGATAAAGCATACAGCTATTTGGTTGAGCACGGCATTACCATGCTTCGCGATGAAGTTGTTCATGTAAACGGAGTGTGCATTATTGGTCGTGAAGATATTAGCAGTCGCGGTTTTGCAAACAAGCAGCGCAAACCGTTGAAAGAATTATTGCACAATGCCGATGCGTCGCTTCCACTTATTCTTCTTGATCATCAACCATTCAATTTAAACGATGCAGTTGAGAATGGAATTGATTTGCAGCTTTCCGGACACACACATAATGGACAAATGTTTCCATTCAATTACATCACAAAGAAAGTGTACGAATTAGATTGGGGCTACAAACAAAAAGGCGATACGCATTTCTATGTTTCGTGCGGAGTTGGAACGTGGGGTCCGCCGGTTCGCATTGGTAACACACCGGAAATTATGTGCATCACATTGCAAGGAACATCGAAATAATTTTTTCACGATTAAATAGTAACTCCTAAGTAACTCGTTGTAACCTCAAATAAATCAAGAGGTTAAAAATTGAAAATTTCGAGTTACTCTATTTGAAAAAAATTCGCCGAAGGCGTACTGAACGCGCTACTCAGTCATGCCATTAGTTTGTCTATGGTTTTTCTGAAAACTGTATGTTTTAGTAACTGCTCAGCGTATTTTTTTCTAATTTCAGTATTTCCAAAAAAAAACGAATCCCCCGTCCCGATTAAAAAGCAAATCGGAACACCCCCTTTTCAAGGGGGATTTAAAGCAATGATTCCCCCTTGAAAAGGGGGTTAGGGGGATTAGTTGAATCAACAATAACGCTGA
>CAYHZL010000244.1:0-4534 GCA_964361075.1 uncultured Chitinophagaceae bacterium
GTGAGTTACTCTTTTTGAGAAAAATACGCCGAAGGCGCATTGAACGCGCTACTCACCCAAAAAATTTAAGCCACACCTGTCCGGCGGCGGCGGAGATTCACAGATTTTTGATAATGGCACTTCGGCGCCATTTCAGCCTGAAACTGATCCGCCTTTGGCGGAAAAATTTAATCTGTGATTCGCCGCGGCGAATGTGGCTATGTCTACGACCCGTAGGGTTTTTTCTTTCAATGTGTTTTTAGTGGAGAATCCAATGAGGTTTTGCACACTGTTTATAGTTCTAACATTTCAGATAACACCTCTCTTTGGGCAACGATTTCCCGACCGTTGGTTTACAATTAATCCGCTTATGCATCAACTGGAAGCAAATGAAAATACCGGCTGGAGCTGGATGCACTCAAATGCCGGCTGGGGCGAATTTGGCGGCTATCGGATTATCAGAGACCATGAACATGCGTGGATTCAGCGGCTTGGCGGTTATATTGAATTGTTCCGCATATCCGAAACCACAAGTCTCGCTTTCCTCGGCAGTATCGAATTCATCGCAAACGCAGATAATGATATTCGGTTCAACCCGCGGGCAATTTTCTGGGAAGAAGGTTTTTTGTTCACTCAAAAAAACGGTCGAAGACTCGACTCGTTGAGCGGTTCTTATTGGCAAATCGGTTATATGCATCGTTGTAAACATGATATAGATAATTTGAATCTGGGAAGAGAACGTTCACTAATTTTCGGGAGTCTGATGGGAAAGTACATCTTACCATTTGCTCTTGCGAACACATCGACAAACGGATTACTCGCACTGCGGGCAGATCTGTATACGATCCGCCAAGATGATCGCAATCCATCTGTATTTTCTTCGTATCTTCCACAAGTGAAAAGTATGCTTGCCACTCTTGGCGGTGCGCTGCATGTACGAACATCTCTACCGGTTAAGCCGCTCGGTCTTTATGTAACAACATGGAGCGCGTTGAATTTTTACGGCGATAAGCAGGAAATATTTTTAAAACTCGACAGAGTAAGGTCAATATTGTTTCAAGGAGGAATCGGAGGAGGGATTGCAGTTGAAGGACGCGCTCACCTGCGTTTAGGGATTTCTTATGAATATTTATCAGACACGGGAATAAATCCTTTTCCCGAACATGCTAACTTAATAACGATCAGTATCACTATGATTCCTCCAACATCGATCTGGTGATGTTTCTTCTTTTACCTCGTTCCCAATCTTCCCGAGACTGTGTCAAAACTCTTGATGCGAAGCATGCATACGCATTGGTCAGTAACCGTCCGCGTTCGCCGCGGCGAATCGCATTGGAACAACCCTTAACCTTGTCAAGGTTCTGACAAATAATCAAAAAACCTTGACAAGGTTAACTATCTTCTCCATACTTCACCCCGTGAGATATGATTTACCCAGTGTGATAATAAATACCTAGAGAAGATAATCTTCCAATTATCGGTATCACACGGGGTAAATCGTGCGGGAAAAATAGAATTAAAAATTATCTCACGGGGTGAACACCTGACATTTTCATTGTCCTAATACATAACACATAAAAAAGGACTTGACCTTCTTATAAACTCAGACTACATTAGCACGAGATAAAAATTTTGGTGGCAGTTATGCAAACCCAAACCGCACCTATACCAACACTATTTACCCCGTGAGATATTATGTATATGTTTTACAGAGTAAATATTTACCCCGTTGGATAATGCCATTGAAGAATGGAGTGAAAAATAAAAACCAAATATCCAACGGGGTGAATAAAGGGATTTTATCTCACGGGGTAAACAGCCACAAGACATTGAAAGCGTACCGAAGTTGTTTGCGTTCGTTCATAAAATATTTTGCACCGCGCTATCCGCGAGAATTAACATATTTGAAGGACAAGGAGAACGAAAACATCTTTCTGAACGAAGTATTCAAGAAGTCTTTCATAGAGCGGTAAAGTTAGCCGGAATTAATAAACCGATTTCTGTTCATGGCTTACGTCATAGTTTTGCAACGCATTGTTAGAAAGCGGAGTTGATTTACGGTATATACAAGAACTTTTAGGACACAGCAGCAGTAAAACAACTGAAATCTATACCCATGTAAGCAAGAAATCGCTCGGTAAGATTTTAAATCCATTGGATCAGGCAATACAACAGTCAAAAACGAAATAAACGCATTGCGGATAACAGCGCCTATGCGAAATGCCGTCAAAACTCCGCTTCGCTCCGTTTGCCGTCACTTCGCATGAGGCGCGGCACGTTAGAGGTAACTCTAAAACGACAGTTCAACTATGACACAGACAGCAATAAATGACGAAGCAATTGACCAAGTAATTCACAAACTGGACAGTTTCGTTTGGACAGATACTGATAAAACGGAACGAGACCAAATGCGACAAGAATTTAGAGACAATTACAACAAGCAAAAAATTGACACGCTGAAAAAGGAAGATTATTTCGCGGGACTTGGACGCAAAAAAGGTTGCATTGCTTATGACTTGGAATGGACTACAAAAAAATTAGGAAGTATAGGTGGCGGTTCAAAATATAAATACGGCTACGAAACCGATTTTCAAAAAATAAAGTCCCTAATACAAAAAATCATTCCCATTGACAGTAACAGTGCATACAAATCGGACGGAGCATTTTCAAAAGACCTTGAAAAAATCGCAAAACTTTCAAAAGAAATTAACGGCTTCAAAACGGGTCGGACAGTAATTCCAAAACTTTTGAGTATTTATTTCCCAGACACATTTTTACCAATCTTCAACGACCAAGACCATTTCCTTTCAAAACTTCTTGCCAGCGGACTTGACACAGAATTTACTGGACTTGACCTTTATCTTGAATACAATTTCAAATTGTTCAAAGTAAAAGAGAAATTAGAAGAAGCGGCAAATAGGACTTTTGACAATTTTGAATTTGCTCGTTTGCTATATCATACTTTTCCAAAAGAACAAACAGTAACCGACACTGAAACTAAAAAACTAGAAAAAGCAGACGAACAATTTGAAGCATTAGAAGTTCAGCATTATCAAAGTTTATTGCACAGAAATTTTCACCGACTATTTCCAAAACTAAAATACTTTGACGAAGAAGAACAAATTCCAAAGAATGGACAATACGACACGCAGACCGTTGGAATAATGGATATGCTGACCGTTGACGAGCACGGAGATTTTTTAATCATTGAAATAAAACGGCAGGCTATTGACAAGACAATCGGACAAATTTTGCGGTATATGGGCTGGACAAAAGAAGAACTCTGCAAAGACGGACAAAAAGTAAAAGGACTAATCGTTGCAGAGCGTAAAGACACGCATTTGGACTTTGCATTAAAGGTAATTCCAACTGTAAAATTTATGAAACTCGGACTGACAATTACGCTTGAAGAACAATAAGAGTATACCGCTAACATCACCTTTGCGTAAGCGGGGTTGACGAGCAATTTGAAAGTGTGTGCAAGTAATTATCTTTGTAGCGTGGGACAGGTAAGTGGTTTCAAATCCCCGCCTACGCAAAGCTGAAAACCGTTATCCAAAATGTCGCTCCGCTCCATTTTGGATAACGTGCCGCGCCTCCGTCGCTGTTCTCCTTCGTGCTGCTGCGCTTCGCTCCGCGACACTTCAGATAACAGCGCCTATGCGAAATGCCATCAAACTCCGCTTCGCTCCGTTTGCCGTCACTTCGCATGAGGCGCGGCACGTTAGTTGCCATTGCACGGAGGTAGTATCTGAAGACAGAAACTATACATCACCTTATGGAACTTTATGAAAAAAGCCACAACAAACGGAGTCTGTACATACTGTAATAACGAGATTCCCAAAAACTCCCGATCAATTCTTTCTCATTTGTCTGATTGCCATGGTAAGATTGTTCCCGGCAAACATAGCAGAACAGACTATTTGCTTTTACTCATTCAGGGCAAATACTCACCTGACTATTGGCTTGTCGTTAAAGCAAAGCCGGATATTACGATGAAACGGCTCGATAAATTCATAAGAGAGATATGGGTGGAATGTTGTGGTCACCTCAGCCAGTTTTCTGATAAATACTCAACGATACCTATGACACGACTGTTGACTCAGGTGTTTTCAGAGGGACTGAAAATCGACTACGAATATGATTTTGGTTCTTCAACCGAAATATCGTTGTCAATGATACAGAATATCGAAGACGTCGACGAGAAAGAAATCCAGATTTTGTTTCGCAATAAAGAAATTGAATTCAAATGTTCTTCGTGCAGCAACAAGGCAATCGCAATTTGTACATATTGTGCCGATGAAGACTTATTGTGTCAATCATGCATAGAGCAACACAAATGCGTTCAAGATGAAGGTGAGCATATTTTGTCGTCGTTAGTAAACTCGCCACGGTCTGGTGTTTGCGGTTACACTGGTCCCAACGATAAACAGGTAAAGAAATATTATCCGGAAAATGTTCATTAATTATGCGCGCAACGGCACATAATCCCGCAGGGCTCATAGGCGTCAACTTAATTTCTCTTTATGATTTTATTTATTCTCTGTAATCATTT
>CAYHZL010000245.1:0-4531 GCA_964361075.1 uncultured Chitinophagaceae bacterium
TAATTTTTTTTCTGAATTTGAAAAGAACACATTTGTCAAGCGGCAGATGGCGGCGCGACAACTTTTTTGGAAAAAATGTGCAGCGTAATTTTTTTTACATTGATATCACAACTACATGGCAGTTTAGTGGATAGTCGGAAAGGAAAAATAATATGCTTTAAAAATTTTTTATCTAAATGCTTTTATCAATTAACTTTTTTTAGTAACGTTACTCCACCAAATTATTTTTTGAAAAAGTCATTTTCCTGTTGAAGCAGTACAAGAATTGCAGCAGATATTAAATTATACGGAATGGCGAAATTTTTTGAAAGTAATAGATAAAGCGAAAACGGCCTGCCTAAATGCGGGAGGGTCGGTTACAGACCATTTTGTTGAAATCAACAAAATGGTCGCCTTGGGCAGCGGCTCCGAACGGGAAGTTGGAAATCGGTACCATCTCAAATAGTTGCGTTCCCAAATAGAATTTTGGTACGAGATGCAAGACAAAATAAAAAACAATGCGCAGCATTACTTCCAAATCATTTACACTCCGAACGGCTGTTGCGCAAGCAACGTTAAAAGTTTCTCCGGTAACTATGGCGTTGCTGCACGAAGGAAAAATTTCTAAAGGCAACCCGCTTTCTGACGCAAAGAAAGCTGCTACGCACGCAGCAAAAAATATTTCGCAACTCATTCCACACCATCATCCCATCCCTGTTAATTTTCTGAATGTTGATTTTTATTTTTCAGACACGACCATTGATGTCTCCGTTACTGTAAAAGCAATTTACAACACAGGCGTTGAAACGGAAGCGCTCACAGCAGCATCGGTTGCTGTGTTGACATTGTATGATGCAATGAAATCGGTGGATGAGGAAATGGAAATCGGCAGCGTGCGTTTACTTCGCACAACGGGAAAAAAATCGGATAGAAGAGAAACAGTTCCGTCGTCATTTCGCGCTGTGGTAGTTGTGGTTTCCGATTCTGTTGCATCGGGTATCAATGAAGATATTTCCGGAAAGAAAATTGTTGAACAACTTCTTCAATACAAAATTCAGAACACGGCGTACGTTGTTGTGCCGAACAAAAAAGATGAAATTAAAAAACTAATTCTTCGTTATACTGATTCGGAAAAAGTGGATTTAATTATTACCACCGGCGGCACCGATGCAGGTCTGCACGATCATCTGTCTGATGTTTTTCGCACGCTTATTGAAATAGAAATTCCCGGTGTAGCAGAAACAATGCACGCGCGCGGTCAACAACACAAACCAACATCTGCGCTGTCGCACAGCATCGTTGGAATTCGCGGGAATGCGCTTCTCATCAGTATGCCTGGTTCGCTTGCCGGTGCAACAGATGCGGTGAATGCAATTTTTCCATCGGTGCTTCACTTGTTTCCTATTTAATTTTTGTAACTACTCACCCAAAAAAATCATAGCCACATTCGCCGCGGCGAATGTGGCTATGATTTTTCTTCCCACAAACAAGAATTGACTTTTTCCCTTTCCAACTGTTAAGAACAAACTTCAAAAATGAACTGATATTCACAATAAAAGGCGTTATTTCAGTAAAAAACTCGTGGCATAATAGTTGTAAAATATAGGTGTGGTGAATCTTATTTTACTATTGTCTTTGCTAAAAAATGCCCACACGTAACGAACATACAATTAGTATTAAAAAAACAATTCTTGTACATTCTGCGGACACAGATTTGACGCGAAGTATCTCTATCTTCCTGCAAGAATCATTTACGGTTGTAACAACGCAAACTGTTGAAGAGCTTGCATGCCAACGGCAGAATAAAGAAATAGCATTGTTGGTTGTTGATGTTGAAAAAAATATTCAACAATTGCTGGAAGAGTTTCGATTGCGGGCTGCGGAACAATGCGTTGCGCCGATTATTGCGCTCTATGCCTATCGCCAGTCGCAGCCGGTGTTAGAAAAATCGTTGCGCGCATTTGCGAGCAAGGTGTTGTATAAACCTGTGCCGATAGATTTTGTGGTCAACGCAATTACATCCGAGTTACATCTTCCGGATTACACATTGCTTACACCTGTGAAACCAATAGTAAAATAATTATCAACTGCTCAGTGTTTGAGTAGTTACAAAGTGTCAAGGATTTCATTCCGCGAAGATCGCAAAGGAGCGTCAAGAGTAATACTATGATTGAGTTGTTCTATAAAAAAGAAGTATTTGAAATTATGGGCGCAGCTATGGATGTACATTCCGAACTTGGCAGCGGCTTTTTAGAAGCGGTGTATCAAGAAGCTTTTGAGATCGAATTGCGCAATCATATAAATTCCTTTTGAATCGCAAAAAATTCTTTCGATAATGTATAAAAATATAAAACTGAATAAAGAATATGTTGCCGATGTAGTCTGCTTTGACAAAATCATTGTTGAACTTAAAGCATTGGATAAACTTTCTGGTAAAGAAGAAGCGCAGATTATTAACTACTTAAAAACAACGGGTTTCACCGTTGGATTGCTGATAAATTTTGGTTCACACAATACATTAGAATGGAAACGATTTGTTTTTGATACAGCGAAACATTCTTAGCGTTTCTTGGCGAACTTGGCGGATAGATATGAATCAACAATAACGTTGAGTAGTTACAATAATTATCAACTAACCAAAATTTTTTATGCTCTTTCCAAGTTATATCAACAACGAAAAAGTACGAACGTGGGCACAAGAGATGTACGAACTATGCAAACCGGATTCAATCTACTGGTGCGATGGTTCGCAGAAAGAATATGATGATCTGTGTGATGTAATGGTGAAGAAGGGAACATTCAAAAAATTAAATCCTGAAAAACGTCCGAACAGTTTTCTTGCAATTTCCGATGAGGGTGATGTTGCGCGTGTTGAAGACAGAACTTTTATTTGCAGTGTCCGAAAACAAGATGCCGGTCCAACAAATAATTGGATGAATCCGAAAGAGATGAAGGAGAAACTGACTTCATTGTTTGACGGGTGTATGCGCGGACGAACAATGTATGTGATTCCATTCAGCATGGGACCGCTTGGTTCAAACATTGCTCACATTGGTATCGAAATTTCCGATTCACCGTACGTTGCAGCCAATATGCGAATTATGACACGCATGGGACGCGCAGTGTATGATGTGCTCGGGAGTGATGGAGAGTTTGTTCCGTGTTTACATTCTGTCGGCATGCCGTTAGAAAAAAATCAAGCCGATGTATCGTGGCCTTGCAACAATTCTGAAAAATACATCGTGCATTTTCCGGAGGAACATTCTATCTGGAGTTATGGCAGCGGTTATGGCGGCAATGCGTTGCTTGGGAAAAAATGTTTTGCACTTCGTATTGCATCAACAATGGCGCGCGATGAAGGTTGGCTTGCTGAGCACATGCTTATCCTCGGTGTGCAAACGCCTGATGGAAATAAAAGTTATGTTGCCGCTGCCTTTCCGAGCGCATGTGGAAAAACAAATTTTGCGATGCTCATTCCACCGAAAGAATTAAGTGATTGGAAAATTACAACTGTCGGTGATGATATTGCCTGGTTAAAACCCGGCGATGACGGGCGTTTGTATGCAATTAATCCCGAAGCCGGATTTTTCGGTGTCGCGCCCGGTACGTCGGAAAAATCAAATCCGAATGCGATGGCATCTATTCGGGCAAATACAATTTTTACAAACGTTGCGCTCACACCCGACGGTGATGTGTGGTGGGAAGGAATGACAGACAAAGCGCCTGAAAAATTAACTGATTGGACCGGAAAAGAATGGGTGCCGGGTTGCGGAAGAAAAGCGGCACATCCTAATTCGCGTTTTACTGCACCGATTGCACAATGTCCGTCGCTCGATTTTGAATTTGAAAATCCGAAAGGCGTACCGATTAGCGCATTTATTTTCGGCGGAAGAAGGAGTAACACGACACCGCTTATTATGCAAGCGTTCAATTGGAATTACGGTGTGTATTTTGCCGCAACAATGGGATCTGAAACAACTGCAGCAGCAGCAGGTGCGGTCGGCGAAGTCCGTCGCGACCCGATGGCAATGCTTCCTTTTTGCGGGTACCACATGGGCGATTATTTTAATCATTGGCTACAAATCGGTCGCGACTTACGTAACCCGCCGCGGATGTTTTTTGTCAATTGGTTCCGCAAAGATAAAGATGGCAATTTTATTTGGCCGGGCTTCGGCGATAATATGCGTGTGTTAAAATGGATTGTGATGCGGTACGGTGCAGGCGCTTCAAGTGTTGAAAGCCCGCTCGGACGCACACCGCGTTTTCAAGATATTGATTGGAAAGGAATGGACGACATGACGATGGAAAAATTTAATACGCTCATGTCGGTTGACAGAGAAGAATGGAAAACAGAAATTCTTTCTCACGAAGAATTATTTATTAAACTGTACGATAAACTACCGAAAGAATTTATTTGGATTCGCGAAATGATTCTTTCTTCACTATGGCGTTCGCCTGATCGGTGGGAGTTAGCTGCGGATGATCTTGGTGTTAATGATTAACTGATGTTACGCAAAACACAAAATAGACCACTGATGACACAGATTAAACT
>CAYHZL010000246.1:0-4481 GCA_964361075.1 uncultured Chitinophagaceae bacterium
GTTACTCCACCAAATTATTTTTTGAAAAAGTCATTTTCCTGTTGAAGCAGTACAAAGCAAAGAGTGAGTGATTCGCCGCGGCGAACAAATTTATAATTTGCCACGCTGAGTAGTTACTTTATTTCACTATCTATAAAAAACCAATATGTAACAAGAATATAACTTCTTTAATTATTTCTAACTATACACTTTCGAATTCTTTTTTTATATTGACTCAATTAAAATAGTAAGACTTTAGTCTTATCTTCTTGCTCTTGTAAAAGCATATATTAAAAATCCTTTTTTATGGAAGATCAAAATACAATTCTCTTGGTTGATGATGATGAAGCGTTGATAAAAATTGTCTCCCTTCAACTCACAGATCAAGGCTACCGTGTTGACAGTGCTTTGGATGGCGATGAAGCAATTATCAAGTTAGAACAAAAAAGATATGACCTGATCTTGCTTGATATCGGCATGGTACGCGTTGGAGGGTACGAAGTTTTAGGTTTTGTGAAAAAGAAATTTCCGGAAACAAAGGTCATCATGCTCACAGGCTTTGCTGATATTTTGCACGCTCATGAATCAAAAGTTTTAGGCGCCGACGAATTTCTTTCCAAACCATATGATCTCAACGAACTTCTCACGACAATCAGAGCCGTTGTTGGGTAACGTTATCTCGTATTATTGAGAATAACTTTCATTCCTGTAAGTAACTTCATACAAAGCAAAAAAGATATTGTATTATGGAATCCCTACAAACGAAGAAAGCCGTTTCTCTGCATGTGAAACGGCTTTCTATACGCTCCGCGGGTAGGGCTCGAACCTACAACCCCGTGATTAATCCGTCAGCTGACGGACTCTGCCATTGAGCTATCTTTTCTCTCAAAAAAGCTCGACCGCGCGATGATTTTAATTCTTGTTCTCGGCGCATTGCATCTCGTCTGTGTTGAAATCTTTCGCCATAGAATAATCTCCAAGGACGATATGCTTTCGTAGATCGAACTTCTCCTGCATTATGGCGTTGTAATCGTGCGTTGATATCCGATGTTTATCCGACATACATTCTATCAAATGTTTCAGAATATAAAGCGTATGTAATATAATATTCTTCCATAAACGCAAAAAGCCTGACAGTACTGTCAGACTTTGTTTTTTACTCCGCTCCGCGGGCAATGCTGTCAGTTTAAGGAAACACTAATGCCATAGTTGTCAAACAAAACAACCAGTACTGTCATTGCGAGGCGTTTTTTGCCGAAACAATCTTAAAATCATTGAGAAAAAGATTGCCGCGTCATTCGTCACGCTAGCGCGTGACTCATTTCTCGCAATGATAAACCCTTAACCTGACAGCATTGGCTCCGCGGGTAGGGCTCGAACCTACAACCCCGTGATTAACAGTCACGTGCTCTACCATTGAGCTACCGCGGAATTATTTAACGGACTAAATATATTTAATATACAGCCGAAAATCAAGATATAAGGTAAAGAAATTCTCATTCTTCTAATTTTCATACATTGGCGAAGCGGTTTTCTTGACAGCCCTCGCAGATTTCTTTATATTGAAAGTGAAAACATTATGTATAATTTAATCTTTTTTTATGCTCGACAAAAACTGAGGCAATATAACGTAGTGAAACCATCGTACTAATTTTTGTGTTACATAACTTAGCATACAACATATTATAGTGTCTCCATTATTATAAAAAGGAACTTCAATGGAAGGAAATTTTTCAAATCGTGTACAAGATGTCATCCGCCTCAGCCGTGAAGAAGCATTACGCTTAGGTCATGATTACATCGGAACCGAACATCTTCTTCTCGGTGTCATTCGCGAAGGCGAAGGAATCGCAGTAAAAATCTTGCGCAATCTCAACTGCGATTTATATAAATTAAAAAAAGCGGTTGAAGATACCGTCCGCACAACCGGCGGTACGCTTACCATCGGCAATATTCCGCTGACGAAGCAAGCAGAAAAAGTTTTGAAGATTACATATCTCGAAGCGAAGCTCTACAAATCCGATGTGATTGGCACGGAACATTTATTGCTTTCGTTACTGCGCGATGACGACAATATTGCTGCACAAATTATGCATCAGTTTGATGTGCACTATGATAAAGTGCGGAATGAATTAGACAACATCATCAGCGGCAAACCATCGCAGCCGGCAGCAACACCGCAGCCATCGCAGGAAAAGAAACAGGACAAATCAAAAACGCCGGTGCTCGATAATTTCGGAAGAGATTTAACAAAGCTTGCCGCAGAAAATAAACTTGATCCTGTCGTCGGACGTGAAAAAGAAATTGAACGCGTTGCACAAGTACTCTCGCGCCGCAAAAAAAATAATCCCGTATTGATTGGCGAACCGGGCGTCGGCAAGACTGCCATTGCAGAAGGACTTGCGCTTCGCATCGTCAATAAAAAAGTTTCCCGCGTTCTCCACGAGAAGCGCGTTGTGACGCTCGATCTTGCTGCGCTTGTTGCCGGAACGAAATACCGCGGACAATTTGAAGAACGGATGAAAGCGGTAATGAACGAATTGGAAAAAGCACGCGATGTTATTCTTTTTATCGATGAACTTCATACCATCGTCGGTGCAGGAGGCGCAAGCGGTTCGCTCGATGCATCGAACATGTTCAAGCCCGCTCTGTCGCGCGGCGAATTGCAATGTATCGGCGCAACAACATTGGACGAGTACCGCCAGTACATTGAAAAAGACGGCGCGCTCGATCGCCGCTTCCAAAAAATTATGGTCAACCCGACAAGTGTTGATGATACAATTCAGATTTTAAACAACATCAAACAAAAATATGAAGAACATCACGGCGTTCGATTCTCTGACAAAGCTATTGATGCTGCCGTAAAGTTGAGCGACCGCTACATTACCGACCGCAATCTGCCCGACAAAGCAATTGACGTGATGGATGAAGCCGGCGCACGCGTGCATCTTTCCAACATTGTAGTGCCGCAAGATATTATCAAACTTGAAGAAGAAATTGAAAAGATAAAACTTTCGAAAAATCAAGTTGTGAAAAACCAGAACTTCGAAGAAGCGGCACGTCTGCGCGACCTCGAAAAGAAATTGCTGAGCGATCTGGAAATTTCGAAACGCGAATGGGAATTGAAAGCGCAAACGTTAATCTATGATGTCTCCGAAGAAACCATGGCGGATGTTGTTGCGATGATGACCGGCATTCCGGTGAACAAAGTTGCAGAATCTGAAACGCTAAAATTGTTGAAGATGGGCGACATCTTGAAAACGCAAATCATCGGACAAGATGAAGCAATTACTAAACTGACGAAAGCAATTCGCCGCACGCGTGCCGGATTGAAAGATCCGAAACGCCCGATCGGTTCGTTCATTTTTTTGGGACCAACCGGTGTTGGAAAGACAGAACTTGCAAAAGCGCTCACAAAATATTTATTCGATTCGGATGAAGCGCTAATCCGTATTGACATGAGCGAGTACATGGAAAAATTTGCCGTCTCGCGTCTCGTCGGCGCGCCTCCGGGATATGTTGGGTATGAAGAAGGCGGACAGTTGACTGAAAAAGTTCGCCGCAAACCGTACAGCGTTGTGCTGCTCGATGAAATTGAAAAAGCGCATCCTGATGTGTTCAACATTTTACTGCAAGTGCTGGATGACGGACAGTTGACCGACAGTTCCGGACGCAAAGTGGATTTCAAAAATACGATTTTGATTATGACATCCAACATCGGCGCGCGCGATATTAAAGGAACGAAAGGATTTGGCTTCGGCGAAGAAAATGTCGGCGATCAGTATAAACAAATGAAGGGCACCATTGAAGAAGCATTGAAGCGCGTCTTCAATCCGGAGTTTCTCAATCGTATTGATGACACTATCGTTTTTCATCAACTCGAAAAAACACACATCATGGATATTATTGATATTCAGGTGAAGGAATTGTTCAAGCGCATGAGCACAATGAATATTTCCATCGAACTGAATGATGCGGCAAAAGAATTTCTTGCCGATAAAGGATACGATCCGGTGTTCGGTGCGCGTCCGTTGCGCCGTGCAATTCAGAAGTATGTCGAGGATCCGGTTGCCGAAGAAATTTTAAAGGGGACTTTTCCCGAAGGCAGCACAATTCTCGTATCGCTCGATGATAACAAAGAAGAACTGCTTTTTTTGAAGAAGGAAAACAATCCTTCAGAAATTACACCTGAAGAAGCAAAACCGGAGAACGTGAACTAACGGTATAATTTTTATTCCGAAGAAAAAATTAAGCCACAGATTCACAGATTTTTAACAGTGGCGCTTCGGCGCCAAATCTGTGAATCTGTGGCTTAATTTTTTTGGTAGTAGTTACAACTGAAAATATTTTATTTTTGTCACCTATCCCTTGTTACAACATTTGCATCAATCAAAGTAAAGTTGTAAATAATAACAGCAAGTATTTCCTGCCATTATGATGAAAAGTAATGGTGAAAAAAAACAAGGAGAAAAAACATACTCTGATAAATAATTAGATAATTA
>CAYHZL010000247.1:0-4481 GCA_964361075.1 uncultured Chitinophagaceae bacterium
ATGGCTTCGCCAGATCACTTTGTGACGTCGGGGTATTAAACCCAATAGAGAATAACGACAGACAAGTTCCGAAGGAATGACTTCGTCAAATGTCTGTCATTTTAAAACAAATAACGACAGACAAGTTCCGAAGGAATGACTTCGTCAAATGTCTGTCCTACCATTACCATGACATTCTCAGTGCCGTGCAACACAAGGCATTTTTTGTTGTTGACAATCGAAAAAAATACAGTTATACTTTCACCATACCAATAACCAAAATGTACAGGAGATCAGGTGAAGTGGTTGGAAGAATTTATTTAACCCTCTAAGTTGCGAATGCGATGATGGGGGTTTTGTTTTTTAAATCCACTCTTCTTTTGATTTCAAATCTTTCCCAAAAATTATAGGAGTATCCGATGAAATTTTTATATTTATTTTTCATTGTTCTTCTCTTTTTCACTTTTTGTCTCTCTCAAACAAATCGCGGATTTATTAATAAAGGATTTTCACCACAAGAAGAATTACAGCCCGGAAAATATTATGCATTGGTCATTGCGATCCAATCATACACAGACCCCAAAATTACAAGTTTAGATCAACCGATCAGTGATGCAACACGGCTGATAAAAGTTTTAAAATCAGAATATAATTTTAAAGATGAGAATATTTATTTCCGGCAAAATCCTACAGCAGAAGAATTATCGTATGCATTCGATTCGCTTTCTCAACTCATATCACCTGCAGATAATTTACTGATCTTTTACGCCGGTCATGGATACTGGGATGAGAAAAAAGAACAAGGGTACTGGTTACCGTCTGATGCCAAAAGAGATAATCGCGCAAAGTGGGTTTCGAACAGCGATCTGCGCGACCAGATACGCGGATTAAAAACAAAACATACGCTGTTAATTTCTGATGCATGTTTTAGCGGAGGAATATTTAAAACACGCGCGGCATTTGAAAATACACCCCCCGCCATTTCAGAACTCTACCGTAACGCAAGCAGAAAAGCCATCACCAGCGGAGCGATGAAAGAAGTACCCGATAAAAGTGTCTTTGTAGAGTACCTCATAAAAAAACTTGATGACAATCGCGATCCTTATCTTGCTTCACAAAAACTTTTTATCGATATGCGTGAAGTGGTCATCAACAATTCACGAGTGAACCAAACACCGCAATACGGAACAATAGCTGAGACCGGCGACGAAGGAGGCGATTTTATTTTCTTCAAACCCTCCGCAGTGCAACATTACAACACACTTGTTGTTGCTGTGAATATGGAAGATGCTGATATACTGTTGAATGGAAAATATTTGGGTAAATCAAATCCACTATGGCAAGAACAAAAAGTAACTCCTGGAAGGAATACAATAGAAGTACGCAAACAAGGTTATGCATCAATAAAAAAAGAAGTGGATGTGCCGGAGTCCGGCGAGTTTCGTGTGAACGTAAATTTAGAAATGCTTCGTCTTGCGGATATCACGGTTGATGTGGGTGTGCCCAATGCCGGTCTCTATGTTGATGGAAAACTTGCGGGAAGTTCTTCTGGAAAAAATTTTTCCATCAAAGCAAAAGAATTACCATGGGGTGAACATCTCGTCGAGGTAGAAGCATCCGGCTACAAACGATATCAACAAAAAATTATGTTATCAGAAAACAAAGAATATCCTCTTTCAGTGACGCTGAAACAAAATTCCGGTCTGCTGGCGTTTCGCGGGATGACTGCATCAAAAATATTTCTTAACGACAAGTATGTTGCTGATGCGCCAACCAAAGAACTTGAAGTTCCTGTTGGCGTCTATGAAGTTCGACTTTCTCAGCGCGGGTATGAAGATTACACTCAGGATGTTACGATGTTCCCTGACAAACAAATGACAATAAATTATCGATTGACACAAAAAACAACATCAACGGCATTGACACGTTCATTAGTGTTTCCCGGAAGAGGGCAATTCTATCAAGATCGTGGTGGAATGGGATTTATTTACTCCGGCTTATTTATTGGCGCTTTAGCTGCAACGGGATATTTCCAAAACGACTTGAATATTAAAACAGATGCATATAACGTCGCCTACGAAGACTATACCAATGAACGAACATTGGCTTTAGTTGCAGAAAAAAAAGCTGCTCTCAAAAATGCAGACGATAAACTTACTTCTGCAACATCACTGAGAAACTTTGCATTGATCAGTATCGGCGCTGTGTACGTTCTCAATGCTCTCGATGTAATTCTTTTTGCGCCTGACTGGAAATCATCTCCAGCAAAAATCGATCTTTCATATAGGTCATATAATAATGGAACAATAACATTACAAGCATCTATGAACCTTTGAGAGAAAGTTGATATGAATATATGGGCAGTTCTAAAAATTCAAAAAAAGAAATTTTACTCCGTCAGCAGACGGACTAAGACGCAAAGTCCCGAAGGGATTCCCTTGGAATATTTATTATCATTTGTTTATATTTTTTTCTTCGCGCCGGAGTTTATCCCGCGTTCTTTGGCGGGATGTCTTTGCGGTGAAAAAAAATTTAATTTTTGGAACGCCCAACTATCTACCAAAGTATGGACGGTAACCGTCGTACTCTTTCTTTTATTAGTAGGCTGCTCGAGTAAAAAAGGAGATGTAGGAACTGCCCCAAACCCTGTTGATACCTCCAGTGTTGCATTTATTCCTCCTGTAACGACAATTACCCAAGCTCCTGCCAATAATGAAGTTCTCACTACATCGAGTGTTACATTCAAATGGACTGGCACGCGCGATGTTGCCCGTTTCGAAACGCTGCTCGATGGTGGACAATGGATTTCTACGACCGGCACAAGTATTACCATAGATTATTTGGATGAAGGAACACATACATTTCAAGTGCGTGCAGTACATCAAAATGGTAGCATAGAAAAGACACCACAATTGAGATCATTTTCTGTAGAAGCTGTAACAAAAGATAACTCAATTCTTTTTTTTCCGCGCCGCAATACTACTGCCTTGCTTAATGTGATTAGTACCTACACAATTAAATGCGAAAATTTTAAAAATGTTTCCGGCTTGCAACTCACACTCCAGTTTGATCCGACATTAATTGATATTACAGACGCGACGAATCTTTCCGGTTCTATTTTTCAAAAGAATAGCGGCAATGCAAATGTATTATTGAGTGCAAGCAGCGCCGATAAAAAAATAATAAATATTGTTGCATTGCCGGATAGCAAAGGGAAGCCGTTTAGTGTTTCCGGTTCTGATGTGCTCTTAACGCTTTCTGTAAAGCCGAAAACGAAAGGGCGGATTCCCATTTCCATTGTTACAACGGAAACATTGTTACGAGATTCTTCCAATACAAATTTAGTGAAAGGCGATTTTGTGAACGGATTGATTGATGTGCAGTAACATGAGTTATGCAGCAAATATTTATTTCACGCATTGTTTTCGATGGATGTTTTTATCCGTGTTTATGCTTTTCTTTCCACTCTGCGATGAAGGTTGGCAACAAAATGATAAAAACAACAACTACGAGTCCAATCATAAGCGTAAGGGTGACTTCCATTTATTGTTCTCCTTTTCGTAAGTATAAGGCAAATAATATGAGCACTGTGTATAATGCTATCCCAACAATTGCGATAGACCAGCTCGGATGGTCAGAAAGTATTGTTCCAAAGATGAGAGCGGCAAATGAAATATTTGCTAACTCTATAAGTCCCGGGGCAAGCAATTCTTTTTGTCGTTTATTTAAGCGGAAGCGCATTAATGTCTCTTCAACAAGCAATTTAAAAAACCAGCGTGACTAGAAAATCCTGTATTAATCTATAAACAATGTCGTTGATAATCAATGAGTCATGGAGCAATCGGTTTGTTTGGTTTTTCGACAGAACAATATCGTGATATGTTCGGTTTTCAGTTTTTGTTGAAATGGGTAGTATGGTGATGAGCGGCGAAATTGTCGTAATAGTATTTGATTGAATAACCAATGCAGGTCTGACTTTTTGATATTCTTTGCCGATGCTTGGGTCAAAATTTACAAGATAAATATTTCCGTGTTCGATGACCATTACTTGAGTGAGAGATAGTGTGCAATTTCTTCTTTTGTCAGAAAATCATTGGTATGCGAATCTTGTAATGCAGCATACGCAATGTCATTATCGGTTGCGATAGTTTCTTGTAAGACAGTGACAAGAAGGAGATCATCTTTTTTTAGCGGTATCGGTTCATCAAGTAACACCTGAGTGCCGTCATAATGTGCGCGGACAGTTTGCATGACGATATTCCTTTTTTTGTAAAGATAACGATTACAAAGAATCGAAGCAACTATTTGGATTGATGGATGTGAACGATTGCAAGATTGTTTTTCTCTCGCAGAGAGAGATGTAACGCGGAACTTCTGTTCCGCCTATGTATGGATGCTGCGCCGAGTCGTATCAAAGTATCGGCTAATTTTTCAATCGTGCTTTTTCTTAGCTGTAACTGATGGACATCTCTAAAAACTCACGAATGAATAAAAATAGAACA
>CAYHZL010000248.1:0-4479 GCA_964361075.1 uncultured Chitinophagaceae bacterium
CCCTAAAAGGGGAGGGATAAAGGGTGGGGTTGTTTTCGCTGAGCAATTACAAAAACTTTTAATTTTGTTAAATAAAAATATGAAGGAACAAAGCGAGATGCAAGAACTACAATGCGAACGATTGTACTTTTATTTTTTTATCGCACCTGTGTACGTAAAAGTTTTTCAACTGCCTGTTCCAATTCGCTAAACTTGAATGGCTTAATAATATACTCATCAGCGCCAAGGTGTATGCCATGCGATACTTCCTTCTTTTCTGCTTTTGCTGAAAGAAAAAGAAACGGAATTGCGGACGTGGCAGCATAGGATCGTAAATTTTCCAGCACAGCATAACCATCGAACTGCGGCATCATCACATCACAAATAATAATATCGGGTTGATGGCGCATCGCCAATTCAATTCCCTGCTGTCCATTTTCTGCAAGCAACACATTGTATCCCTTTTCGTCAAGAAAATCTTTCGTGCTTTCTCGAATATTGACTTCGTCATCAATAATTAAAATTTTTTTCACACTCTATCTCCCTGCACTGGTTCTATGTGTACATTCTGCGGAAGCTGCACCGTGAATGTTGTTCCTTTGTCCAACTCACTTGTAACACGTACTGAGCCATGATGTAATTCAGCGCACTGTTTTACGATTGTCAATCCTAATCCGGTGCCTTGAATATTGCCGACGTTTGATGCGCGATGGAATGACTCGAATAATTGTTTCTTATCCTCAGCCGGAATACCAATACCTTCATCACGAACAACTATTGCAACCAAAGAATCGGTAAATGCAAGAGTGAGATGCACTGTAGTTCCTTGTTCGGAATATTTAATTGCATTCACAAGAAGGTTTGTCAAAATCTGACGAACAAATTTCGGATCAACCATTACTATTGCAGCAGTACCTTCGACAGAAAATTTTACTGCGTGATGTTTGCCGACACCGGAAAATATTTCTTCGATTACTTCATGGCACAGAGCCACACTATCGGTGGGCATCGGGAGAAATTCTAATTTACCTGATTCGAATCGTCCGATGAACAACACATCATCGAGCATTTCCGTCATACGTTGAACAGAATTTGTAATCCGCTGAAATGCTTTTCCGCGTTTCACTTCATCCCATTTAAAACCAAATTGTTCAAGCAGTTCTTTGTTAGAAAAAATTGTTGTCAATGGTGTACGAAGTTCGTGCGATACCATCGAAATGAAACGCGATTTTAATGCGCGCAATTCTTTTTCTTTCTCCAGCGCGTTGCGTATTTCTTCCTCCGCACGTTTCTGACTTGTAACATCCAATGCGAAGCCGGCAATTTTTCGATTGCCTTTCGTATCTGAAATGGGAATAAGGTCTGATTTGATTAAGAGATCTTGATTATTTTTTGTACGAAGAATTGTTTCTTCTTGTATAATTCTCGTACTAACAATATACTCGCTCCACTTTTCAGCAAGTGCGGCGCCGTTGGCTTCCTTATACACTTTGGTGAAATGCTGCCCGATTAATTCCTGCGCGGTGTACAGTAACATTGTGCGATATGCCTCGTTGACGAATTCGAACAGACCATGCTCGTCTACTACAAATGTAGCAATTGGTGTATTCTCTATCATTCCGCGAAAACGTCCTTCGCTTTCTTGTAGAGCACTTTCCACAACTGCACGATATTGAATTTCTTCTTGAAGTTGTTTGATGTTATGATTGAGTTCTTCCGTTCGCTCTCGCACCTTCTGTTCCAACTCTCTAGTAAATTGCGTGAGCATTTCTTCGCCAAGTTTTTTTTCCGTAATATCTCTTCCTGCTGATTGGAACTCTAGTACTTGTCCATACTCATCAAACAATGCACGTGTTGTCCACGCATTCCAATGGATACTATTGTCGGAAGTAACAACGCGATATTCAGTAGTATGAATATTGGCTTCCGGAGTAAATTGTGTGAGATGTTGTTGTACGTGTGCGCGATCTTCTTCAACAACAACTGTGTGGACATGTACGCCGAGCAGTTGGTTTGCCGGCGTACCAAAATAGCGAGAGTAGGCATTGTTCACGAATGTGAGCGTTCCACTTGAAGAGAAGCGGCAAATAAGTTCAGTTTGGTCTTCAACAATAGCACGATACCGCGCTTCGGAGTGGAGAAGCGTTCTGCGATTTTTTATTCGCCGGTCTATTATAAAACCCATCGCAAACAGCAAACTAAATATTAATACACTGATTGGAATGTAATACCACGGCTGTTTATAGTACGGCGGCTCTACAATAAATTGCAAAGAATTTCCTGCCGGTGAAAATGAACCGAATAAATCGGTTGCCTGCACATGCAGCGCATGCGTTCCGTCTGAAATAGAATGTACGATGGCGGTGTGGTTGGTTGTCCACTCTGACCACCCGCTCGAATCGATGCGATACCGTGTGCGAATATTCGCCGATGATATGTTATCGTAATATGAAAACGGCATCCACGAAAAAGAAATCGTACTTTTTTCAATAATTGGTTTTTCCAACTCAACGATAGGTAAATATGCAGAAGCTGTATCTATATGAAGTACTTGTACGCCGGCTCCGGTGGTACCAATATATATTTTATCCCCAACCGGTAACACGGGCCAGATATTTAAATGTTGCAGACCGGAATTTTCCTGCAAGAGCGACCATGTCTTGTTACGATAATACACTAATCCGTTTGTAGTACCTGCTATAAGTGTTCCAGTGGATAGTGTGCTAATGGACCACACATTGTTTTGCAACAAACCGCCGGAATACGATTCCCAATGGATGGAATCTTCATTATCAATAAACCCAAAGTGCTGCCATTGGTCAGCGAACCAAATAGTATTTGCTGTGTCTGTTGCTATCGTAAATACTCGGCCTATATTAAACGGATTTTCATTCCAATGTTTCCACACACCGTTACGCAGGCGGCTTATTCCTTTCGCCGTGGCGAACCAGTATGCGCCGTCGTGTGTTTCGGTCATTGAATAAATACGTCCTTCCGTTTGCTCGAATGAAAGCGGAAGCGTATGAAAAGAATTTTTTTCATAATACATCGGCTGCGTTGAACTCACATTATCCCACCGTACAGAAGCAAAACCGAGAAACCACAATTTCCCGTGTATATCTTTTTTTATTTTATGAACATACTTTACATGCAATCCTTCCTTTGGACCAAAATGTTTCCACGAAATTCCGTTCCATCGAAAGGCTCCTTCAATACTGCTTCCGCTTCCGATCCAAATATTTCCTTTCATATCTTCACCAATGGAAGTTACTTCATTTAACAATGTCCCGTTAACGCGTGTAATCCATTGGTGCTTACCATTTTTCTTTCTCACTTCAACACCGCGTAATGTTGCAATCCATAAAGAAGAATCGCTTGCAAGAAATATTTCATTCACCGTATTGCGCGGATCGGGAAATGAATGCTTCCACGATGTCCAACGCTGCGATGATTGCTTGTACAGATATAATCCTTCTTCTGAACAGACCCATACATCGCCGTTCGTCCGAAATCGAATCGTATTCGCATGAACAAGTTTAGAAGGAACCGAAAAAAAACGACTCCATGTATTTTCTGTTCGGAAAAGAATATCGCCGGAACGGTATAATGCAAAGACATCGCTATTATTATTGATGTCAATTGATTTTATAACGGCATCTTTCCCTCTCACAACTTTGTGCGGCGTTTTGTTTCCGTGCCATTCCCACACACCTGCCAACGATGTCGGTGCTTGATAGGCAACGCATCCATTGCCATTCGTATCTTCAACTAACTGAATAACAACGCTATGTAACGGAGAACCTTTTTGAAAAAGTTTCCATGATTCATTTTCCCATTTGTACAAACCATCTTTTTGGTTCCACCAAATAGTACCGCTTACCGTTGACCAGAGATTTTTTCCTGCATTGCTATATCCTTGTACCGGCGGTACATATTCAAGCCGGTTGTTCTTCACATAATAAATTGTATGACCCAGTTCAACGATAATGCCATACCGGGGATGAAACGCAAATGAATTCACTTCATTCTTCAGTTCGGTAAAGTGATGTTGGAAAAACAATCGGAAACCTTTTGTGCTGCCGGCAAATAATTTTCCTTGCACAATGGTGTACACATTTCCCAAAGAATCAAACTGAGGAGTAGAAGGAGTGCTTTGCGGTAAACCGAGAGACGAATCAATAATTTTCCAGCGATAACCATTGTAATATGCTAACCCGCGCTCCGTAGAAACCCACGGTGTACCATCAGGCGCATCAGCAATGCCAAGCACACGATTGGAGGGCAAACCATAAGCAGTCGTAAATAAACTCCATCGCCATTCTTCGCTGAACATCGTATGTTGCGCAAGAACGGAAGAAGAGCAAAGGGGAAAAAACAATACTAGAAGGGAAAAAAAATATTTCATAATTCACATTACACAAAGGTAAAAGATGGAGTCCACCTTATCATGAGGGCATCTCTAAAAACATCGTCGTCATTGCGAGGGAGCGAAGCGACCGA
>CAYHZL010000249.1:0-4423 GCA_964361075.1 uncultured Chitinophagaceae bacterium
GAAGGACGAGAATGTATGCAACGTTTGCAAGAATGTATAAGAGTGTTACAATTCCGGTTCCGAGCGCTAAACTTAACGGAATATTTTTTTTCGGATTGATTACTTCACCGGCAGTAAATGTAATATTATTCCACGCATCACTGGAAAATACAGAACCGACCATTGCAACTCCGACAGCAGCAATAAGTTTCCAACCGAAAAGATCTTCAATAAAGAATATTTTTCCGTTTTGAAGATGAGTCCATGTCGGACTCCAAAAATCTGAAAAGTTTGCCACAAGTGCGTTTGCATTTTTTCCGATAAAGATACCGAGAAGAATTATTGCGAGCAGTGCAACTGTTTTGGTGAGCGTGAAAATATTCTGAACAATTTTTCCTTCATGAATACCAAAAAGATTGATTCCTGTTAAAATGATGACACTGACAATTGCTAAAATCTGCGCCGCGCTAATTTTTAATCCCAAGAGAGTAAACAATACATGCTGCTCACTGAACCACGGAATTAGCACCGCAGTAAATTTTGCAAAGGCAACTGCAACAGCGGCAATCGTTCCGGTTTGTATAACAGTGAAGACAGTCCAGCCATACAAAAAACCAATAAGCGGATTGTATGCTTCGCGTAAATACACATATTGTCCGCCGGCGTGCGGCATCATACCGGCAAGTTCGCCATAACTCAACGCGGCTGTCACTGTAAGAAATCCGGTAACAAGCCAAACAACAAGTAACATTCCCGGTGAGCCAACGGTACGTGCAATATCAGCGCTGACAATAAAAATTCCGGAGCCGATCATTGAACCGATAACGATCATTGTTGAATCGAGCAGACCGAGTGAACGATGAAATTCTTTTTCTTCAGCCATAATTTTATTTAAAAGTTTGATAACTTCTCATAAAAAAATAAGCCACAGATTCACAGTTTTTTGAAAATTTTTTGTAAGTGTAATCTGCGAATCTGTGGCAATGTTTTCTTTTGAATTAGTTAACGCAATCATTTGAAACATTTTTATTTCAACGATTGTTGAAGTTTGCTATGTTTCTTGCCATAACCAAAATAAATGACCATTCCAATTATTAACCAGATAATTAAACGCAACCAAGTATCAAGTGGTAAGCTTGCCATTAAACCAAGCGATACAAGAATTCCCATGATTGGTACAAATGGCACCCACGGTGTTTTAAATGCACGATTCAGATCAGGTTTTCGTACGCGAAGAATCCATACGCCTGCACAGACGATGACGAATGCAAGCAGCGTTCCGATGCTGACAAGTTCGCCAAGAATATTAATTGGGAGAAGTGCAGCGAAGAACGCTACAAAAATTCCTACGATGATGGTGGACATATATGGTGTGCGAAATTTCGGATGAATTTTTCCCGCCCACTTCGGCAGCAATCCATCGTGAGCCATAGAATAGAAAACGCGCGACTGTCCGAGCAACATCACCAGCATCACCGTTCCAAGTCCGAACACCGCTCCGGCTTTTACCAAAAAGCTTCCCCATTTTACTCCGGTTGCATCAATACCAACAGCGACTGGATCGGATACATTCAAACTTGTATAGGGAACAACTGCTGTCAGAAGTCCGGAAACTAAAATATAGAGAATAGTGCAAATAAGAAGTGAACCCATAATTCCGATTGGCATATCTTTCTGCGGATTTTTTGCTTCTTGTGCTGCGGTAGAAACAGCATCGAAACCGATATACGCGAAGAAGATAACACTTGCTGCTCGCGCAATACCAGACCATCCGTATTTACCAAACTCACCAGTATTTTGTGGAATAAATTCTTTCCAATTTACCATAATAGTTGTGTCGGGATGTTGAATAACATACACACCGGCGATACCAATGAACAACAATACGATCGCTAATTTTATTATTACTACGGCGGTATTCAGATTAGCAGATTCTTTAATACCGATGACCAGCACAGTAGTAACGACTGCGATTGCAAGAAATGCAACAAGATTAAATGAAGCTGTCATCTGAGGAAGTGAAGTTGGATCGATGCCGGCAGCTTGTAGAGAATTGATAACATGATTTAAATGTTCCCAATGTCCATTCACTTGTACAAGCACCGTGCCCGGCGAACCTGTCAACGATGGTGGAATGAAGATTCCAAAATCTTGTAAGAAGCTGAGTGCATATCCGCTCCAACCAACAGCAACTGTTGCTGCGCCGAATGCATATTCAAGAATCAAATCCCAACCGATGATCCATGCAAAAATTTCTCCGAGCGTTGCATAGCCGTACGTATAGGCACTTCCTGCAATCGGAATGAGCGAGGCAAATTCAGCGTAACATAATCCTGCAAAGAGACACGCAATTCCCGCAAGCACAAATGAAAGCATAATTGCCGGACCGGCGTAGTTTGCTGCGGCTGCACCTGTCAACACAAAAATTCCTGCGCCGATGATTGCGCCGATACCTAATGTAATCAGATTGAGACGGCCGAGGGCGCGTTTAAGTGTGTGCTCACCGACTTCAGTAGATTCCGATAGTAAAGTTTCTATTGGTTTAGTGGCTAACAATTTTGATCGTGTAGAGTTGCTCATACAAGAAATCTCCTTTAAGTAAAGTTGATGTAAATGAATAGAACAATAATTGAATGACTATATCTAAAAACAAATACGAAATCCGCGCATCGTTAATGTGGAAAACAGTACGAACATCCGTACTAAAAATCAACAGGCAATTTCTAATAATGTAATTTTGTAACTCCTAAGTAACTCAAAATCGTGAGTTACTCTGTTTGAAAAAAGTGCGCGTCTTTGGCGTACTGAACGCGCTACTCAGCGCAATACAGAGTGAATCCGTGTTTTTTCTGTGTACTCTTGCCTAATGCATCCCTTCGGGAGTGGTTAATGTTTTACTAAGTACTATAAAATACTCTTTAACCACGGATGACACGGGAACATTCGCCGCGGCGAATCACGGATTACCGTATATAACTTTTCAGTGTGAATCCGTGTTTTTTCTGTGCACTCTGTGGCTAATGTTTTACTACATCATTTCTTTTTGCAAGAACAAATCCTGTTGCAAGTACAACAGAAGAAAGTATGAAAGGATAGGATTCGTTTTGTTCGAAAAGTTTGCCGGCGATAATTGGTCCAAGCACCATAGACAACGTCATTAACGATGCCAAGATGCCGGTGATTTCTCCTTTTGCTTTTGGATCTACTTGACCAACAGCTCTGCTTGTTACAACAACACGAATGACAGCTTGCCCTGTTCCGAGCAACGGAATGGCAAGAAAGAAAAGATAAATATTTTTTGTAGCCATCAATCCGGTGGCAGCGGAAAGTATCAGCAACATAATCAATTCTAATTGATGCTCAGTAAAGTGATGGAGCCAGAATCGTTTCAATAACACTGTTTGATTGAGTGCAACAATAATTCCGATTCCGGTAAAGAAGAGACCTGTGTGGAATGCAGAAAAACCGAATGCTTTTTGTGTGAACAATGCAAAAATTGTTTGCGACGTAACAAATGCGCTGGAAAAAATTAACCATGTGATAAACAATGGATGAAGTTTTGTGTTTTGATAGGCGCGTAGTAACGGTGTCAGCGGATTGTATTTGATACGTGTTTCGTTGCGGTTCATGTTTGTTTCAGGTAACATGAAAATTGCAACAATGCCATTGAGCAATGCTAATCCGCCGGCAAACCAAAATGGAAATGAGTGCGAGATGGTGCTGAGTGCACCACCGATGAGAGGACCAATCATAAATCCGATGCCGAACGTTGCGCCAATTAAACCGAGATTTGATGCACGTTCTTTTTCATCTTTTGCAAGGTCAACAAGATAGCTTTGCGCCGTCGTAAAATTTCCCGCTGCAATGCCGTCAATAATCCTTCCTAAAAAAAGAATTGGAATTATTTTCGCGCTTGCAAACACAAACCATCCGATTGCCGTACTGAAAATGCTGACCAACAACACAGGTCTTCGTCCGATACGATCAGACAGTGCGCCGAGAAAAGGACTGCTTAAGAAAGAGAAAAATGAAAATGTTGAGAAGAGCATCGTTACTGTGAATGCAGATGCTCCAAATTCTGTGAGATAAAAAGGGAGGATGGGAATAACTATACCAAATCCAATGACATCAACAAGAACGGTAAAGAGAACAATAATTTTTTCTTTTTTCATACGTGATAAAAGATAAAGAATGAATTTCATTTAACCAAATATGTATGAGACTATAAAAAAAATAAGGTAACTACTCAGCGGTTAGAAAAAATAGAACATTCGCCGCGGCGAAACACGGATTTGACTGATACACACAGATAAAATGGAGCTTCTTCATAAAGGGCATCTCTAAAAATCAATAAAATAATCTGTGTAAATCCGTCTAATCCGTGTCATCTCACGAAGTGATGGTGGCGAAGTCCCGAAGGGATGGCTTCGCCACCATCCCTTCG
>CAYHZL010000250.1:0-4331 GCA_964361075.1 uncultured Chitinophagaceae bacterium
TTGCGACTTCGCGTCTTTGCGAGATTTTTTTTTCAATTTATAGAACCGCCCATAACTTTAAAAATTTTATTCTCTTAATGGAAATCAAATATGCATTCTGAACGTAGTAGTGGAATTTTATTGCATCCAACATCGTTGCCGGGTCCGCACGGTTCTGGAGATTTTGGCGCTGCAGCATATCACTTTGTTGATTGGTTAGTTGCTGCCGGACAAAAAATGTGGCAAATGCTTCCGCTGTGTCCGCCGGGAATGGCAAGTTCTCCGTACATGGGACTTTCCGCTTTTGCCGGCAGTCCGCTTCTTATTGATTTGAATGAATTAGTTTCGCGTGGCTGGCTCTCTCAGAAAGAACTTGCATCAGTTCCAAATTTCCCCAAAGGAAAAATTGATTTTCCTGCCGTTACTGTTTTTCGCATGGATACACTTCGCAAAGCATCCGACACTTTTTTTACACAAGATGATTCTGCTTCAGTACACGAGTATGAAAAATTTTGCCGTGAACAAAAAAATTGGCTCGAAGATTATGCTCTCTTCATGGCGTTGATGAAAAAATATGACAACAAGGAGTGGAGTACGTGGGATACAGATATTGTTCATCGTAAACCTGCCGCACTAAAAAGTGCGCGGAAAGAACTTCATACCGAAATTCAGTTTTGGGAATTTGTTCAGTGGTGTTTTTTCAGACAATGGTTTGCGTTAAAAAAATATGCGAACGAGCGCGGCGTGAAAATGTTCGGCGATATTCCGATCTTCATTGCATATCAAAGTGCAGATGCGTGGGCACAGCCGCATTTATTTTTTCTTGATACAGCAATGCGTCCGACAGTTGTTGCCGGAGTGCCGCCGGATTATTTCAGTGTAACAGGACAACGATGGGGAAATCCGCTCTATCGCTGGAATGTGATGGAAAAAGAACATTACTCGTGGTGGATTGAACGAATAAAAACGACACTGTTACTGTTTGATTTAGTTCGCATCGATCACTTCCGCGGGTTTGCTGCATATTGGGAAATTCCTGCAACAGAAAAAACGGCTGAGCACGGAAAATGGGTGCATGGTCCGAAGGATAAATTATTTGCAGCGATTAAAAAGAAGCTCGGCAAACTTCCGATTATTGCAGAAGATTTAGGACTGATGACGCCTGATGTGTATGAGTTGCGGGACAAGTTTGAATTTCCCGGAATGAGAATTTTGCAATTTGCATTTGCCGGCGACAGCAACAATACTTTTCTTCCGCACAATTACGAAAAAAATACTGTCGTCTATACCGGAACACATGATAATGATACGACTCTCGGCTGGTTTACTGCTGCTACAGAACGTGAAAAGGCTTATGCAAAAAAATATATTGGTGCCGATGGAAAAGATATTCATAAATATTTGATGCGTGCGGCGTCGCAATCTGTTGCTGCTATGGCAGTGTTTCCGTTTCAAGATGTCCTTGGTTTAGGAACAGAACATCGTATGAATTTGCCCGGAACATCAACCGGTAACTGGCAGTGGCGGTTCGAGTGGAGCCAAGTGGAACATGGGCATGCAGCATGGTTGTATGAATTGTCTGCTGTGAATGGACGATGTGCTGCTGATAAAGTTCAACTTCCTCCATATCCGGATGGCAAACAAACACCGTGAGAGTGGCGACACAACACGCAAACAATTTCAAATACATAAGAAAAGAGTAACTACTCAGCGCGATACAGACTTCAAATGATTTTATAAGAAACACATTGAACATACACCACAGATGACACGGAAACATTCGCCGCGGCGAATCACGGATTACATTATTTAAATTCTCTGTGTGAATCCGTGTTTTTTCTGTGTCATCTGTGGCTAATGTTTTTACTCAATCAAAATAATTTCTGTTAATAAAATCTGTGACATAAAAAAACTTTCGCTGAGTAGTAGTTACAAAAGATTTTAATTTTTCAGAAAGTGCTGTTAATAAAAAATGGAATTAGAAAATAAAGAATATCACGACGAACTGAACATGCTCATGCGTCGCCGTCTCGAAGAACTTGAGCATTTAAAACAGTTACACATCGAACCATATCCGCACGAATTTCCTCGTGATACGAGTGCAAAAGAAATTCTCGAATCATTTAAAGATGATGCCCCGCAGCGAACAGTTGCTGTTGCAGGACGCATCATGTCGTTGCGAAGAATGGGCAAAGCATCATTTTGTCATTTGCAAGATATGTCGGGGAGAATTCAAGTCTATTTGAAAAAAGATGATGTCGGCGAAATGTACGATGCATTTAAGCTTATGGATATCGGCGATATTATTGGAGTGAAAGGATATGTGTTTCGTACGAAGATGGGAGAAGTTTCCGTTCACGGGCAAACACTTTCGCTGCTTTCGAAATCCATGAGACCGCTGCCGATCGTAAAAGAA
The DNA here is from genome assembly GCA_964361075.1 of uncultured Chitinophagaceae bacterium. Lineage (GTDB taxonomy): Bacteria > Bacteroidota > Ignavibacteria > UBA10030 > UBA8401 > CAYHZL01. The sequence continues at coordinate 2,396 of CAYHZL010000250.1, forward strand.
AAAGTAGATGAGGCAGGAAATAAAATTACCTTCGATCCGTTTTCGGATAAAGAACTTCGTTATCGTCAACGGTATGTTGACCTTATTGTGAATACTGATGTTCGCACAACATTTATTAAACGCTCGCTCATCATTCGAACGATGCGAAAATATTTGGATGAGCGCGGAATTTTAGAAGTGGAAACGCCGGTATTGCAATCACTCTATGGCGGTGCGAGCGCTCGTCCGTTTATGACGCATCATAACACGCTCGATATGAAATTATATCTTCGCATTGCCGATGAATTGTATCTGAAGCGGTTGATCGTCGGCGGATTTGACGGTGTGTATGAAATTTCAAAAGATTTTCGTAATGAAGGAATGGATCGTACACACAATCCTGAATTTACAATGATGGAAGTGTACGTGGCATACAAAGAGTACCGCTGGATGATGGAACTTGTGGAAAATATGATTTTCGAAATAGCCACCGCGTTGAATGGTTCGTCTACAGTTACGTTAGGCGAGAACGAAATAAATTTTACCCCGCCATGGAAAAGAATGACGATGTTTGGTGCTCTTGAACAATACACCGGTAAAAATCTTCGCAATGTTGATGAAACAGAACTTCGTGCAATAGCGAAAGAACTTCACGTTGATCTTGATCCGAAATTCGGTGCCGGAAAAATTATTGACGAAATTTTCAGCGCAAAGGTGCAGCCACATCTTATTCAACCGACATTCATTATGGATTATCCGGTTGAACTTTCACCGCTTGCGAAAAAACATCGCACCGAAGAAGGACTTGTGGAACGGTTCGAAGGTTTTGTGAACGGTCAGGAAATTTGCAACGCATTTTCCGAATTGAACGATCCGCTTGATCAGCGTGCACGTTTTGAAGAACAAGTACGCTTACGCGAGCGTGGTGATGATGAAGCGCAAACAATGGATGAAGATTTCTTGCGTGCGCTTGAATATGGAATGCCGCCAACGGCAGGTCTTGGTATCGGCATTGATCGTTTAACAATGTTGTTGACACAGCAGGAATCTATTCGTGATGTTATTTTCTTCCCGCAAATGAAATCAGAGAAATAAAAAAATATTGATGTAACATATTTGAAAGGAATACATACAATGGCAGCACCAGTAAAAGAAAAAGCAAAGAAAAAAGTAAAAAAGGCAGAAACACTTTCGTTGACTGCAGCGAATTATAAAATTATCATTGCCGGAGTTGTCGTAATTCTTCTCGGTTATATTGCACTCAGTATGCAGCCGTGGGATGGATTTATCTCGCTGACTGTTGCACCAATTTTGTTGGTGCTTGGTTACTGCGTTGTAATTCCGATTGGAATTATTTACAAAAAGAAAAATGTAAATGCAGATAACAACGAATCTCTTCCGCCGCAAACAGCATAACATTAATTTTCGAAAATCTTTTTTTGATTTTCTTGATTAGCTCGGAGATTTTTTGTATATTTGTTTTACAATTAAGGAGAGCGCGTAGCTCAGCGGTAGAGCATCTGCCTTTTAAGCAGAGGGTCGGTGGTTCGAGACCACCCGTGCTCACAGTGAATGGCGCCTATGGCGCCATTACTATTTTAAACTTGTCAATTACCAATGGTTTGAATGGCTGGAATTATGGGCATCTCTAAAAACCTTCAAGGTTTAACTTGACCAAATTTTGTGAAGTTAAAATTTTATGGTACATCGCAAAAACAAAAAACCTTGAAGGTTTCGGGACAAGTTTTTAGAACTGCCCTTATATAAATTCTCCTGTTTATTTCTAAAATCTTTTTCAATAACTGATTGCTATCTAGTCAAGCCCCATTCTTTGTATCAATGGGCTTTCTTCACCATCTTACTTCTCATTACCATAATACCTATATTCTAACTAGTCGTCCATTAAAAAATGCGAGTGATGCCATGAGTGTAATACAATGATTCAGAAATAATTCAA
>CAYHZL010000251.1:0-4312 GCA_964361075.1 uncultured Chitinophagaceae bacterium
CAGAAATAATTCAAATTTTCACGTTCTTGATAAACAAACTCATGGCATCACTTTGAAATAAGACTTTTTCAGCGAAAACTACTTACGCAAAATTTTCATGTATGTGCAAAGCAATCGCAGAACGTAATCGTTCCAGCGAGAACGGTTTTGTAATACAATCCTCAGCGCCTAATAGTTTTACATTTCCGATTTCGCTTTTATCCTGCTTGCCGGTGATAACAATGATAGGGATATCTTTTGTTTTGTCATCAAGCTGTAATGCAACCATCATTGTGTAGCCATTAACAAGCGGCATATCAATATCACAAAGAATTAATTCGGGGTGAAAATCGCGTGCGCGTTGAAGTCCTTCCATGCCGTTATTGGCGGTCAACACGTTAAATCCAATCTCCGTCAAAAAATCAACAATGCTTTCGCGGATGTTTTGTTCATCATCTACTATCAGTATCGTTTTCATTTCGCATTTCTCCCTTCAAGAAAATGTGCAATGAACTCCCACTGCAAATTCCCTGAGTTTAGTGACTGTTATGTTTATTGTTTCGAAATAGTTCCGATGGGAAGTTTCATTGTTACTGCCGTTCCTTTTCCTTCTTCACTTTCAATACCAACTGTACCGCTATGTGTTTCTATGCAATACTTAACAATTGCTAACCCTAATCCTGTTCCCTGAATTGTTCCGACGTTGGATCCTCGATGAAATACCGAGAACAGTTTTTTGCGATCTTCAGGCATAATGCCAATACCTTCGTCGCGTACGGTGATGATCGCTTCCGTGTCGCTGCGTTGTATCATGCACGATACAGTGCTTCCTACAGATGAATATTTTACCGCGTTACTTAACACATTGCTGATAGCATTTCGCAATAACTTGGGGTCAACAGGAATATCTGATGTATTTCCCTGAATAGCAAACTGTAAATTGTGGCGCTTGCCGATTCCGGTGTTAAAAATTTCATCATTAATATCTTGACACAGCACACTCAAATCAAGCGGCGCCGGATGAAAATCCATTTTACCTGCATCAACTTTGCCAATAAACAAAACATCGTTCAATAAATCCATCATGCGCTGAATTGATTCGAGAATGCGGTGAAGCGCACGATTTCTTTTTTCATCGTCCCATTTTGCACTAAATCGTTCAAGCAGTTCTGCGTTGGAAAGAATTGTGGTAAGCGGTGTACGCAATTCGTGAGAGACCATTGAAACAAAACTCGACTTCAGTTCGCGTAATTCTTTTTCATGTTCTAATGCCTGTCGGATATCTTCTTCAGCTTTACGTTGTTTCGATATGTCGGCAGCAAAAACAATTATTTTTCTTTCTCTGCGTGCGTTTACAATAGTAATAATTTCTAGTGCCGCAACTTTTTCTGTTCCGTCTGCTATTCGTAATTCCACTTCAGCATGCAAATCTTCCGCGCCGGCAAGAAATGTATTCCATGCTGCAAACACATCTTTTTTCTTCTCTTCCGGAATGAGCAGACTAAAATGCTGATCTAACAATTCAGAATCTGTGCGCTCAAGAAGATCGCACAATGCATTGTTTACGATTTCAAACATACCATGTGTGCTTACTACACATGCCGGCATCGGTGTTTTGATAATGATGTTTTGTACTTGTATTTCACTTTCTGCCAATGCTGTTTCCAACGCAGCGACTAATGCTTTTTCCTTCTGCAATTCTTCGGTACGTTGTTGTATTTCCGCAACACCTTTGGCGTGGTCGGCAGCAATATTTTCTAAATCTTTGTTGGCAACACGCAGCAATTCTTCCGTAGCATGAATGAACGATGTAAGAGTATCCAGTTCCTCCGTACGTTCTGCAATTATTCTTTCTAAATCTTTATTAGCATCACGTAATGTTTCTTCGTTACGATGAGCAAGATGTACAAGATGTAATTGAGCGGCAGTTTCTTTTCCGGATTCGTCTGCAGCAGCTTGAAGTACATTGCATTGAGTATGCAGTTCATCATTTTTTTTTCGCAGCGTAATGATATGTGCGATACTCACACCAAATGCAAGGAGTAAAGCAAGTATGAAAAGGATTAACAATACATTCATGTCATTCACAATTATTTATTCGATGAGGTATGGTCGTGAATAATACGCCAACCGTGTATTGATTTTTGAAAGATAAGTGTGAACAGTCCCCACGGAGCGTCGTTGGCTCGCGTCAAACTCCATTTTCCAAACACCATCGCAACATTTGGCGCAAGAAATGAAATTGCAATTTCGGAAAACTGTAACCGTCCCATTGCTGCACTATCAGGATATTCTTTTTTGTATCGCGCCAGCATTGCATTCCACCCAAGCGTTACTGTTCCTCCGGAAGCAAACCGCACTGAATCTGTTTCGGCATACCCTGTCATAAATTGTTCAATGCTGCCGTTGTTCCAGCCTGCAATTTGTTTTTCAAGAACACGTTCGATTTCTTTTTTTTCGGTTTCAAGAGAAATTGTTTGTACGTGAACGACAACGATTGAGACAAAAAGACTAAGTAATACTTTGCGCGTCATAGAGATGTAGTGATTTCAATAAATGCCGAAATAATATCGGAAAAAGATAGATAACACGAAAGATGCTTTTCTCGCTCAATAAATACTTTTAGATGTTTTTATACTACTATTTGTTACCTGCTTCCCACACCAAAACCAATCGGAATATCGGCAAATGTAATACCGAAAATAAATTTATCCCATTCTCCAGCGCCGAGAAAAAAGCCGGGCTTACCAAAATTTTCAGAAATAATTCCCGGGTAAATATTGAGTTGCGCATTATACAATCCCGGTCCTGTCAGCAGCAGCGATGCCATCAACGAATTATTCCTGTCATAGAAAAAACCGATCGCACCGTCTAAATCCGGATCAATCTTTCTCCGGCCAAGTTCGCGCCCTTCTTTCAGTTTATTAACAACTTGTCCGTAGGCGAATGAAATGCTGTTCTCATGATCCACTGTATAACTAATACCCGGCATCGCATAAATTCCCCAATAGAAGAAAAAAGAAAAATTTTCTATATATGGAATTTTTTTTCTCATCACATATTGCTGCCCTGCGTTTTGCATTCTGCCGCTCATCGGTTCAAACACCGGTTGTGGAGACCAATCATATACCGGAAGAACATGTGAAAAAAAATGTTTCGTAATATCAAAACTGAACAAACCAATTCCCAGTGTATTGAAAATTAATATGTCGGAAATCGGGTCAACATTGGTGCCGACGTAATAATCATTTTCGATCGCTTCGTTCATAAATTGGTATGCCGATGTAACAAGTGCTGACCATAAATATGGATAGCGTACGTCGCGGTAGTCGAGATATTCCGCCAGTTTTGCATACTGCATACCGTTACCAATGGTGTGGTCAACAATATTCGGAAGAAACTCGGCATGCTTCACATTCAACTGAAGGTTAAAAATTTCTTGATCGAAAAATTGCTGCGCGCCAAAATCACGAATTGCTGGAACAGGATTGGAAATATTTTGCCAGACGTTTTTTGCGCCTGCGCTGTATGGCTGTCTGAAAATATTTTTTCCGTGCCCGCCATTCCGCAAAATATCATAGCTGCCATTGATGAATAATGATAGAGGACCGAACTGTGCATCAGAACCGTACGTATGGTCGGGATGGTAAAAATAATAGTGGTGCTGTGTGGCGGGCAGTTCCTGCGCGCACAGTGAAACAACAAAGATAACATAACAAAAAAATATTTTCATGAAAAAATTGACATTCCTTTTTGTAGAACAAAAACTACTACGTTGCATGGTAATTGAATAACGTGTTACAATTTTTTTTGTGTAGAATTTCAGTTTGCCATTGCGCGCATGGTAAATTTGGGGATGAGGATATCAAACAATTCATTGTTGCTGCGCGCCATCGTGTACGTTCCTTCCATCGTTCCTTCAAATGTTTCGAGAATACAGAAACTGTTATACTCATGTGCTTTACCGGGAAAAATAATCGGCTGCACACCGATAACACCGGCACCGCGTACTTCTTCCTGCTTCCCCGTAGCATGAGTGATAATCCAGTAACGCCGAAGAAGCCGCACACGCTCTGCACTGTTATTTTCAATTTTAATAATATAGGCGAAAACAAATTTATGCAAAATCGGTTTCGATTCGCTTTCAAGAAAAATAGGTTGCACGGTTACCGTAATTTTTTGTGTTGTGGCTGTGTACGTTGTCATAGAAGAATATACTAAAAAGATAATGGACGAAAAATATTTGACGTCATCATTCATTGTTCATTTTTTTGTAATTACTCAGCGTATTTTTTGTCCCGAAGGGATGCCTTCGGCATAATTTCAGTATTTC
>CAYHZL010000252.1:0-4303 GCA_964361075.1 uncultured Chitinophagaceae bacterium
GCGTTGGTTTATACCGAAGTGAAAAAAAATTTTCGCGAATTTGTAACGCAATATAATGTGAAGTATGAAAATACATTTTTAATGAAGGAGCTTACGAAAAAAAATGCCGACTTAACAGAATTGTTGGAAGGAACGGTAGCACAAACAGTTCATATTTTAAGTGACATGCTTGGATATGTAAATCTTCATGCAACAGCTCAAGTCGGACGGATTCGAAAATTAGGGAGTGCAATTCTCGACTTGGTGCCGAATGTTTCAGCGGAAGAACGTTGGGAAATTCTTCGTGCGTTTGATTTGTGCAATCTCGGTTTACTTGTGTTGCCGCCATGGATTCAAGCTTCACTCAATAAAGATGGTATTGCTATTCTCGACCGTTTTCCTGTGGCGCAGAATCATCATTTATTGGCTGCCGGATTATTAAAAGATATTCCTCGATTAGGCGGTGTTGCAAAAATTCTACAGTATGCAAAAAAAGATTTTGATGGTACCGGTGAACCTACCGGTGATGCGGTGCGTGGAAAAGATATTCCATTGGGTGCACGTATTCTTCATATCCTTTTTGATTTAGAGAAATTAACGACTGAGAATTTTAAGGGTCGTGAAGTGATGATAAAAATGTTGCAATATCCAAGTAAGTATGATGTCGAGTTAATTCATCATGTGCTCGGTGATGCGGCACAAAAGAGAAAACTTGGCAGCGAAATGCGTCTGCTCATTTCTGATTTGAAGGATGGAATGTTAACGTTGCAGGATATTCTCACTGTGGGAAATCAAAACTTGCTTTCCTCTAATATAACATTAACAAGAACATCAATTACTATACTTCAACAGTGGCACAAAAAAGATCCAATCAGAGAACCGATTCTTGTGTTTGTGAACGAATAGCACTTTTACAGTGTGGGGGTATGAGAAAGTGAAGGAAGAATTCTTGAAATTTCGTTAACAAGTTCATCGAAACATCCTTGATATTTTTTTTTCGATTTGCCTGTCGGGTCATCAACGGAAAGATTTTCGGGAAGGTCTGGCTGTTGATATTCTTTCAGCAGGAACACTTTTGAATCGTATTCCGGAAAAACACCGAGAATCATTTTTTTATGATTCTCGGAAAGGCATAACACAAGATCGGCATTTTGTATCATCTCATTGGTTACTTGCCTGCCTCTGTGTTGCGATAGATCGATTTCATTTTTCTTGGCAACTTTTACCGCGTGGGGGTGTGGTGCAACACCAACCAGGGATTCCGTTCCGGCTGATTCCACAACAAATTTATTTTCCAGCGCATTCAGTAATAACACTTTTTTAAGAATCGCTTCAGACATTGCACTTCGGCAAATATTTGCAGTGCAGACAAAAAGAATACGCTTCACACGATGCAGCCTTCCTAAATACAATTATTCGTAACTATTCAGCACATGTTGGTTTGTTAATAGAACACGGATGATACTGATGAAACGGGTTTACACGGATTCGATTTCCTTTTTCATCAGTTCGAATCCGTTATATCTGTGTCATCTGTGTTCTATTTTTGTAAACCACTGAGCAGTTACAATTATTCTTTGTTATACGAGAGAGTTTTTGCTATCTTTTTCTGCAATTAAAATACAAAAAAATATATTGAGAATATATGTCATTACGTAAAGCAGTGTACTGGAGTATTTTTTGGGTAGCTCTTTCTTTGTTGTTTAATGGCGGTGTATTTTATTTTCTCGGCAAACAAAAGGCAATCGAATTTTTAACGGGATATGTAATTGAAAAATCTCTGAGCGTTGACAACCTTTTTGTTTTTCTGATAATATTTACTCTTTTCGATATTCAACCTCACAATCAACGCCGCGTTTTGAATTATGGAATTATTGGGGTGCTATTGTTGCGTGGCATTCTAATTCTTCTTGGGTCTGCTTTGGTGCAAGAATTTTCATGGATACTGTATCTCTTTGGTGCATTCTTATTCTACACCGGCTATAAAATGGTCTTTGGAAAAGAAAAAAAAATAAACTACGAAAACAATATTGTTGTTCGGTGGCTAAAAAAAATATTTCCCTTCGATAGCACGTACGATGGTGTACATTTCTTCACTAAAAAGGAACATGTCATCCATGCGACGCCGCTTTTTCTTACGCTGGTCATTATAGAAACAACAGATGTTATATTTGCTGTGGATTCAATTCCCGCTATTTTTGCAATTACGACTGATCCGTTTATCGTGCTGACTTCAAACATCATGGCAGTGTTAGGGCTGCGTTCGATGTACTTTGTTCTTGTCCATATTCAAAAAATATTTATCTATGTCCGGTACGGTGTTGGCGTTGTGCTTGGATTTGTGGGAGCAAAAATGCTTGCTGCGGATGTTGTTCATATTAACACAGTGTTTTCTCTTGCAATAGTGATGGGGGTATTAACAATTTCAGTTATACTTTCTTACTTCAAACAATCACGTTCAATAAATTAGGTTTCACATCCCGATGAAAAAAAATCTTGTCATAATTTTTTTATGCACAATTGCATATTCTTTGCTCTCTGCGCAATCAGTGTATTTGTATCCGAAACATGAGGTCTATTCCTTTTTGAAAAAAATGGAAACAAAAAATATTATTACAAATTATCGCGATGCAGTAAAACCGATGACTCGTACTGATATCGCACAATATCTTATTGCTGCTGATTCACAACGTGTGCTGCTTACTTCTGTTGAAAAAGATGAGCTGACTTTTTTTATGCAAGAATTTTTTGCTGAATTGAAGCAATTACATTACAACAATGTCTTGCCGGAAGAGCGTTGGCATCTCTATACGTACAACAGCGATATTGCATCGCTTCATTTCGATCTTATCGGAGGGTACTCGATTGATAAAGGTGCAGAAGGAAAAAATTTTCATATTCGTTCAAACGGTGCACAAGGATACGGCTACCTCGGTAATTTTTCCGGCATCTATTTTTCGTTACGCGATAATCAGGAAGGTGGGTCACGATTTGATCAGGGGAAAACATTTACACCAAGCAACGGACAGGTAGTTGCTCGTTCCTTGAATGATTTTTTTGAATATGATCCGTACGATGTACAAGTAAATTTTGATATTTCTTTTCTTCGTCTTTCAATTGAGAAATCTCACAATGTGTGGGGTTCCGGAGAACGCGGCAATGTAATTCTTTCAACGAAGGCGCCCTCATTTCCTCAAATAAAACTTCATGTGAAGTTGGGAAAAGAGATGACGTTTACATATTTGCATGGTTGGTTGTCCTCCGGAATAATTGATTCACTCAACTCATATACCGTTGCCAATATACCAGGCTCAACAGGGTTTCGAAAGATTTACAAACAAAAATTTATTGCTGCACATATTTTAGAAATTTCTCTGTGGAAAGGTGTTGATATCGCCCTCGGTGAATCTGAAGTGTACGGTGGCCGCGGTCCGGAAATTTTGTATTTAATTCCCATTATGTTTTTTAAAGCGGGAGAACATTATTCTGATGATACCGACAATTCTCAATTTTTCGGAAATATTGATCTCAGTCTCATCAAAAATCACAATATGTATCTTTCGTTATTTATCGATGAATTTTCCACCGAAGAATTTTACCGAACCGATCGCCAAAGAAACCAACTTGGTTTTACTGTAGGTACACATTCGTACGACCTTCTCTTTCCGAATACACATCTCAATATCGAATACACAAGAATCAATCCATGGGCGTACAATCATAAATTTCCGGATGCAACATATCAAAGCCATGGTTACAATCTCGGACATTGGATTGGACAGAATGCAGATTTATTTTTTGCCGGCGCGGACTATCGTCCGATGCGAAATTTAAAAGTTGGTGCGCAGTTTGAATCTGTTCGCAAAGGCGGCAAGATGCCGACTCATTTCCAATACGAGTTGCCAACACCGGAATTTTTATATGGACCACTTATCAAAAACCAATCGTACGGAATTAATGCACGGTATGAACCTCTTCGAGATTTATTTATTGATATGAATGCGTTGATAACAAGCTATTCTCAAGAGTCAGATGTGCCGGGAGTGTTTCAATTTCCGCGTGTTTCGTCTGATTATTCCCGTCAGTTCGATTTCTATCTGGCGCTGCGTTATAATTTTCAGTAAAACATTGTAACTGCTCAGCGTATTATTTGTCCCGAAGGACTCCTTCGGCATAATTTCAGTATTTCTAAAAAAAAACGAATCCCCCGTCCCGATTAAAAAGCAAATCGGGACACCCCCTTTACAAGGGGGAATAAGAGCGAGGTAATCCCCCTTGAAAAGGGGGTTAGGCTGTAAGTCCGCCGTCTTTTTGGCGGAGGGAT
>CAYHZL010000253.1:0-4253 GCA_964361075.1 uncultured Chitinophagaceae bacterium
CGAAGGTTCACGAGTTTTTTCAGAAAAACGGAACTCCGGAAGCAGAATTTAAGAAAAACGTAGAAGTTCTTTCGCAGAACAATGCTGATTGGAAACAGTTTCTTACAGATGTAAGCCGAGCAGTGGACAGCTTGAAAATGATGAAAAAATAATAAGATGTCTGACACCTTGTCGATGAAGAACGTGAAAACTTTCTAATTTTTATCACTGCTGTCCAAAATATTGAACCCCGCTGGGGTTCGTATCTGAATGAGATGTATACATCTACAAATATTTTGTTCCTACGGAACAATGGTTTGATGAGGAATGCCGTAGGCATTCAATATGTGTAGAACAGATACACCGCACCATAAGGAGAACGCCGTAGGCGTTCAATATTTTTTAATCGGTGTCCAGTAAAAAGTAAAATTATTTTGGACAAGTCTGAATTTTTATGAAATATATGAAGAAGGTGTCAGACATCTCCGTCGATTCAAGACTTTTTAAGAGACAACACATCAAACAACTTCACCTACGATAATCGGTTTCTCTTTTGCGCTTTTCAGCAACTGTACTGCTTTCACAACATCGTTCTTCCCAACTACGAAAATCATTCCAATGCCGAGATTGAATGTGCGTGTCATATCATATTCCGGAACATTGCCGGTCATCTGAATCAAATCATAAATAAACGGCCGCTGCCACGAAAGCCAGTCAATCTTCAGCGAACGTCCTTTCGGAATGATGCGCATCGTGTTACCAATAATTCCGCCGCCGGTAATGTGCGACATCCCTTTCACCATAGTACTCTTCACCAATAATTGAATTGGTTTCAAATACGAACGATGCACAGAAAGCAACGCATCGCCGAGTGTGCTGTTCAATTCGGTAAATTTTTTCTTCAACGAATATTTCCGCAGCAACACGTGGCGAGCAAGTGAATAACCATTGGTATGCAATCCGGTTGAAGGCAAACCAATCAGTATATCGCCTTTTTTAATGCCTTTGCCGTCGATGATTTTTTTCTGGTCAACAACGCCGACAATTGTTCCGGCAATATCGAAATCACCTTTTGCATACATGCCGGGCATTTCCGCCGTTTCACCGCCTATTATAGAGCAGCCGTTTTCTTTACAAGCCTTCGCAAAACCGCCGATCACCTGTTCGGCAACAGTCGGCTGCAATTTTCCCGTTGCAAAGTAATCCATAAAATAGAGAGGCAACGCACCACAGACTGCAATATCGTTCACGCAATGGTTCACCAAATCCTGACCGATAGTATCGTAGCGCTTCATATCAATCGCAATTTTCAATTTCGTGCCGACGCCATCAACGCTGGAAACAAGCACCGGCTGTTTCAGTTTGGGAAAGTCGGCTTTGTAGAACGAGCCAAACATTCCAATATCGGTAAGAACATTTTTGGTGAAGGTAGAGCGAACATTTGTTTTTATTCTGCGAACAACTTCTTCACCGGCATCAATATCAACACCGGCTTTTTTATACGTTTGTGACACGTGCGTTTTTCCTTTGGATAAATGAATTTTGAAAACATTGAACATACACCACAGATGACACAGAAACATTCGCCGCGGCGAATCGCGGATTAAATTATTTAGTTCTCACTGAAATATTCTTCAGATTGTCATTGCGAGGCGTTTTTTGCCGAAGTTCCGCTGTACGGAATCCCGTACAGCGGGACAATCTTAAAAATTTGAAGATAAGATTGTGCCGAAGGTGGCTAAGCCATGCCTTTGGCACATTCCGTTGGAACTTCGCTCATAAAAAACATTCGCTCGTCCCGAAGGGATCCATTTGGGACAATGACTTTTTCAGCAAGAACTATTTAACTTCTCTGTGTGAATCCGTGTTTTTTTCTGTGCAATCCGTGGCTAATGGTTTTACTCAATCAAAATAATTTCTGTAAAAAAATCTGACAAGTTGTGGCGTAATCTTTATTAAGGTAAAAAAAATTGTTGGGAGTTGAAAGTGGTAACGCAGTTGGGTATATTTTTGCCAGACTGAAAAGGATAAGAAGATGAACTATGCAACACTGCTTCCTTCGAACAAAAAAATAGCTGTCAATAATATTTTTTGTCTCGGAAAAAATTATGCCGATCACGCGAAAGAAATGGGCGGAGTTGTTCCTTCCTCTCCGATGATTTTTCTGAAACCGACTTCAGCGATCATTGAAAACGGCGCCGACATCATCATCCCGAAAATTTCCAACAACGTCCATCACGAAGTTGAACTGACAGTGTTGATTGGTACATCCGGAAAAAATATTGTACAGACAAACGCATTTGAGTATGTTGCCGGCTACGGACTCGGTTTGGATATGACACTGCGCGATCTGCAAGGTGAGGCAAAAAAAAATGGCACGCCGTGGAGTGTTGCAAAAGGTTTCGATACATCAGCGGCGCTCTCTCCTTTTATTGAACGCACAACAATCAGCGATCCGCATAACCTTGACATTGTGCTGCGCGTGAATGGAACCGAACGGCAGCATTCCAACACATCACACATGATGTACAAAATTGATTTTACGATCGCATACCTTTCAACAATTTTTACTTTGAACGAAGGCGACATTATTTTTACCGGCACTCCGGAAGGAGTCGGACAAGTTGTTGATGGTGATGTCATTGATGCCGAACTAATGGCGCCGTACGGCGCCATTGCTTCGCTTCAACACAAAATTAAAAATGCAACAGTATAACATGCGAAAAGATATTCTCCGAATTATAAAAATTTTACGAAAGCATCAGCTTATTCAAATTGCCGTTGCCATTGTTGTCGTTATCAACATTACGGCGTTGATCGCATTTTATTTTGAGCATCAAAAAAATTACGATCAGTTTTCTTCATTCGGCGATGCGCTCTGGTGGTCTCTTGTAACATCGGCAACGGTTGGCTACGGCGATATTGTTCCTAAAACATTTGGCGGAAGAATTATTGGCTCCGTTACTATCGTCAGCGGATTGATTTTGATTTCACTATTCACGGCTGTTATTTCATCGGTTTTTGTTGCACGAAAAATTAAGGAGAGCCAAGGATTGCAAGACATCAACTTTACAGACCACATTCTTATCTGCGGATGGAATTTTCACGTGGAAGAAATTCTGAAAATTTTCGACCGCTACAACAAACATATAAAAATTGTGTTGGTAAACGAAGCCGCACCGGAAAAAATGGAAACAATTATCGGCACATTCGCCAACATTGATTTACAATTTGTGCGGGGTGATTACTCGCGCGAAAATATTTTGCACCGCGCCAATGTGCAGAAAGCACAATCAGCCATTATCGTTCCTGATTCAACATCACCTACCGGCGCTCTTTCCGATGAGAAAACATTGCTTGCATTATTGACGATGAAATCAATCAATACGTCATTGAAAGTGTACACGCATGTTTTGAATAGAGAAAACATTCAACATTTAAAACGTGCCAATGCGGATGAAGTTATTGTTAGCGATCAGCACATCGGTTTCTTTCTCGCCAATCATATTCTCTATCCGGGCGCAACACAAGTGGCAATGGAAATGATTGATTACGAAAACGGCAACGATATTCACCGCATTCCTGTGCCGGAGGAGTTTGTTGGAAAACAATTCGGCGACTATTTTTTACATTTGAAGAAAACAAAAAACTGGACATTGCTCGGCATCGTTACCGAAGAAGAGACCGTCAGCTTAAGCGATATTCTTTCGCACGATACATCCGGCATTGATGCATTCATCGAACGGAAATTTAAGGAAGCCGGCATTAACGTTTCGGAGCGGATGGGAATGCGTGTCAATGTCAATCCGCCTTTTGATTATGAGTTGCAAAAAAAAGATTGGGCGGTTATTCTTGGCACTTTTGAAAACAAATGATGATCAATACTCTTTACTGTCACTCTTCACTCTAAAAGAGTAAGCCACAGATTCACAGATATTGATTATTATATTTTTAAAGAATTTATTCTGTGAATCTGTGGCAATGATTTTTCTTCCCGCCAGTTAATCGGCGATTTATCAATTTTTCTACAAGATACCATTTGAACATTTATTACAGGGCAGTTCTAAAAATTCAAAAAAAGAAATTTTACTCCGTCAGCTGACGGACTAAGAACGCAAAGTGTTTATTACCATTTGTTTATATTATTTTTCTTTGCGCCTTTGTGTCTTTGTGGCGAAAAAAACTTAATTTTTGGAACCGTCCTACACTGAATAGTTATTATTTACCTATGAAAAAAATTGACACAACATTCCTTATCAAAATTCCTCTCTTCA
>CAYHZL010000254.1:0-4221 GCA_964361075.1 uncultured Chitinophagaceae bacterium
GAGATGTTTTATTTTTTCTTCTTCACTTCTTTTTTTACATCTTTTGTGGGTGGTGCCGGCGTTTCTTTTGGTGGTTCCGGTTTTGTAATGATGCCTTCTAATTCATCGGCGAGCGAACCTGCATCGTATAATTTGCGCAAGCATTCAATCATTGCGCCCGGATGCACTGCAACAGAGCGGTTTTTTTCTTCGGAATACAAAAAACGTCCCGGCAAGCTTTCAATGTTGCCGTCGAAAATCAATCCGACAAGTTCGCCTTCTTTATTGACGACAGGTGAACCGGAATTTCCTCCGATAATATCGCATGTGCTAACGAAATTAATCGGTGTTGCAAGATTTAATTTACCAACGCCATCCATAAATCGTTTTGGTAATTCAAAATCTCCGGTGTTACCAAAGCTATAAGCGCGGTCGTACAAACCGTACATTGTTGTTTGCGACGGCGCTTTTGTTCCGTTCATCGGATATCCTTTGACCGTTCCGTACGAAAGGCGAAGCGTAAATGTTGCATCGGGGTTAATTGATTTTCCATACACAGTGAAACGCGCTTTGCCGATTGCCTCACTTGCAGAAGCAAGCAAGCCGGAAACATGTGTTTCATTCCAGATACGCATTTCATCTCCCATCGGAACAACTTTGCGCGCGGCAACAATAAGCGGATCAGTTGATTCGTTCACAGCTTTCTCGCCGCCGTCAACTAATGATTTGCGTACGGCAATGCTATCGAGTGTTGTATTTTTAATGAAGTCGCTTGCTGCTGCTTCAGGAGTTTTTCCATTGAGCAGCGCTACAACATACGGATCATTAGCACCGAGATTTTCAATCATTTCCTGCAAGCGATCGGCAAGTTGGATTTCTTCGAGGTCTTTGTAAATTGGTGCGGGCGAATAGAGTTGGAACATTGTTGATTTGATATTGGCATCTTGATACTGCGGCAATCGTTCGCCGTTCGGTTTTTTTGTTTCGTTAACGAGACGAACAATGTTTAATGCGGTACCGGCGAGTCGTCCGGAAATTCCGCGGAACGATGATACTTTGAAACGAGCTTTTGAACGATCTATAGCAGAAGAAACAGAATCCCACGCCCATGCGTACATTTTTTTCCATTCCGGATTTGCATTTGCTTTATCACGCAAATCTTTTTCGTCCATAAATTTTTTTGCCATTAAATTTTTATCTTTCAAACCTTCATATTCACCGCTAATTGCTTTTTGTGCATTTTCAAGACCAAAAATTTGAACGGTTGCACGCCGCGCTTGTTCCGTTCCAAGTTTTGAATATCGTTTTAAAACTTCGATACGTCGTTTAATTGTTTGCAACGTAAGTGGGTATTGGAAGTCTCTTGAAAATTCAAGTTGTGCATACGTCTGTTGGCGGTTTGTGGAACCCGGATGACCGGAAACAAAAACTAATTCTCCATCGTGCGAGCCGGCAATTTTCCATTTTAAAAAGTTTGCTGATTGTACCGGTGTATCATTTTCATACACGCGGAAGTACGCCATATCAAGATCGTAGCGCGGAAAAGTAAAATTATCCGGATCGCCGCCGTAGAATGCAATTTGTTGTTCCGGCGCCATTACTAATCTGATGTCGGTATATTTTTTGTAACGATAAATCCAATATTCATTTCCTTGATAGAGTGTAACGATATCGGAACGCAAACCGGTTTCATCCGTGCTCTTTTTTGTCAGTTCGGCAATTTTTGATTTGCGTGCATCGAGCGCTTCTTTATCGGACATTCCCGGTTTTACAACACCAAGCACTTCTTTGGTAACATCGGTCATGGACATTAACACGTTGAGTTCAAGATCGGGACACTTTAATTCATCAGCAGGAGTGCGTGCGAAAAATCCATCATTCACATAATTTTTTTCTGCGGTGGAAACTTTTTGCAACTGCCCGAGCGCAACGTGATGATTTGTTAAGACCAATCCGTTTGCGGAAACAAACGAACCGGAGCCGCCATCATTAAAACGAACGCTCGAAAGACGCACATGGTTGAGCCATTCTTCCGTCGGTTCAAAACCATATTTATCTTTTAAAAATTTTCGCGGCGGATTATCGAATGTCCACATTCCCTCGTCGGCAAGCGCAGAGGTAATGTAAAGAATGTTCATTGCGACAAGAAGGATGCTTGTAACAAATTTTTTGTGGAATTGAATCATAGTGTTGTTCCTTATGTTAGTGGTGAGAGGACTCAGTTAATTAATAATTGATGTTACGCACACAAAGAAAAGTTAAGCAGATGGAGTCCACCTACTAAACAAATGAAATGAAAATTACACGGTTTCACAATTTTTTTAGGTAAGGTGGACTCCATCTTATGCCATTGCGTAACATCAGTTACTAAGTTTTATTACTACGCTTTCATGCGTAAACCTTTTTCTTCAACAGTAAAAATCCAGCCAACAATTTTGCCCGGGTCTATATCGTTAAAATTATTCCAGTATTCCCAATTGCGGAAATTTCGCGAACTTGTTTCGAATGATGGCTGAAGCTTTAATTCATTCTCAATTTTTTTGAACCGCGCCTTCCATGCGTTCATGTTGGCAATGCGAAGATCAATCCAGCCGTTGCGTGCCCATTCATTAATAGAAGCAGAAGTAATTGGCAATTCATTTTCGCCGCGAAATGCAGGAATTTTAATTTCCTTCGCGCGAAGAAGTGTCTTTCCATCAGGCAGCAAAATAGGAATGCCGATGGAAATAATATGTGAACGAAGCGCTGCATCTTTTTTGATGAGTGCAGTGAGCGCGTCTGATAATTTTTTTGACGGCGTTTTTTGCACAGCGCGGATAGTTTCAAAACAAAGTTTGAACAAATGTGCTTCAAATAATAATTTAGAAAGCCGCGGAGGACCGAGCATTTCAAAAGCAACGCTGTCAACCTTAAATTTTTTCTCCAGTGCTTTCATCTGTTCCATTGCGCTGTTGAACATAAATCCTGCGCGATACGTCGGCGAAAGCGTTGCGTTATCCAGCGCGTTGATAATATCGTGTCCGGTGTTGCCTCCTTTAATTTCGTAGATAACACTTTCAGCAATTTCTTCGGGAGTAACAAATTCCATTTGTCCGGGTGTTGAGATCGCCTCGAACTCGCCGCGCGAAAAAATCCCGTTTTCACCTGTATCAATAAAAACAGATTCCAATGCTCGATGTTTCGGTGTTGCAATATCTTTTTCCATTTTGATTGTGAACGTCTTGCCGAGCGTCAGTCCTTTATTCGGCGGACAATCGTACAATTCAATTTTTTTGCCGCGCTTTGCAATTGCTCCGTAGCCGATTTTTTTCCACGCAATTGCACCGGTTGGTTTTATTTCTTTTGTTATGGGGGCGTCGGGTGTTCTACCCATCAAAAATAATAACAGCGTGTGAGCACCTGCCACTGCAGATTTAGACAGCAGCACACGCGATGGTTTTTCTTCGCTGTGTGTGTAAGGAATATTTAAACCCATTCCACCAGTGCCGCTCGTTCCGATCTTCACATAAATTTTTGTTTTGGCTTCGCTCATTGATTTGTAAAAAATCTGCACATGACGAATAAGTTGTGGCGTGTACAACGTGCACAGCAGCCGCTCGGATGCGTCGCGTACATCATCGCCGTTTGCTAATTGTTTTTTCACATCGCGCGCAACTTGAAATACATCTTGATATGCGATTGCCGTTGCAGAATTGATACAATCAATCACAACATCCGGCGTAAATTTTTTGAGTAATTGGTACAGCGTTGAACGCTGAAGAACATTCGTGTTCAACTCATCCAGCATATCGTCAATATACATTCCGCGTGTGCGCGGATCGGCGAGCACTTCTTCGCGGCTCATATCTTTAAATTCATGGCGATGAAAAATATTTCCCCACCATGGAACAAAGAAATTCTTTCCTGCATCAGGATATTCTTTTTGCATCTGCGCCACAGCTTCGTGTGCTTCTGATTTTTTGAGGGAAGTAAGAATAATACGTTTCGGATTTTCTTCCATGAGTTTGCGGCAAATTGCAGAACCGACAAGTCCCCAGCCGCCAAGCACTAAGGCAGTTTTGTTTTGGATGTCCATATCGTTGTTTCCATTTGATTGATAAGTTAAGGACAGTTCTAAAAATTCAAGAAAAGAAATTTTACCGCAAAGTCGCTAAGACGCAAAGTGTTTAGCATCATTTGTTTATATTTTTTTCTTTGCGCCGGAGTTTATCCCGCGTTCTTTGGCGGGATGTCTTTGTGGCG
>CAYHZL010000255.1:0-4179 GCA_964361075.1 uncultured Chitinophagaceae bacterium
GTCTAATCCGTGTTTCGCCGCGGCGAATGTTCTATTATTAAGTCAGCATCTGCTGAGTAGTTACGAAAAACGAAAAAATATGATGCCTAAGTCAACATTATTCTACAGGGTTCTCGCCAACTTCGCATTGTTGTTGGTCATCCTTACCACAATGACGATGCTGTCGTTAAGTTTTCTTAAGGAGATCAAAGAAAATTTTACAAAGACGGGAAGTGATATAGGATTACTTTCAGATCTCGAAAAAGTAGATCAAGTGTTGATTAATGCGCCGGAAGCCGCCGATGAGTTTGCAGTAACCGGCAATAAGACTGTGCGTAATTCATATCACACAGAAATAAAAGATTTTAATGCTGCCATTAAAAATATCCGGGACAATAAACCGGATACATTAGTGAGTGATGAAATGCGTGAGATAGAAGGACTATTTCAAAAATGGGTTTCAGAAATTGGCGATGCAAAGATTGAGCACGGCGATAATATTGCTGCCGGAAAGCGACCGCACTCTTCGTTGGATAGTATCGCAACACTGGAACGTACTACAAAAGATCTTGTACATGTTCGTTTGTTGGCGCACATGCTTTCAAGCCAAATTATTGCACAACAACAGCGAAGCGTCTTAAATACAATTACAATTGTTAAAGACATCAGCGTATTTATTGGTCTTGTAAATATTTTGATTGCCGTCTTTGCCATCGCGCTTGGATTCTTTTTAACACGATCTATTACGGTACCGGTGCGGATATTAAAAGAGGGAACACAGAAAATAATGGAAGGGAAGTTTGAATCAATTACGCTGCATCGAACGGACGAACTTGGTCAACTTGCCAACGATTTTAATAATATGTCTGCAATGCTTGGAAATAATTATACGCGGCTCAATGCGTATTCCGAACTTGTTACCGCGCTCAACTCGCATGAAGAAATGGAAGAAATTCTGCGTGTCAGTCTCACGCTGCTTTGCCATCACGCGCAGGCATCAGTTGGCGCATTGTATTTAGTAAATTCTGAAAATAACATGTTAGAATATTCTGCCGGCTACGCAGTGAAAGCGAGCGGTGGAATAGTAAAAAAGTTTGCATTTGGTGAAGGTATTCCCGGGCAGTGCGCTGCAGAAGAAAAAAACATTGAAGTGCATCGTGTTGATGCAATGCCGGGATTCACGATTGATACGGGTCTCATCGAAATTGCTCCGCATACAATTTTAGCTGTGCCGATTTTCTTTCAGGACAAAATTATGGGAGTGTTGGTGCTTGGCGCTACGCATCCGTTCGATGATCTTCAAAAAGAAATTATTAAAAATTCTACTCCGCAGTTGGGTGTTGCAATTACCAATGCGCGAAACTTTGAAGCGTCGCAGCAGCTTTCCCGCGAGATTGCAAAAAAGAATGAAGAGATGAATGCGAAGAATGTAGAACTTGAACGAGCATACGAAGTGAAATCAACCTTCTTGGCGGGCATGTCGCATGAACTTCGTACGCCGCTCAATTCGATTATTGGCTTCAGTTCTGTACTGCTCGGCGCACACAGCGATCCGCTCACTCCGGATCAACAGATGGCGCTGAATAAAGTGTTGAAAAATGGAAAACATCTTCTTCAACTGATTAACGACATTCTTGATTTTTCAAAAATTGAAGCGGGACGAATGAATGTGAATATGGAATCAGAGGAAGTATCAAACCTTGTTGCAAATTCTCTTGTAACAGTTGAGACGCTGATGAAACAAAAAAATCTTGTTGTCAATCAACACATACAACCGCATCTCCCATTACTTCATACTGATGTGCTGAAGGTAAAACAAATTCTTGTTAATCTTTTGAGCAATGCCGTAAAGTTTACTGAGAGCGGAGAAATTGCAATTACGGTAGAACAAGCCGGTGCAGAGATAGCCATTCATGTGAAAGATTCCGGTATCGGTATTGAAAAGAAAAATTATGAAAGAGTGTTTGAGGATTTTTCACAGGTTGATAATTCTAACACGCGCAAATATAAAGGAACCGGATTAGGATTACCGATTTCGCGTCGTCTTGCTCGCTTACTTGGCGGTAATTTAACAGTGGAAAGCGAACTTGGGAAAGGTTCAACATTCACGCTCACCATTCCACCGACGTTTAGTGAACCTGCAAACGGCAAAACAAAAAATGAGAATCAACCTGCGATAGAAGCTACAGCACAACAGAAAGCAACATCCGTAGTTCAGAAAAACGAACATGCATCAACGGAACAGAATGTAGAACTATTGCTGCCTGTTTCTGACGGTATCACAATTTTGTGTATTGATGATGATCCTGACGTGATTGATATTCTGAAAAAATATATTGTTCCGGAAGGGTACTCTGTTGTTGGCGCACACACAGGCGAACGTGGAATTGAAATTGCAAAAAAAATTCATCCGTCATTAATTACACTTGATATTATGATGCCGGAAATGGATGGATGGCAAGTGCTGCGTGAATTGAAAAAAAACAAAGAAACAAAAAACATTCCTGTCGTAATCCATTCTATGATTGATAATACACCGCTCGCCGTTTCATTAGGAGCAATTGATGTTATTTTAAAGCCGACTGATTCAAAAAAATTGCTCGCACTTATCGAAAAAGTTTCAAAGAAAAAAGAAGGTTTTGTGTTGATTGTTGATGACAATAGACTGTTCACAGATACAACACGCGAATTTTTTGAAACAGCCGGAATAAAATCGCAAGTAGCAGAAAATGGAATCCGTGCGTTAGAAATTTTGAACAAAGAGCATCCCGCACTGATACTCATGGATTTGGAAATGCCGGAGATGGATGGATTTACTACCATTCAGGAAATTCAGAAAAGAGGAGAGTGGCGTTCAATTCCTATTGTGATTATGTCGGGAAAAGAACTTTCAAGAGATGAATGGATGTTGATACATTCATCGGCGATTGAGTTTATCAAAAAAACAGATTTTTCAGAATCACTTACAAATACGATTAATAAAATTCTTCATTCTTCATGATAGTATAAAAGGTGTATTATGGAACATATAGAACAAATAGAACCAACTTTTCTTGTTGTAGACGATACCGAAGATAACCTCGACCTTCTTGAGTTTGCATTAAAACACAAACCGGTGAAGATGCTTCGTGCATCAAGCGGAAAAGAATGTTTACAAATTGCCGCACAAAAAAATCCGGATGTTATTTTACTTGATATTCAAATGCCGGAAATGGATGGATTTGAAACGTTGAAGCAGCTCCGCGCGAATCCGCTTACGGAAAAAATCCCCGTCATTTTTTTGACGGCGCAGAAAAAAGATGTAAGCAGTATTGAAGCCGGTTTAGAAATGGGTGCGGAAGGGTATTTAACAAAACCGATTGATATTGAAGAACTGTTTGTCCGTGCGAAAATATTAGTGCGCGTGAAACGTGCCGAAGCAGAACTTGAGCGGACGAAAGCAGATTTTATGGCGATGATCGTTCACGATTTGCGCAGCCCGTTGAGCGGCATCAAAAACACATTTGAATTTTTCCGTGAACTGTATCAGATCAACAAGCCAATCACAAAAGAACATTTGCAATTATTCGAATCCGCCGGTGAGGCATCGAACAGGATGCTGCTGCTTGTGAATGATATTCTTGATCTTTCGAAATTACAAGCCGGCAGTATGAAGGTAGAAAAACACTCTAACTCATTTGGCATTGTTGCGCATGTTGTGTGCCGTGAAATGGAAATTCAATTTCGACAAAAAGGTATTGCGCTGGAAAAAAAATATGCGGATGACCTTCCACCCGTATTAATTGATGTTGATAAAATTGGCCAAGTAATGTTAAATCTCTTAAGCAATGCATTGAAATTTACACCGACAGGAGGTACGGTTACCATCGCTGCCAACTATAATGAAGCAAAAAATCTCCTGTATGCCAGCGTAACCGATACAGGTATCGGCATTCATGCGGAAGAAATTCCGTTATTGTTTGAAATGTATAAGCAAGCTTCCAGCGCTAAAAAAGTAAAACAAAAAGGAACAGGTTTAGGTTTATCAATTTGTAAAATGATTATTGAAGCGCACGGCGGAACGATGTGGGTAGAAAGTGAGCCGGGCAAATATACAACATTTTATTTTACGTTACCGGTTGAACCGCACGGTGCATGAATAGTCTAACCTTAAAAAGTCTTATTTACAAAGTGATGCCATGAGTTTGTTTATCAAGAACG
>CAYHZL010000256.1:0-4177 GCA_964361075.1 uncultured Chitinophagaceae bacterium
ATTCGTTTTTTTTTGGAAATACTGAAATTAGAAAAAAAAATACGCTGAGCAGTTACGAAAATTTATTTTTCGTAGTTTCAACTGCTACTTTACGACAGCTAACTTGCTCAACGCTTCACTTGTAAATCTTCCGTCAACAGTTTTTGCAATCACTTTATAGAAATAAATTCCGTTGCCAACAACATCACCGTCGCGGTCTCTGCAATTCCACGGAACTTGTACGAAGCGATCTGTTACAGCAAACCGTTCGATCGAATGAATCATTCGTCCCGCAACCGTATAAATTTTTATCGTAACATCAATCGGCTGAAGTTGGTTATGTTGAAATGTAAACACAGTCGTTGTTGAAATCGGATTCGGAATAGTATAGACATTTTCAATAGCAAGATTATCACCCGAAGCCACAACAAACTGCGTTTCAGCAGTTGACGAATTATTAAAAACATCCCACGCCTTCACTTTCAACGTATGATTTCCTTGTGCAAGACCGGAGAGTTGATATTCAACAGTTCCTTTTTGGTAATTGTCTTTTTTCCCTTTATAGAATTCTGTAAGATCAGTACTCTTCGCGCCATCGTCTATCCATGCTTCAATGCGATGACCGATGCCGCTGCCTGCCGAATTAATACCGCTGCTATCGTTAAATTCTACAATGAGTGTTGGTTTTTCATTCACCAGATCGCCGGCACGAAACGATGGTGAATCAAAATAGATAGTGATTGCCGGACCTTGTGTGTCCGTTGTTGTGCTGGATGAAGCACCGCCGACAATAATATTATCTGTATAACCGCGGCCATCTGATGAAGCAGTGGAAAAGAAGAGAGAAATTTTTCCATTTTTATTTTCGTATGAAATATCTTTTGGTACGATGAACGTCGCTTCCATTATCCCGTTTCGTATAGAATTTTCGCCTTTGTAAATAACTGCGCCGGGTAAAACAAAATCATACGAAGTTCCATTATCAACAACAGTTTTAGAACGATCCGCATCGTACACAGTTACTAATGCAGTTCCGTTCACTGAAGTGTTCACTGTGCTGTCCGCATTCCTCACCGATGCTTTCAGTGAAATTTTTTTCAATGCACTCAGTGTCTCTAATGCAGAAATACTTTTTCCGTTAATAGAATCAACGACGATTACTAATGGCGGTGCAGCAAGTCGCAATGTCGGATCTCCGAGAAGATGGTACTTTTGTTTGTTTGCAAGGTCCCCTGCATCAGCATCATTCTTTGAAAACATACATGCATCGCCAAGACGTGGTGATGTTGTAAAAGGATTCTGAGGGAAATTATATTTGTAAAAAATACGATTCAATCGCGAGTTATCAGTAGCATATACAGCACGTGTTGCGCTTAGCACACCAATTGCGCCGCCACGCGCATTCACCATAACTTCTTCTCCAGAACTTTGTTCGTTTGTTTCATCGAATCTTCCCCAGTCGCACGTAGCTGCAACTACAAACGTAAGTTTGTTACTATTATAGAATTGATTCTTTGTGTCATCCAATGTTAAAATACTTTCGTGTGCCCACACTTTCGGATTGCCGTGACCCGTATAATTTATCACAAGTGTTCCATCGTTTACCTGTTTAATAATAGCATCACGCGCTTCCGGTTTTCTTCTTCCAGCAGGAGAAATTGTTGTCGGGTAATCCATTATATATATTTTTTTTTGATTAAAATATTTTGACAATGATGTGGAGAGTCCTTCTGCTTGATTTGTATTGTCTGCACCGTCAGGATCATATCCAACCCAGTTGTCGTCTGCAACAATAGTGATTGTATTCTTCCACACATCACGAACCGGGTTTGTTTCATATTGAATAATGCGATCAACTAATAAACCGGCTTCTGCTGCACTTTGCACAGCCAATCTTCCATGCGCAAGCGAGACCGTTGTATTCATCACCGGGTCGAGATACGAAAAATAATCGTCATAATTGTAAGTCTTAATTTTATTGTTTGAGTGTTGTGTTTCGTACGTCGGCACGAAATTTTTTCCAAGTCCGGTTATTGATTTGTAATCATAAGTAGCATCACCCATAAAGAGCACATACTGCGGCGGGATTTGCCAATTTTTTTGCGCATAGGAAAGAAAATCGCGAATAACAGTCGGGTCAGGCATTCCAATTCCGAACTCATTATAGAGTGTATCAATTTCAATAACTGCGGTTGTTAATTTGTTCTTGCCTGGAAGATTTTCTTTATGCGCTTTCAATCGCAACGCTTCAGAAACAAAATCGTGATGTGTGATGATAACAAACTCTGCGCCGGTCATTCCATGCACATTTGAATTGGGAATTTTAACAAATGATTTCGGGTACTTGTAATTTGTTGGAGTGCCAATCCAAAATCGTTTTGGGTTCCCCGAAGTGATGCCTTGCATAAATGAAACAGTACCTGCTATCTGACCGACAGCAACGGGAATTTTGCTGACGGCATTTGCATCAGTTATATCAAATGCCGCCACAGTTGTATTTGAAAATCCTGATACTTCAAATTCAAACGTTCCGTTGTTGTCCGGAGATGTGAATATGAGTGCATCATTGACAGCAATAAGATCTTGCTGATAAAAAATTTCAAACGAATCAATAAAACCGGTTGCAACATTACTATTCGCGTTATATGTAATTTTCACAGAACTTCTGCTGTCGCTGCTTAACGATGGAGTAATAGAATTTTGTCCTGAACCCTCATTTGCATAATTAGTTTGCGGATCGTCGAGCTCACCACTCGTCATACCATCAATTGAAACCGAACCAACTGCGTTGCCGGATTCTTCCACTGTAAATGTGGAAGTAACGTCGGCACGTGCAAAAAAATTATATTTGTACGTAATAAGTGTGCCTGCAATGTATCCAAATAATTTATTGCTGATAACACGCGAATCTTTTGGGTTCATCGGCGCGCTAAACCATTCCAATCCCGACTGATTAAAATTTATTTTTTCCTCATCGAAAAACATTTTGCCGGTTACCTGCATTACTTTTGCGATTGCTCCGTTTGCAGAACCTACCGTCATCTGTTTTGCAGCGCCTTGCGAATTTATTTGAACAAAATAAAAATTACTATTCGTGTATGGATTTGTATAATGTGAAAATTGTTTTGTTCCTGAATTATACGTCCACCCTGTTACACCTTGTCCGTAGAAAAGAACATAATCGTCCGCATCAAATTTAGTATTTCCATTTGCATCATAATAGAATGCCGCAAGTGGCGGCAAATCGCTTGGGCGTGCAACTGCCAAAGCAGGATTCAGCGCTTTGCCATCGCTTCCAAAAATTTTTACATCGTAGATTGAAGTAAGCGACGAGAGATTTACTCCCAACGTACGTAAATACGATGCATCTATTTTATACATTCCATCCTCAATTACTTCTACCTTAAACCACATACCTGATGCAAGCACACTGGGAGTTGCCATCTGTTTTGCCAGCGATACAGTTTTCCAATTTTGTGCAACTTCATAATTCAGAAGTGAAGCACGCGCCCACTCGTCGTCTTGACTGCCGCCAAATTGGCGTTCAATATTTCCGTACTCTACTCTGGCAACAATGCGCGAATATTTTTTTAGACTCTTCGTTGTGGCATTGTATTGAAGCGGAGAAAAAATAATATGTCCAAGAATTTTTCCTTTCACATTACCAACAATGTGAAGCGATGCAACTTCAGATGGAAACTCTGCCACAACACCGGAAAAATCTTCACGATATTTTTTTTCCATCGTTTTAGTCTGTGCGTTGTATGCAAATTCAGCGACAGGCGCACATGCAATTCCGTTCACTATTTCATATTGGGTGTTGAGCACCACAACGCGATTATTATTTCTTCCAGGCAAAGCAAGATCAAGTGAACGCGAACGAACATCCGGCGTACCACTTTTTCCCAATTGCACCGCGTTCTGGAAAAGAAAGAGTTGGTATTCCGTATTGTTTGCATTTACATTTCGCGGCGCACTGTAGCGCGGTGTAAATTCAACAGTAATACCGCTCGCGTCGGATTGCAACACCCGAACATCGGCATCCTGTTGTTCGCTGCGCACAACTACACTCGCGTAAAAGATTAAACAATATGCAATATATATTTTTTTCATTCGTTTATTTAATTTCATGTAACTACACAGCGTTATTATTGATTCAACTAATCCCTCCGCCAAAAAGACGGCGGACTTACAGCCT
>CAYHZL010000257.1:0-4131 GCA_964361075.1 uncultured Chitinophagaceae bacterium
TGCGAGGGAGGAACGACCGAAGCAATCTTCTTCCATTATACAGAAATAAAGATTGTTTCTCCGCCTTCGGCGGATCGCAATGACGACAATGTTTTTAGAGATGCCCTTAAGTTTTTCTCTGCGATTTAGCAGGATATTGTTCTATACATTTAAAACAATGAATAGATACGTTAAATTAATATAAAGCATTTATTACGAATCTCAAAAATCAAGGTTGTAATAAAACTAAATTTTGAGCATAATTTATTATATTCATTCAGACAATAATTTAACTACTACTGCTATGAGACTACGAATTCTTTTTTTTGTATTGTGTGTTTGCTGCGCGCCGTACGTAAAAGCACAGAGCGATGTTAAAGTTGTGGAAGACAGTCTGTTCTCCATCAGCGTGAACGCATACATGAAATTTTATGCGATTCTTCCTGAACATTACAACGATACTCAAGAACGCTATACAACACTTTATCTATTGCACGGCTATACAGGAAATTATTCGGATTGGGTTCGGTTTACAGAATTAGTGAAATACGCAAAGCAATATAACTTTATTATTATTACGCCTGATGGAAGAAACAGTTGGTATTGTAATTCGCCAACGGTAAAAAATAATAATTTTGAAGATTACATTATGAAAGAAATAATTTCTTTTGTTGATAAAAAATACAGAACAATTGCAACGCGGCACGGCAGAGCAATCGCCGGACTTTCGATGGGCGGATATGGCGCATTAAAATTTGCAATCAAATATCCGGAAACGTTTTTTTACTGTGCGTCATTAAGCGGCGCAATTCATCTTCCGGCTACAATGAATTTGATTATACAGAAACGTCCATCGGAATATGTTCAGTCACTAAAAACTGCTTTCGGCGAAAATAAAAATGAATTTTTGAAGAATGATGTTTTCACTCTCATCGATAGTGTATCAATAGACCGTCTTCCCTATCTTTATCTTTCAGTTGGACACAACGATGGTATTCCTGAAATTATTGAATACTCAAATCTTTTTTCAACAACATTACGAAAGAAAAAAGCTGCATACGAGTTTCACGAAACCATTGGTGAACACAACTGGATATTCTGGGATAAAGAAATTGAAATTGTACTGCAAAAAATTGAACGCTACCAACAATCGAACTATTAACAGAGACTTCCGTAATGCCGCAACGAAACACTGAATTAGATAAATTATTAAGTTCAACAATTCATACACTTGGCTTCATTCTCGGCGAAGTAATTCAAGAACAAGAAGGCAAACACTTGTTTTCCATCATTGAAGACTTGCGCCGCTCTACAAAAGAATTACGAAAAAAACCGTCAAAAATAATTCAGGCACAATTACAAAAGAACATTGCCGCTATGGATACGGCAACAATGTCAAAAGTTGTACGAGCATTCGCTATCTATTTTCAATTAAGTAATTTAGCGGAACAACATCACCGCATTCAACGGCTGCGTGCGCAAAAAGTGCTCGGACAAAATTCATCGCCACAGGGTTCGTTGCACAACACTCTGCTTTTTTTGAAAAAGAAAAATGTTCGTCCACATGAAGTTGCAGAATTATTTTCGCGGCTTTTTATTTCTCCTGTTTTTACAGCACATCCAACCGAAGCAACACGCCGCACGGTATTAGAAAAACACTCCCGTATTTGGAAACTGCTTGAAGAGTTCGACAAAAAAGAAACTTCCCTTGATGAAACAATTGTTCTTGAAACAGGAATTAAACGCTACATCACCAGTTTGTGGCAAACAGAAGAGACTCGCTCGTACGATATGACACCGTTCGATGAAGTGTACAACGGTCTCCATTATTTTACGGCTGTGTTACTCGACGCGATTCCATCCTTCTATGCAGAAATGGAAAATGCACTCGCTTCAACATATCCCGAACTTGTAAAAAAAATTCCATCATTCATTCAGTTTGGTTCGTGGATTGGCGGCGACAGAGATGGCAATCCGTTTGTTACCGCAGATGTAACATGGTCTACATTAAAACGACAAGCACACACGATTATTGATGTCTATTTAAAACAACTTGATGAACTTTATGTTGAACATAGTGAATCTTCAAAATTAATTTCTATCAGTGATGAACTTCGCACATCGGTCGAACAAGAATACGCGCTCGATGCAAAAGGTGTCCCTCGTTTTATTCGCAATAAAGATGAAATGTATCGAATGAAGATTGCGATGATCCATCGTAAATTAAAACGATACAAAGATGCCATCGAAGAAACACTCGAACCTTCGGAACGGACATATTCGTCATCATCGGAATTTATTGAAGACTTGCGCATGATTGACCGCAGTTTGCGTACACACAAAGGCACTCTCCTTGCCGATGGTTTATTGAAACAACTTCTTCGCAATGCGGAAACTTTCGGATTCCATCTTGCAACGCTCGATATCAGACAACACAAAAAAAATCACACGCAGACGCTTATCGAACTTTGCGATCAGTGGCACGTTGCATATTCCACGTTCTCAGATTCAGAACGCGCACAATGGTTGACCAAGCAATTGCAATCGAACAGTATTCCAGTTTTCAAGGATGCGTTGCTAACGCCGCAAAGCACAGAAGTGATTGCGACATTGCGCACCATTGCGAAGGCATTGCAAAAAATAGATGCGCGTGCGATACGTTCCTACATCATCAGCATGACCGAATCACCTGCGGATGTATTGGAAGTTCTTTTTCTAATGAAGTTGACCGGATTGCTTATTGTTGGAAAACAAAAATGGCAGAGCGCACTTAATATTGTACCGCTGTTTGAAACTATCAGCGATCTTCGCAGTGCACCAAAAATTATGGAGGTGCTCTATACCAACGCCGCATATAAAAAAAATATTGTTGCACGCAACAATCAGCAAGAAATTATGCTTGGCTATTCAGACAGCAATAAAGATGGCGGCATCCTCAGTTCAAATTGGGAATTGTATAAAGCGCAGCGCGCATTAGCAAAAGTTTCTTTGAAGCATACCATTGATTGGATGTTTTTTCATGGACGAGGAGGAACTGTGGGGCGCGGCGGCGGTCCGGAATTTCAAGCAATCATGTCGCTCAGTGGAAAATCTATTAACGGTAAAATAAAAATTACCGAACAAGGCGAAGTGATTGCATTAAAATATTCGCACAAAGATATTGCGCAACGAACACTTGAACTGACGACATCAGCAATGTTAATCAAGTATTTCGACAAAACAAATTTAAGCAGAATTATCGTGCAGCAGCATCCGCAGTGGTTCACTGCAATGGATGCTATTGCTGAAAAAGGATTTTACGCATACCGACGCACAGTGTACGAAACACCGAACTTTGTCCCCTATTATTTTCAGGCAACGCCGCTGAAAGAAATAACGCGGATGAAAATTGGTTCGCGTCCTGCAAAACGTATCAACACAGAACGCATCGAAGACCTGCGTGCAATTCCATGGGTATTCGGCTGGATGCAAAGCCGCCATAATGTACCGGGTTGGCTTGGTGTAGATGAAGGATTTTTTCAACAGTCGTTGAAATTAAATACCGCATCGAAAAAAGAATTGCGTTTATTACAAGAAATGTACAGCAACTGGAAATTTTTCAAAAATATGATTGACAATATTCAGATGATACTTGCTAAAGCAGATTTTGGAATTGCTGAACAATATGCCGCGCTGGTTGAACCGCCGGCATTAGGGAAGGAAATTTTTTCACTTCTAAAAAAACATTTTGAACAAACACAGTCTGCGCTTCTGACAATTTCCAAACAAAAAAATATTTTGGATAACAATACTACGCTGCAACGGTCCATTCAGCTTCGCAACCCGTACGTAGATCCGATGAGTTTTATTCAGATTGAATTGTTGAAACGTTTACGCAAACAAAATATTACAAGTGATGCACGAAAAGAATTGGAGGATGTGATGTTTTTGTGCATTAACGGCATTGCTGCAGGATTACGAAATACAGGATGATGGTTACTACAGTTTCACTTTTATTCAAATTTTTTTTTATATTTACGTAATTAGTTCTCGCTGAAAAAAGTCATTGCGAGCGAGTGTTTTTTATGAGCGTGTTTTTTGTCCCGAAGGTCCGAAGAACTCCTTCGGCATAATTTCAGTATTTCCAAAGAACAAAAACGAATCCCCCGTCCC
>CAYHZL010000258.1:0-4102 GCA_964361075.1 uncultured Chitinophagaceae bacterium
TAAGTAAGTTTTCTAATATCGTGAGTGTTGGAATGAGCTGAAAGAATTGAAAAACGATACCAACATGTTTACCGCGCCACGTAGCCAAGCGGCTTTCGTCTAACGTGTGGACTTCAGTAGAATTGATAGTAACAGTGCCTTTGCTGGGATGATCGATACCCGTGAGCATGTTCAATAATGTGGATTTTCCGCTGCCGGATTTTCCCACAATAGCCACATGCTCGCCTTGTCTGATATTGAGATCAATATTTTTGAGTGCATCAAATCGTCCGGCGGCAGATTCGTACCATTTAGAAACTTGTTTGAATTGAATGAAGTTTGACATTTACATTTGCTCCTTATTGGTTAAAATTTTGAGAGATATAATATTCGTGCTGCGAACAAAATAGGAATGTCATGCTCGCATAGCTGTTGTTCTTTTCCTTTTTGCATACCATCGCTTTAATATTCTAATTTAACTCCGAGAGTCGGAATAATTCGGAATCCGCTTTTCTTAATCGTGCCTGTGATCTCGTTTAATTGCTCTTCACTCGCATTCAATCGGTCGTAAAGATTGAGAACGTCGAGAAATGTAACAAGCGCAAGACTTCCGAATTGGTGCCGATAGTCAACGCGGAAATTTAACGTTTGGAAATCTTCCCATCGTTGGACATTGTTGCCCGTAATTTCTTTCGAGTACCGAACAACGTTCGGATCATTGAAGATATTTCCATGTACAATAAATGAATCTTTCGGTCTGCCGGTGGCGTACTTCCATTTTGCTGAGAACGACCATTCTTTATTCAACTCATACCCATAGAGGATATTGAAAACGTGCGGCTGGCTGAAATCGCCGTTGTATTCTCCATTCCCATCGTTATCATTGCGCTTGTTGGTTGAATAGGAGTAATTCACCTGCCCGTACCATTGTTCGGAAAATTTTTTAATCAAACCGAAATCAATACCTTGCGCATATCCTGTTCCTGCATTGTTGCGCACCTGTGTGCTTCTGTCTGGATGAACGATAAGATTAATAAAATTCTTGCGATATACTTCTGCGGTCAACTTCATGTCATCGCTCAGGTACGTTGTTACACCAGCGATGTAGTGGATAGCCTTTTCATTATCTAACAAAGCATTTTGACTGTTCATAGCAAAAAAGCGAAGCTCAGGCGTTTGATAATACACGCCGGCGGCGGCATTGAGTTTTGTACGTTCGGCGAGTTGGTAACTCGCGCTGAATCGCGGCGAGACGTAACTTTTCTCGTTGAATCCGTTGAACTCGTAACGCACACCGGGCATCACCGTGAATTGTTCAGTCACGTTGTATTTGTAGTCCACAAACGCATTCACATTGAGTTTGTTTCCCGCAGATAGAGAATTTACATAGCGGGGATCTGCAATGATAAAATATTTTGCCGGATCCGGACGGTAATCATTTTTATCGAACAAATATAGCGTGTCCAATCCTTTTTGGTTTGTGTTGTAGTCAAACCGTACTTGAAACACTTCAGCACCGGTTTGAATTGTAGAAACCGATGATGGTGTGAGCGTGAATTGCGACTTCAGTCCCAGTTGATAGTCGCTATTGTTCACAGTAAAATAGTCGCGTCTCGTTGCTGCGGTTTCTTTTGTCGGCCTCACGCCATTGATCGGGTCGGTATACGCCTTTCCCGAATTGTAATCAATATCCGTGCGTTTGTAATAAAAAGTGTTCTCCCAAAAACTTGATGTGCTTGTAAGCCAACGCCAGTTCGCGCCGACAAGATATTTTGTTTCTTCCCGCGAGCCGATAAATGTCCGATAGTTTCCATCCTTGGATGCAAAAACATTTTCAATCGTGCGGTCAAACTTCTCCGGCGCGTACACCCCTAAAAGAGAAAGTTTGTGCTTTGGTGAAAGTTCTGTCGTTGTTTTTACAATCACATCGGTAAGACTTGGTGTGCCCTCGTCTTTTCTATCGAGCATTTCAAGCAGTCGTTTGAAATCTATACTTCGTGCAGAAAGCAACAACGATGTATTGTTCAGAAAATGCGTTGGTCCGTCATAATTCACTTCCCATCCAAGCAAGTCGTACGAACCGTTCATCGAAAAGGATTCAGTGTTGCCATCTTTTAGTTTGAGATCAACAAACGATGAGTTCTTTCCTCCGTATTTTGCTGCAAATCCCCCTGCTTGAAAATTTGCTTCGTCAATCAATCCCGGCGCAAAAATACTGAACCGTCCTCCTTGTGCTTCCCCTTCTTCCGATGGTCCCCAATCGAAATGTGATACTTTGTCGAACGGGATGTTATCAATCAACACAATATTGTCGCGGGGACTGCCTCCGCGCACCGCGAAAGCCGAAAACTCGCCGCCGCTCCCGCTCACACCTGGCAATGTTTCAATCGCACGGAATACGTCTCCCGCAGAACCGGGACTGCGGCGAATCTCTTCTCGCGAATACGTATAGCTCGTCATTGGTGTAACGTTATCGTTTGAAAAATACCCTGCGGTAATAATCACGGAATCTACCGATGTAGCAGATTCGCTCAGTTCAATCTCTTTTACCGTTGTTGACTTTCCACGAATGATGCGAATCTCATTTTCTATATGGCTTGTGTAACCAACAGAAGAAAATTTTAGCTTATAAATATTTTCTTCTACTCCTTGTATAGAAAATTTTCCATCCAAATCAGTTGCGCTGCCGTGTACTGTTCCAACAACAAGTACGTTCACGTTTGGAATAGGCTGCTTCGTTTCTTTATCAATTACTTTTCCGGTTATCGTTCCGTTCGAGATTTCCGCCGCATAACTCGAAAGTGTTAAAACAACGAAAGCGAAAATAATTGCTGATCGTTTGATGCTAATATACTGCTTCATAGGGATTGCTCTCCGTTTGTTCTTTGTATAGTTGATTCAACACAAATATACAACAGCGTGAAACGGAGATCGTCCGAACGTATCTGTTGGGACTACAACTTTTGAAGAAGTATATAAAGGGCATCTCTAAAAACTAGTAACGAAACCTTCAAGGTTTTTATTTTTGCGATGTACCATAAAATTTTAACATCACAAAATTTGGTCAAGATAAACCTTGAAGGTTTTTAGAGATGCACTAAATCCTGAAGAATTATTGAAGTCTGTTTCGGTATTCGGTAGGAGTTAGACCTGTAACATTTTTGAAGATGGAATGGAAGGAAGATTTTGAAGGAAAGCCGGCTTCATACGCCAAAGAAAGAATGGTAAAATTTTTGTTCTTCGGATCGGAAATGAGCCGCTTCACCTCTTCAACACGGTACTTATTGATGAACGAATAAAAGGTATGATCCAAATTATTGTTGATAAGGAAGGAGAGTTGGTTTCGTGTCATCTCTAATTGTTTGGCAAGTTCGGTGAGTGTCAGTGCTTCATTCAAATATGGCTTTTTAACGTCGAGATAAGCCAACAGTTTTTGCACTAACTCGTTATCTTGTGTATTAACCTGCCGTGGTTCCGCACTGCGCTCAGTTTCTGTTTGTATATCAATATTGGATTGCAATTCACTGACGTTTGAAAAAATTTCTTCCTGTAACAGTCCCTCATATCCTATCACAAAAATAGTACACGAGAGCGCAATGCAAATAACCATATCCACAACAGAATATTCAACTCTATGTATGGTAAGCCCGAGCGTTACAAGTAGTAGAAAAAAGAATACGCCAAACACATGCAGGAAGATTTTCATCCATGACAACGTCTTTCCTTCAGTGTTGGAAAACTCTGATTCAATTACAGTTCGATGATTATTAATGATGTGCACGATCTTCCACCAGTAATAACCGTATTGAACAACAACCAGCGTCCAAATAACAAGGCTCATCGCGATCGCATTCCGGAATAGAAATTCGCCATACGCAGAGGCTGCACCAAAGATGGTTGCCGGCAGAAGAATGAGAAAGAAGAGAAAAAAAGGAATAAGATGAAGAGCATCTGCAAGAATCAATCTTCTTGGGTTGATCAACTCCCGGATGTACAACAGTAACAATGGACCGATAAGCAGAATGAACGGTTCTTTAATTTTGTATGGAGTGCCAATAGTTCCGGCAACAAACACCAAGTGTATGATACTCATAGAAAGAATGACCAACAAGGCAGACAAAAT
>CAYHZL010000259.1:0-4086 GCA_964361075.1 uncultured Chitinophagaceae bacterium
GAAAAATTCTACAAGATGTCAGATGTTTCTGAAAATAAATCATCCCCGCAGCAAGTTGCGGGGTATTTGTCATGCCAGCGTACGCTGGCATCCATTTTGTGGATTCCGGCTTCCGCCGGAATGACGACGCAAGTCCCGAAGGGATCACTTTGTGACGTCGGGGTATTAGACCCGATATAGAATAAATACTTTGCGTCTTGGCGACTTTGCGAGAAATATTTTTTGTTTTTTCATTTTGACTTTTTCATTGAATTAGTATTTGCAGTGTTTGCCAAAAAGTCGGAAACGATATATCAACACAGCCGGCGTCAAGAATTTTCGATTCACCATCGAGCGCTAAACTTGCAATGCCAAACGACATTGCAATACGGTGATCGCCAAAGCTGTTAAACTCTGAGGTATGTACATCAATTTTACTTTCAAATGCAAATCCATCAGGAGACTCTTCCGTTTCAATTCCCATGAGCGAAAAATTATTGCACACCGCTTTAATTCTATCACACTCTTTGTTGCGCAAATCGGCTGCATTCTTAAAAATGATTTTGCCTTTTGCAAATACTGCCGCAATAGCAAGAATTGGAATCTCATCAATGATATTAGGAATGATTTCACCTTCAACAACAAAATCTGTTGTGAGCGAAGAACTTTTTACAAGAATATTTCCGATCGGTTCACCGCCCACTATTTTTTCATCAAGAATTTCAATCTGACCGCCCATTTTTTTCAACACGCTCAAAAATCCGATGCGCGTCGGATTGAGTCCGACATTTTTAATAAGTATTTCGGAATGAGGAACAATTAATCCGGCTACGATAAAAAATGCCGCAGAAGAAGGATCGCCCGGCACAGCAAATTGCGTTGAACGAAGTTTCATTCCACCTTCAACAGTAATGCAGTTTTTTCCATCAATCTTTTTCGACTGTAAGCCAAGCATGCGTTCGGTATGATCGCGCGACTGTTCGGTTTCAACAACGCACGTTGTACCTTCAGCGTATAAACCGGCGAGCAACACGGCAGATTTTATTTGTGCGCTTGCAATTGGTAACTCGTAACGGATGGCATTTAATTTTGCAACAGGAGAAATTGCAAGCGGCGCAGTAAATTTTTCTGTCGAAGAAATTCGTGCGCCCATTTTCATTAACGGTTCGATGATGCGCTTCATCGGACGCTTCACAAGATATTCATCGCCGGAAATTCTTGTCGGAAATTTTTGTCCGGCAAGAATACCACTGATTAAACGAATGGTCGTTCCGGAATTTCCTGCATTGAGCATAGAAGCGGGTTCACGCAAGCCAAGCAATCCTTTTCCGTGAACACGAACAATGTCGTTGGAGATTTCATATTCAACGCCTAACGCTTTAAAACAGGCAATAGTGCTTAACGGATCGGCGGCGGCGAGAAAGCCGGTAATTTCAGATGTTCCTTCTGCAAGCGCCGCAATCATTACCGCGCGATGAGAAATTGATTTATCGCCGGGGACAACTAATTCGCCGCGAAGATGTTTTGCTTTAGTAAGTATTTTATCCATAAAAAAAAATCCCCACCGAAATTTTGATGGGGACGATACCTTATTTTTTTAATTTGTTTCAGTAGGTGTTTGGTTTGCGCTTGCTTCCTTCATTGCTGCTTTTCTACTCAGATTCAATCTGCCTTTGTCATCAATTTCAAGAAGTTTTACATCAAACACATCGCCAACTTTTACGAAGTCGGCAACTTTTTCGATACGCTTTGTATCAAGCTGCGAAACGTGAACAAGTCCTTCCTTGCCGGGAAGTATTTCAACAAACGCACCGAAGTCCATAATTTTTTTAACAGTTGCTTTGTACGTTTTGCCAATTTCCGGTACAGCACATATTCTGCCGATAAGTGCTATTGCTTTATCGCTCGCTTCTTTTGTTGTTGCTGCGATAACTACAGTGCCATCATCTTCGATATTTATTTCAGCACCGGATTCTTGAACGATGCTTCTGATATTTTTTCCACCGGGACCAATAAGCGCTCCAATTGAATCAACAGGTATTTTTATTGATGTCATACGCGGCGCATACTGACTTAAATCAACGCGCGGTCCTTCAATTGCCGAATCCATAATTTTCAGCTTGTGCAATCTTCCCGCTTTTGCTTGCGAGAGTGCTGTTTCCATAATATCGAATGTGATGCCTTGAATTTTTATATCCATTTGAAATGCAGTAATACCATCACAAGTACCGGCAACTTTAAAATCCATGTCGCCAAGATGATCTTCGTTACCGAGAATATCGCTTAACACTGCAACGCGATTACCTTCTTTTACTAAACCCATTGCAATACCGGCAACAGATTTTTTCAATGGTGCACCTGCATCGAACAACGCCAACGAACCGGCGCAGACGGTTGCCATAGAAGATGATCCATTCGATTCCAAAATATCAGATACTACACGAATCGTATATGGAAATTCTTTTTCATCGGGAAGAAGATTTTTCAATGCGCGTTCAGCCAGATTTCCATGCCCAATTTCACGACGACCTGTTCCACCCAATCTTCCAACTTCACCAACACTGAACGGAGGAAAATTATAGTGTAACATAAATCGGCGCGGTTGTTCAGGAACCAGACCATCGGTTTTTTGTTCGTCTGTTTTGGTGCCAAGCGTTACTGTTGTGAGCGATTGTGTTTCTCCTCGCGTGAATAATGCTGAACCATGTGTGCGCGGCAAAACACCAACTTCGATTGTAATCGGACGGATATCAGCCAAGCCGCGTCCATCTAAACGTTTTTTATCGCGAAGAATCATTTCACGCATTTCTGTTTTTTCAATATCATGCAAAACAGATTTGATATGTTTTTCCTGCTCCGGATATTTTTCTGATACTGCTTGCAATACTTCTGCGTTAATTGCAGCGTTTGCTTCTGCGCGTTCTTCTTTTGTAAAAACGGTTGCAACAGCAACGCGGTATTTTTCATCTGCCAATTCTTTTACATCACGAATAAGTTCCGCACTAATCGGAGATGGCGGAACTGTGCGCTTTTGTTTTTTTATTTCGGCAGCTAATTCTTTTTGTACCCCGCAGATTTTTTTAATTGCATCATGACCGAAACGAAGAGCTGCGAGCATATCTTCTTCAGAAATTTCTCTTGACTCTCCTTCAACCATATTGATTGAAGTTTCAGTGCCGGCAACAGTTACATCCATATCACTCAACTCAAGTTCAGCAAATGTTGGATTCAAAATAAACTCGTTGTTAATTCTGGCAACACGAACTTCTGCAATTGGTCCATCAAATGGTGAATCAGAAATCATTAACGCTGCGGAAGCCGCGCAAGCGCCAAGCACATCGGCATCGTTTTGTTGATCTGAGGAATACACAGTAACAACAATTTGTGTATCGTTGTGGTAGCCATCGGGAAACATCGGACGAATCGGGCGATCAATTAATCGCGCAGATAAAATTTCTTTATCGCTCGGACGACCTTCGCGTTTCAAAAAACCGCCGGGAATTTTTCCTGCAGCAGAAAGTTTCTCTCGAAACTCAACTTGCAACGGAAAATAATCGAGACCTTCTTTCGCTTCCTTGGATGTAACAACAGTTGCAAGCACCATCGTGTCTGCAAAGCGCACCATTACAGCGCCATCTGCCTGTTTTGCAAACCTACCGGTTTCAAAAGAGAGCGTATATGCGCCAATCTGAATTTCTTTTTTTATCATCATAATTCTTTCTGGTTATAAAGTGTAAGCAAGTCGAATTACTTGCGGATTGCCAATTCTTGAATAATTTTGCGATAACGATTAATATCTTTTTCCACCAGATAATCCAACAAGCGGCGGCGTTTACCAACCATGCCGAGCAAACCGACTTTGGAATGATAATCTTTTTTATGAGCTGCAAAATGCTCCGATAAATCATTTATGTTTGCAGTTAAAATTGCAATTTGCACTTCAGGTGTTCCGCTATCGTTTGCGGACTTTCCATATTTTTTGA
This sequence comes from uncultured Chitinophagaceae bacterium, assembly GCA_964361075.1. GTDB lineage: Bacteria > Bacteroidota > Ignavibacteria > UBA10030 > UBA8401 > CAYHZL01. Next base: position 3,963 of record CAYHZL010000259.1, read on the forward strand.
CAAGTTCTGCTTTCGTTGTTTTGCTGATAGCCATTGCTATTTCTCCTTACGTTATAGGTGTTAGTATTGTGGGCATCTCTAAAAACATCGTCGTCATTGCGAGGGAGCGAAGCGACCGAAGTCC
>CAYHZL010000260.1:0-4079 GCA_964361075.1 uncultured Chitinophagaceae bacterium
TGAATTATGAATTATGAATTATGAACAATTAATTTAATAGCTATCATCAACAATGAAAAAAAAGAATGAGCATGAAACTTCATATTTCATAATTCATCCTTCATATTTTAAACGCTTCTTCCAGTACTTGTTGATTCCGCAACCCGTTTTCACCGCCGCATTGCGGTTCGGTGTCTGCACGAATTGCATCGGTAAAATGTGAAACTTCTTCTGTGTATAAATTCGGAACGATGATGTGCTCGGTAGTTTTGCTTTGCGATGTTCCCTCTTCGCCCATTTCAATAACCAAATCCGCCGTTACATTGCTTACTGTAAAATTTTCTACAGAAAGAATTCCCTTCCTTCCGGTTATTTCTAATAATGTTTTCCGCACTGGTACTTCAAATGATGTGAAAACTGAAGCCGAGTGTCCTTTAGCAAATTGCAGCGATAGCAAACTCGAAACTTCCGTTCTCGTTTCTGTCGGCTGCGGATTCAACATTGCTTGTGTGGAAATTATTTCATCATCCAAAATAAACCGGAGTGAATCGAAACAATGCACAGCAATATCAAATGTTGGACCGCCTCCCGCAATTTTTCTATCGAACAACCACGTGCGCTTGCTGAGGCTTGCATCGTACACAAATTCCGAACGTGCAGAAATTATCTTGCCGAGATGTCCTTCTCGCACCAATTCTCTCATTCGAATTAACAATGGAGAAAAACGCAGCATGTACCCAACCATCAATTTCACATTATTCTGCTTGCACACATCAATCATTCTTTGTGCTTCAGCAACATTCATCGCCATTGGTTTTTCAACAAGCACATGTTTGTTCGCTTTCGATGCAAGAAGCGTTTCTGCACAGTGTTGCGAGTTTGCAGCGACGATAAAGACGGCATCAACATCTGCGCAGTGCACAAGTTCTTCCGTCGAACTAAACGCAAACGGAATTCCATATTGGCGAGCTTTTACTTCCGCTTCTGCCTGATTTCTTTTTTGAATAGCAACAACTTCAGAATTATGCGATGCCTGAATTGCAGGAAGTATCGCACGCTCTGCAAAGTTTCCAAATCCTATAATGCCGTAGCGAAGTTTTGATTGGTGCATTAATAAAAAAAAATTACAATAGAAATTGATGTTTAAATTTTTACGGAGACACTGTGAGGAATAAAGATTATTCCAACTTTAGCTCATCATCTTCATTCGCACGGTCGAGCAGTTTTTGTGGAAGAGATTTACTCGCTTTTGCACCGAGGGTTTTAATGTTTTCAAATCTTTTAACAATATTACCGCTGCCGGTAGAAAGTTTCTTCATTGCTTCTGTGTAATTATCTTTTGCAGAATCAAGCTGCTTACCGACGGTCGTCATGTCATCAATAAATCCGACAAACTTGTCATACAGATCGCCGGCTTGCTTTGCAATTTCTAGTACATTCTTATTCTGATTTTCCTGTTTCCAAATATTTGCGATAGTGCGCAGCGTTGCCAGTAATGTTGAAGTAGAAATAATGACGATGTTTTTCTCGAATGCATCGTCGTACAACGTAATATCGGTATTCACCGCTTCATTAAATGCCGGTTCTATTGGAATAAACAACAACACAAAATCGAGCGAAGTAAGCTGATATAAATTTTGATAACTTTTGCCGCTCAAGTTTTTGATATGGCTGCGAATCGAAAGCAAGTGTTCCTTCATGGCAAGATTTTTTTCTTCCGAAGTTTCTGCATTGCAGTACCGCTCGTATGCGACTAAAGAAACTTTGGAATCAATCACCAAATGTTTGTTCTCCGGAAGATTGATGATCACATCGGGCTGCAAACGTCTGCCGTCTTCTGTTGCCATACTTGATTGCACAGTGTACTCACGCCCTTTTGTCAATCCAGATTTTTCCAACACACGTTCAAGAATAAACTCCCCCCAATTTCCTTGCGTCTTTGCTTGTCCTTTTAATGCATTGGTAAGATTGTTCGCTTCCTTTGATACCTGTTGATTCAAATCTGTAAGGAAGCGAATTTGTTCTTGTAGCGAAGCGCGTTCCCGTGTATCGGAAACATGTACGTCACTCACTTTCTTTTCGAAATCTTTTATTCTTTCACCTAACGGATTCAATATATCGGCAAGAGACGTTTTATTCTGTTCGGCAAAGCGTCTGCTGTTTTCATTTAAAATTTCATTCGCAAGATTTTTGAATACCGTTTCCGATTTCTGCTGCAACTGTTCCAGTTCCGTTTTTTGCTCGCGGAGCCGCTGTTCAATGCCACTGTATTCTGTATTAATTTTTGCAAGCGATGAGTTCAATTCAATAACTTTATTACGCTCTAGCGAAAGCTCACCTTCAATGTGTTGCAGCCGTTCTTCGACAGCAATATTGCGTCCTTCAAGCTTGCTCTTTTGTTCCTGCAGTGCACTAATTTGATTCGTGTACGATGATAGTTCTTCTGACGATATTCCTGTCGTTCGTTCAAATTTATATTTTGCAATAAACCACGCTGCTGTGCCGCCAAGAATTATTCCAACTAGTAAAAAGAGAATTTCCATAATTAATTATTTCTAGGATTTTCTGAATGTCAATTTCTGAATGTCAATTTCAAAATGTCAAACAGGAATGTTTGACCTACGACGAATGTTTGACCTGCGATTTCCTTAAAGATTTTGTTATCAAATGGTGTTGTCTGTTTCATACGTGTTGCAATAAAATTTTTGACCAATTATTTGTAATATCACATCCGTAGGACAAACATTCCTGTTTGTCTATGTTCATGTGTACATTCAAAATGTCAAACAGGAATGTTTGACCTACAATGAATGTTTGACCTACGACGAATGTTTGACCTGCTTTATTTATTTCGTTTGCATTGCTTTTTCCCACCCGCCGCACATTCTTCCAATCTCGTTTATTTTTTCTGACAGTGTTCCGTATTTTTCGGTATTCATATATTTCATTTCGTGCAACAAACGCACAAGATACCGTAACTGTTCAATTTGGATATTTACCGCCCTTAATATACCGACTTTATTTTGTTTTGTATAATACGCTTCAATAAGTTTCTCTTGTATCTCTAACATTTTTGTTTCTACTCTATCTCCCAAAATGTATTTTTGACTTCTCGGAAATTTTTCTAAAATTGGTATCAGATACACTATAAGATCAAATGTTTTTGTTATTGCATTTTCTTGAGCGGGCATGTATTTATTTTCAAAAAATTTTCAGTTTTGCCGCCCGCTTCGCGTGCGGCAAAACCATAAAAAGCGTAAAGGAATAAAGAAAAAATTATTTAGTCCTGGCAACTCGAAACCCAATGAGGTAGTTCCTGTTGTCGGGGGAACTGTAGTTGCGATTAGAAACACGGCAGAAATCATCAAAGTAGTTCCAAGAACCGCCGCGAAGAACGCGGTAGGTTCCGGTTGTTGCGCCGTACGGATTTGTTTGCGCACTGCTGCTGTATGTCCCATACCAATCCCAGCACCATTCCCACACATTGCCGCTCATATCATATAAGCCAAGTTCGTTCGCGGCTTTTGTTCCTACTTGGTGTGTGTTACTGCCGGAGTTTGAAGAATACCACGCTACATTATCGAGTGTGTTGCTTCCGCTGTATGTGTAATTATTACTTTTGTTTCCTCCGCGTGCCGCGTATTCCCATTCGGCTTCAGTCGGTAATCGGTAATCGGTAGCCATTTGCACTCCAGTTCACCATCGTATTTTGCAAATCAGTTTGTCCGGTTTTGTAAATATTTGCCGTTGTAAAAGTTGTGCTCGTGTAATAGACAGGTGTTAATCCTTCTTTTTGTGAACGGGCATTGCACCATTTTACAATATCGTACCAACTTACTTCTGTTACGGGATGTGTTGCATCGCCGTTATATCCTTTTCTACCTGTTGGTAAATCTGTATAGCCATTATTTTTTCCCCACGCTGCAACGGTGTCCCACATTCCCCAACGTATTTCTGTTGTGCTGATAGAAAAATCTGAAAGTGTTACAGAATGTTGTGGCTGTTCATCACTATCGCCAACACCAGTTGGGCTACCCATACTAAATGTTCCACCGGTAACAGGTAACATGCCTGCTGCTGCTGCTGCTGCTGCTGCTGCT
>CAYHZL010000261.1:0-4070 GCA_964361075.1 uncultured Chitinophagaceae bacterium
ATCGGCACACCTTCATATCTGATGAAGGATTCTTTCAGACGGTAATAATGAATACGAGCTACAAGGGAATTATCGTGAGCGACGATAAAAGGACCATTGACTGGGTGCCGATGGGAACAATAAAGCTACGTCCGAGAGACTTCACCTCCAAAGACGCCGAATTCTTGCTGGCAAGTCAAGGCTTGTTTGCCCGCAAATTCGACGAAACCGTTGATGCAGGAATCTTGAGTATATTGGAGTCGAATCTATCGCTGGCATTTTGACTTATCCCGGAGAGCGGGTTAACACGCGGCTGGAGCCGACCGCCGGAGCGTACGGGTTTAGAGACTTTGGTGCATTCTTCACCGCAACGCAACGACCACATAACAACCAAAACAACGACGCTCCCTTGGTTGATAGAAACTTATTGTTGTCGCTCAACACTTTTGCTCGCAGTAAATGAATCTTTCATAGCTCGCAAAAGTGCTGCGTTGTTTTAGTGAACGTTCGCCGCAAGGTTAAGTATTCAAAATAAACTTCCAATGGCTGATAGTGTAATTTATGCAACAGCACTCACTCATCAAGCAATTGTTTGGACTCAAGATGCGGATTTCCATACACTCGATAAGGTAAAGTTTTTCAAAAAGAAATAATTTCTTGCTATCAGTACAACGTCTATTATTGACAAAGCTATCCTTTTTCTTTAATTTGAATGTGAAGAGAGCGAGCATCCTATGCGAAAAATAATGTATATCATGGCAGCGAGTGTACTGGTTTTGCAAATCAGCACTGCACAATTTAAACAACGGTCTTCTGACCAGCCGAAAATTGCCGATTCGTTTATTCATCAGGAAACGAGCAGTAACGTGTTGAGCTTTTTCAATCCGGCAAATTTTGAAATGCACCACAGCTATTCTATGAGTTACATGTCGGGCGGCGGACAAGGATTGGCGCTTGGCAGTTACACCAATATGATGATGTATAAATTTTCCGATCAAGTGGATGCGCGCGTTGCAGTCAGCATGCAGCATTCACCATATAGTACATTCAACAGTACATTACAAAATAGTTTGAGCGGAGTTTTTTTTGATGGCGCAGAAATAAATTACCGTCCATCAAAAAATATGTTGCTGCGCGTTTCATATCAACAAGTGCCGTGGAATAGATACGGTTACTTCGGCGGTTACAACGGAATGTTTTCGCAGCGCGGCGGCATGTATTCCGGTTTTGACTATAACGAAGGAAATTGAAACGACGTACCGTACCAGTATACACATGATTTTGAAAGCCGAGCATACCGTTCTATGCGCTGTGCTCGGTTCTTTATTTTAAATGATGAAAAACAAATTCGATTTCACATCTGCTTCAACAAAAACCATTCTTCTAAACATACTGATTGCGTTGATAGGACTGCTTATTCTTGTTCAACTCTTCTACGGATTTTTTTTTAGCGGAAGCACTACACACGTAACGCAAGAATCGAAAAGGAACAGTCTCGATTCGTTCGTTACATCGGTGCAGGTAAATGTGTTGAATGGCTGTGGTGTTTCCGGTACGGGCCAAAAGATGACTACATTCGTGCGCGGCTTGGGATATGACGTTGTCGAAATGGGAAACTACAAATCATTCAACGTGGAAGAATCATTGGTGATAGACCGAAGCGGAAAAATTGAAATCGCAAAAAAACTTGCAGAGCAATTAGGCATTGCAGAAAAAAATGTTGTGCAGCAGATCAGTCCGGAATATTTTGTAACAGCATCCATTGTCATCGGTAAAGATTTTCAAAATCTGCCGGCATGGAAACATTAAAAGGAAAAAACATGACATCGAAAAGTCTTGCAAAAAAAATTGCCGCATTATCTCTCACCAAGAAAGCGCTTGATGTTGTCGTTATGGATCTTCGCACACTGACTACGATGACAGATTTTTTTGTTGTCTGCAACGGCGAATCCGATACGCAAGCCCGTGCTATTGCTGATGCTATTCGTGAAGGAACATGGCAGGAAGGCGAGGATGCGTGGAAGCACGAAGGATATCAACAAGGAAATTGGATTGTGTTGGATTATGTTGACGTTGTTGTACATGTTTTTCATAAAGATGCGCGCGCGTTTTACAATCTTGAAAAATTATGGGGTGATGCAAAATTTGAACACGTGAGCGACGAAGAACCGGAAAAGAAAGAAAAAATAAAAACAACGAAGCCTCGGGTAACGAAACCACGAATTGCAAAAAAGAAAAAAGAAGCATGAAAGAAGTTTTACGCAAACACATCACCTCGGCGCTTGCTGAATTACAATTTCCAACTGTAGAAATTCATTTCGAAGTTCCAAAGATTGCAGCGCATGGCGATTTAACGATAAATGTTGCAATGCTGTTGGCAAAATCTGTCGGTAAAAATCCACGACAGATTGCACAAGCAATTGTTGAAAAATTACATCTCGATACAAAACTTATTTCGTCAGTGGAAATTGCCGGACCGGGTTTCATCAATTTTAAATTTGCGGATGGATATGTTGTTGAATCGGCAAAACAAATTTTACGCGATGCCGAACATTACGGCAAATCCAATTTCGGCAACAACAGTAAAACAAATATTGAATGGGTGAGCGCCAACCCGACCGGACCGTTGCACAGCGGACACGGCAGACAAGTGGTGATTGGTTCGGTGCTTGCAAATATTCTTGAGTGGTCGGGCTTTGATGTAACACGCGAATATTATTTCAACAATGCGGGCAATCAAATGCGAATGTTTGGCGAAAGTATTTACGCGCGCTACAGACAAGAATTGGGCGATGAATATTTGTTTCCGGAACATGGTTACAACGGAAATTACATCCGCGAGATTGCGCAAGAAATTGTGAAAGAGAAAGGTAACTCGCTCCGCGAAACTGATGCGGAACGTACATATTTCAAAAAGCGCGGGGAAGAATGGTGCTTTGCTGCCATTAAAAAAACATTAGCGCGTCTTGGTGTTCAGCATGATGTATTTTACAATGAAGATACGTTGTATGCCACCGGAAAAATTCAGGAAATTATCGATGAATTTAAAAAGCTCGACATTGCTTTTGAAAAAGACGGCGCAGTGTGGCTGCGAGCCGAAGCGATTGGCGCTGATAAAGATCGCGTGATTGTGAAGAGCACAGGTGAGCCGACGTATCGCTTGCCCGATATTGCGTATCATCGTGAAAAATTTCGTCGCGGCTTTGAATGGATTATAGATATTTTTGGCGCGGATCATATTGCAACAATTCCCGATGTGCTTGCCGGTGTGAAGGCGCTGGGTTATTCTCCGGAAAAAGTAAAAGTCATTATTCATCAAATGGTTTCGTTTGTGGATGGCGATGATGTGGTAAAAATGTCGAAGCGCAATGCAAAAGTTTTTACGCTGGATGAGCTAATTGATGAAGTTGGTGTTGATGCTGTGCAATATTTTTTTGTGATGCGCAGTGCGAACACACATCTCGAATTTGATATCGCGTTGGCGAAAGAACAATCAGAACAAAATCCGGTGTACTATTTACAATATGCGCACGCACGCGTTGCCAGTATTTTGCGCTTTGCCGAAGAGCAGGGATTTGATATTCGGAATTTTGCCGGGTTGCTTGCAACAACTAATTTTGATTTGATACAATCGAAAGAAGAAATTGCGTTGCTGAAATTGTTGCTTGGGTTTCCCGACATTATACAGAACTGTGCAGCATCGTGCGAACCGCACAGACTGACGTTGTATTTGCGCGAGGTTGCGGAAACATTTCATCGTTTCTACCATGAACATCGTGTTATTAACGATGATAAATCGCTTATGCAAGCAAGACTTGTGGTTTGTATTATGACGAAAACGGTTATTGCCAATGCCTGCAAAATCTTATATGTTACTGCACCTGAAAAAATGTAGCTTGAAATGAATCTGTGCGTTTTGTATATTACTTCACAAGAAAAAGGATAACCTACCGAATATTGTTACTGCAATAAATTTTCTCTCTGCGTGAATACGTTGTCTTGTTCACCATGTACTTTGTTTACCATCGTTTAGTACGTAGTTGAACCTTAAAAAGTCTTATTTACAAAGTGATGCCATGAGTTTGTTTATC
>CAYHZL010000262.1:0-3962 GCA_964361075.1 uncultured Chitinophagaceae bacterium
TAAGGGGGAGATTGAGAGGGGGTCGCAATAATACAAGATTATTTTTTAGAAACGGCACGAGTACAGTCAGTACAGCATAAAAGAATTTTTTAGAAATATTTCGCACATAAAAAACATGAATAAAAATTTACTTCACATTATTTTTTTCTTTGTTGGTGCGCTCGCAGTGGCGCAGGAGAAAAAAGAATTTCGTTTTAACATTTCGTACATCTCTGCCTCTGTGGTGTATATTGATGCAGGACGAGAGCGGCGCATTATTGTGGGCGACACATTAAAAATAATGCGCAGTGGAAAATTACTTGGTACCGTTACAGTAACTGCTGTTTCAAATCATTCCTGCGCTGCACAAATACTTTCACAGCAGACTTCTTTTGCCGTTGGTGATGGTGCAGTCATCGAAAAAATTATTTCTGTTGAAGAAAAAAAAGCCGAAGTAGTTGAAAAGAAAGATTCATCATCCGTAACGCAGTCTGTACCACAATCGCGAATGACCAGCACCACGCAAGCGACAAATGAAAATATTGTTTCAGGACGACTTGGTGTGCAGTATTCCGGTGTTTTCGCTGAATATTCGCGCTTTAATTTAAGTCAGCCATCGGCATTGTTCCGATTAGATGTTGCCAATGTGTATGGCACAGGAATGGCGTTCACAATGTATAGTCGCAATTATTATGATCTGTCTGATTACTACAATCGCTATGGAGAAACATCACGGCTGAAAAATAGAATATATGAGTTTGCCCTTCAACGCGATTTGCCGGAAGGTACTTTCGGATATGGTGTCGGCAGAATGACATCTCGTTTTGTCGGCGGGCTTGGTACATTTGACGGCGGACAGTTTTATATTCGGCAAAATAATTTTACTACGGGAGTTATTTTTGGTGCAAAAGTTGGCGATCGAGATATGGCAATTGACGGCGACGATAAGAAAGGTGCTGTTTTTGTGAACTATCATTACGGAACAGATTTCCTTCATCAGTATGACGGCACCATTGCTTATGGCAGACAGTTGATGGAAAGCAAACTTGACCGCGAATTTATTTATCTACAGAATTCGTTATCGCTTGGTTCGGAACTTTCGATGTATGAAAGCACAGAAATAGAATTGAATGATATCAATAACGGCGTGCGCACATCGGCATTTACATTGTCGAACACATTTCTTTCTGTCAATTATTATCCCTATCAATGGTTCTCGGCAAATGTTGGCTATGATGCGACGCGGAGTGTGTACTTATTTGAAACAATGAAATCATTTCCTGATACATTGCTCGATAAAAATATAATGCAAGGATTTCGCGCAGGCACAAATTTTCGTTTCCCGTATTTTATTTCACTCTCACTGAATGGTTCATACAGAATAAAAAAAGGGGACGATCGTAATTCCCACAACATTGGCGCAACAGTGCGCATGAGCGATATTGCCGGAAGTGAAGTCGGTGCCGGTCTTCGCTATGCAAATATTGTCGGCGTCTATACCGATGGCAACAATATTACACTTGATCTCGATCGTACATTTTTCAATACACTTTCAGTTTCCTTGAGGTACGATTACTACGCATACAAAATCAATACATTGAATCAATCATATACCACACACACACTCACAGCAAATTTTAATTACAGAATCTCTCGTGCACTCTACTCATCGCTGAGTGCAGACAGAGTATTTGATGCAACAATGAATAGCTATCGCATCTATGTAGAAATTGGGATTCGGTTTTAAAGTATGAATGAAACAATTATTACATTAGTCATCACGGCGATACTCATCGCATTTACGGTTCCGCCATATTTAAAACGGATGCGTCATAAAGAATCCAAAGCGCGAAAGAAATTTCACGAATTAAAAATTACCGGCTTGCATGAAGCAACAACGATGCATCCGCACATTGATGCGATACAATGTATCGGTTGCGGTGCGTGTGTGCGAGCATGTCCCGAAGGTGAAGTGCTTGGATTGATTGAAGGGAAGGCAACGCTGATTCACGGCGCAAAATGTATCGGTCATGGTTTGTGCGCTGAAGCGTGTCCTGTCGGCGGTATTCAATTGTTGATGGCAAAACCGGGGCGCAGTGCAGACTTGCCAATTCTCAATGAACATTTTGAAACAAATGTTGATGGAGTGTATATCGTTGGCGAACTCGGCGGACTTGGTTTAATAAAGAATGCAGTAACGCAAGGAAAGAAAGTTGTTGAATACATTACCGAACATGCGAAACCACATTCTGCCGAGTACGACATTGCGATTATCGGTGCCGGTCCGGCAGGGCTTGCATCCGGTTTAACTGCATTGAAAAATAATTTGAAGTATGTCGTTCTTGAACAAAGCGATATTGGCGGAACAGTGTTGCAATATCCGCGCAACAAAATTGTGATGACCTCTCCGGTTGAACTTCCGCTGTGGGGGAAATTAAAATTTACCGAAGTGAGCAAAGAAACATTGCTCGAGACATGGCAAAAAATTTTAGCAAAGACTTCGCTCAAAATTAATACCGAAGAAAAAGTTACTGAAATAAAAAAAGAGAACAGTCTGTTTGCTATTACAACATCGAAGCAACACTATACCGCACGATCTGTTGTGCTTGCATTGGGAAGACGAGGGACGCCTCGTACACTAGGAGTGCCGGGCGAACAACTTTCTAAAGTAACGTATCGTTTGATTGATGCGGCATCGTATCAGAATACGCACGCTCTGGTTGTTGGCGGCGGCGATTCGGCGATTGAAGCAGCAGTCGGGCTTGCGACGCAAAAAAATAATACGGTTACGCTTTCGTACCGCAAAGGAGAATTCTCCCGCATCAAGGAACGCAACACACAGCACATCGAAGAATATGTTGCCAAGAAAAAAATTACTGTTGTGTTTAATTCTGAAGTGAAAGAAATTTTGGAAGGCAAAGTGCTGCTGGAGACTGCAGACGGTATGCAAGAACTTCCGAATGAATACGTTTTTATATTTGCCGGCGGAGAAATGCCGAATGAGTTTCTGAAAAAAATCGGCATTGAGATGCACACACAAAAAATTCAATGAGGTGATGATGTACGATATGGGCATCTCTAAAAACTCACGAGTGAATAAAAATAGAACACTGATGACACGGATTAAATGGATTAATACGGATTTTATCAGTGAAAATCAGTCCCATCAGTGTTATCCGTGTTCCATTAAATTAGTTTTTAGAGATGCCCATATAATTATCATTGGCGCAGGTCCGGCAGGAATTAGCATGGCAGTGGAAGCCATTGCTGCCGGTATCTCCCGCGAAAAAATTTTGTTGATCGAAAAGGCACATGAACATTCTTTTTCACTCAAAAACGATTATCTTGAGTGTAAGATATAAGGACGAACATTGCCGCAGAGTGTTCTGTGGCTATGAGTGTGTCCACGATCTTAAAAAACTACTGCGTGAATTTTATAATGTGAAGAAATTCTTTTCTTGACCACGCGGTACCGCGTGGTCAATATACGTTCTTGCCTGTTCAATGTGATAATTTCAAAGGACAGTTTTATCTTTTGTGCCCATTCAAAGTACATCTTTCAAACATTTTTTTTCTGAAGCAGATTGACATTCAAATAGGATTTCATTACACTCAATATATTCATTGTTGGCGGGTCTCTAAGAAGAGATCACGAATTGGTGAATGAAAGTGGCACCATAGAGATCGAAAGATTTATAGAGGCATTTTTATTTTACAGATCCACGTCCATACAGCCCATCGCATCGGCATCGCAGTTTAGGTTAAATTTGTTGGAACAGGAAGCAACGTTCCTTAAATAGTCTTATTTACAAAGTGATGCCATGAGTTTGTTTATCAAGAACGTGAAAATTTGAATTATCTCTGAATCATTTTATTACACTCATGGCATCACTCGCATTTTTTAAGGTTCGACTAAATACAGGGCATTTCTAAAAACTCAAAAAGAATTGTCATTGCGAGCCGTTCTTTGGCGAAGCAATCTC
>CAYHZL010000263.1:0-3960 GCA_964361075.1 uncultured Chitinophagaceae bacterium
ATCCCCCGTCCCGATTAAAAAGCAAATCGGGACACCCCATTTTCAAGGGGGATTTCCTCGCTCTTATTCCCCCTTGAAAAGGGGGTTAGGGGGATTTTTTGAATAAACAATTACGCTGTGTGGTTAAAGATTATTTTTTATTACAAAAATCTGCGTCTATATTGCGCTGAGTAGTTACATAAAATCAATACTTTGCGACTTCGCGTCTTTGCGGTAAATTTTTTTTGAATTTATAGAACTGCCCTTATATAATCTTCACTCTTTCGTTAACTCTAAAAATACCGATTCCAACGTTCCATCGAATCTGTCTTTGTGGGAACGCAAACTTTCCTGTGTGTCGAGAAAAATAATTTTCCCTTTATTGATGATGGCAATGCGGTTACATAATTCTTCCACCATTCCCAGAATATGAGTGGACATAAAAATAGAAACGCCTTCTTTCGATTTTTTCTTCAGCGTGTCTTTCACAATACGTGCGCTGCGCGGGTCAAGCCCAACCATCGGTTCATCAATGATGATGGTTTTCGGATTGTGAACAAACGCCGATGCAAACGTAATACGCTGGCGCATTCCTTGTGAATAGTCTTCCGTTTTTTTATCAATCCAACTCGCCAACTCGAGCAAGTCAATGACACGTTCAACTTCTTCTTTCAATAATTCTTTCGGCATGTGGTGGAGACCACCCATGTAGTACATAAATTCTCTGCCGGTGAGTTTGTCGTAGAGGAATGGATGATCAGGAATATATCCGAATGTTGCTTTCGCTTGAAGCGGCTGCTGCACGACATCAAATCCGTTAATGAAAATTTTTCCGGATGTCGGCGTGAATAATCCCGTCATCATTTTAATGGTGGTTGTTTTTCCCGCGCCATTCGGACCGAGGAATCCGAAAAATTCTCCGGCCGGTATTGTCAACGAAATATCATCAACAGCAAGAAACGAATTAAATTTTTTGGAAAGATGTTCTAGCTGAATCATGCGTTACACTGTCTGCAATTTTTGATGCTTTTCTATTAACTCTCTGGTAATATCCAATAATAGTCCGATTTGCGGTTTCGTTAATTGAGCGCTCGCGCCAACTGAATCTCCTTTGTGAAGCAAGCCTTCGGTAATGAGTGATGAAAAAATTACAACCGGCAGTGTACTAAGGTTTTTATCCGTCCGGATTTTTTTTGTAAGCGTCAATCCATCCATCTGCGGCATTTCAATGTCGGTGATAATTAAATGTAACAGTGAGTGTAGATCTTCGCCGGCAGAAACACGCGCAGAAATTTTTTCCAATTCATTCCACGCATCTTGTCCGTTGTTGAATGTAAGAAGTTTGTACCCAACAATATTTAAACGCGAAGTGATCATGTGGCGGATTGTCGCAGAATCTTCTGCCGTAAGCACAGTGTAGCTGCTTCCGCTAAAGGCAGCATCACTACCGGTTGTAGTACTTTCGATCCCAAGCTTCGGATTGATGTCCGCTACAATTTTCTCCACATCAATCATTAAAATATTTCTATCTTCCAATTTAATAATACCGGTGATGGACGAAGCATCGGCATTATCTTGCGGTATATCCGGCGACTCAACTTGCGTCCACGAAAAACGATGAATACGGTTAACATCATTCACAATAATGCCGAGTTTAATTGTATTGAATTCGGTAACAATCAGTTTTCGTTCACCATCCCGATTTTTCACATTGAATAACCATTCGGCAAGATCGAGCACCGGAATTATTTTTTCGCGTAACGTAAAAATACCGCAAATAGATTTCGGCATATTCGGCACGGCAGTCAGCTTGGGCATACGAATTACTTCACGAACTTTTGCAACATTGACACCGAACGACTGATCAACAAGTTTTCCTTGCATGTTGGTGTGTTGGATAGTGAACTCAATAACCTCAAGTTCGTTTGTTCCGGTTTCTAAAAGGATGTTTGTTAGTGCCATAATTTTTTTTATATAGAATGATGAATTATGAATTATGAATTATACATTACAATAGAAAAATATTTTTATTCCCACTCGATTGTTGCCGGCGGTTTTGAACTGATATCGTACACCACGCGATTTACACCACGCACTTCATTAATGATGCGATTAGAAACGTGCGCAAGAAATTCGTACGGCAGATGCGCCCAATCCGCAGTCATACCATCCACGCTTGTTACAGCGCGAATTGCAAGTACGTTTTCATAAGTGCGTTCATCGCCCATTACACCAACCGATTGCACAGGAAGTAACACTGCAAATGCCTGCCACACAGTACTATATAATTTTTGCGCACGCAACTCCCCGATGAAAATATCATCGGCAGCGCGCAGAATTTCTAAACGCTCTTTTGTGATTTCGCCAAGAATTCTTATTGCAAGACCGGGTCCGGGAAACGGATGACGATCAATTAAATGTGTTGGAAGCCCGAGCTTTCGCCCCACTTCGCGCACTTCATCTTTGAACAATTCACGGAACGGTTCTATCAATTTCAAATCCATTTTTTCCGGTAAGCCGCCAACATTGTGGTGCGATTTAATTGTTGCCGACGGACCTTTGAATGACATTGATTCGATAACATCGGGATACAGCGTTCCTTGTGCAAGAAATTTTACATCAGCAACCTTCTTCGCCTCCTCTTCAAAAATATCAATAAACGCCTTGCCGATAATTTTTCTTTTCTGTTCCGGATCGCTGATACCTTTCAATCGTGAAAGAAAAATTTCCGTTCCATCAACAAAGTCGAGCGCAATATGGTATTCATCGCGAAACATTTTTACAACCTTCGCACTTTCGTCTCGGCGCATCACACCATTATCAATATGAATGCAAAACAATTGCTCGCCGATTGCTTTGTGCAACAACACTGCCGCCACAGAAGAATCAACTCCGCCGCTGAGTGCGCAGAGTACTTTTGCAGTGCCAACTTTTTCACGAATATCTTTTATTGCGTTTTCGATGAACGACTCTGCGTTCCAATTTCCGGCACATCCGCAAATTGCAAAAACAAAATTTGAGAGAATTCGTTTCCCTTCTTTTGTATGCATTACTTCAGGATGAAACTGTACACCGAATAATTTTTTTGTTGTATTTCGAACAGCGCAGATGGGCGCGTTTTCGGAATGTGCAATCGCTTCAAAACCAATCGGCAGTGTTGTCAACGAATCGCCATGACTCATCCACACTTCTGTTGAAGAAGAAACATTTTTGAAAATATCGTCCGCTGAATCCACAGTAACTTGTGCGCGACCAAATTCCCGCCGCGCCGCTTTATCAACTTCGCCGCCGAGTTGAAACGCCATCATTTGAAGTCCGTAGCAAATCCCAAGCACCGGCACACCAAGTTCATAAATTCCTTTGTCAACAATCGGCGCATCGCTGGCATACACGCTGGAAGGTCCGCCGGAAAAAATAATTCCCTTAGCATTAAAGTCTTTTATTTTTTCGATGGAAATATTGAATGGATGAATTTCGCAATAGACGTTGAGTTCGCGGATACGCCGCGCGATGAGTTGGGTGAATTGTGAACCGAAATCGAGAATGAGAATTGGATCTGAATGAGTCATGAAGTAGTTACGCTGTTGAAAATGTAAGTAGGGAAATTATTTTAAAACTGATGTTACGCATAAAAATATCGTAACTACTCAGCGTATTTGTTGATTCAAAAAATCCCCCTATGTTCCCCCTTTTCAAGGGGGACTTCCACGCTCTATTCCCCCTTGAAAAGGGGGTTAGGGGGATTTATTTATTTCCTTAGAAAATATTGAAATTACAAAAAAAAGCTGAGTAGTTACAAAATATCAAAGAAAACATTCACCACGAATGACACTGAAAAACACGAATATTCACAGATAGTTATCCGTGTTTTTCTGTAATAATCTGTGTTATCTGTGGTTAAATATCTCTTTGCGTAACTTTAGTTATAAGGGCATCTCTAAAAACTCAAAAAGAATTGTCATTGCGAGCCGTTCTTTGGCG
>CAYHZL010000264.1:0-3938 GCA_964361075.1 uncultured Chitinophagaceae bacterium
AGATAAAAAAATTTCTTTTTAAAGGTTGAAGAAAACATAAATTGTCCCCGAATAATAAGTAACTTGTTTATTGTAACATTATGAAAAAGATATGATAGAACATTTTTGTAACTACTCACCGTGCCTTTAAAGTCATGCCATGAGTTACTTTTTGATTCGCCGCGGCGAATAAAACTTGTCCCGAAGGGATGGATTCCCACAACATTCACCAAAACATTAGACAAACTCATGGCATGACTGAATAGATACACATTTTTTTATGAATTAATAGACTTTACATACCACTCGATAGTTTTTTTGATTCCATCACGGAGTGAAACCTTTGCACTCCATCCTAATGAATGAATTTTATCTACACTCAAAAGCTTACGCGGTGTGCCGTCCGGTTTTGATGCATCGTATTGAACTGTTCCACTGTAGCCAACTTCTTGTTGAATCATTTCCGCCAACTCTGCAATAGAAACATCTTTGCCGGTACCAATATTGATGATGTCGCTCTCGTTATAATTGTTCATCAAAAAGATGCACGCGTCTGCCATATCATCAACAAAAAGAAATTCTCTTTTCGGTGTTCCCGATCCCCACAATTGAACAAATGAGGTATCATTTTTTTTCGCTTCAACAAATTTCCGAACCAATGCCGGCAGCACATGCGAGTTATTCAAATCAAAATTATCATTTGGTCCGTACAGATTTGTCGGCATCACGGAAATAAAATTTGTTCCGTACTGACGGTTGTATGCTTGACACATTTTGATACCTGCGATTTTTGCAATTGCATACGGTTCGTTCGTGGGTTCAAGTTTTCCGTCGAGCAAATATTCTTCTTTCATCGGCTGCGGTGCAAATTTTGGGTAAATGCACGAGCTGCCAAGAAAGCACAATTTTTCTATTTTGGAAATGTACGAAGCATGAATAACATTATTCTGCACTTGGAGATTGTCGAAAATAAAATCAGCAGGGTACGTATTGTTTGCAAGAATTCCGCCAACTCTTGCCGCCGCTAGAAAAACAAATTGCGGTTTTTCATCATTAAAAAATTTTGACACCGCAATTGAATCTTTTAAATCCAACTCGGCATGTGTTCTGATAACGATGTTTGAATAACCTTGTTGTTGAAGTAAACGCACGAGCGCTGAACCAACAAGTCCACGATGTCCGGCAACAAAAATTTTTGATTGTTTCTGCATTACATGTATTAGTGAAATATTGGAAATAAAAAGTTTATTAACTGATGTTACGCATTACAAAAATAAGTAAGTAGATGGAGTCCACCTTCTTAAATAAATAAAGATGACGTTGAAAAATATCATTATGTTGTTGGCAAGTGGCGAAGCCATCCCTTTGGGAGTGGACTCCATCTTGTACTTTTGCGTAACGTGAGTTATTAATAACCGCGCTTCTTCACTTTTTCGAAATCGGCACGCGCCATTAATTTTGCAAGGTCAGCAAATTTTGTTGTTGCTTCCCATCCCAATTTCTGTTTTGCTTTTGCCGGATTACCTATTAACAAATCAACTTCTGTCGGTCGGTAATATTTCGGATCGACTTCAACCAACACTTTTCCATTTTTCTTTGAAATGCCTCGTTCATTCACGCCCTCGCCCTTCCATTCCAATTCAATATCAAGTTCTTGAAATGCAGCGTCAACAAATGTACGAACTTCGTGTGTTTCGCCGGTCGCCAGCACAAAATCTTCTGCCACATCTTGTTGAAGTATGCGCCACATGCCTTCGCAAAATTCCGGTGCATAACCCCAATCACGCTTTGCATTTAAATTACCAAGCGTCAATGTATCTTGAAGACCAAGAACAATGCGGGCAGCCGCAAGAGTAATTTTTCTTGTAACAAATGTTTCGCCGCGCCGCGGTGATTCGTGATTGAATAAAATTCCGTTGCACGCAAAAATATTGTATGCTTCACGATAGTTCACGATTATCCAATAGCCATAAATTTTTGCAACGCCGTACGGGCTGCGGGGATAGAACGGCGTTTTTTCATCTTGCGGAATTGCCTGCACTTTTCCGTACAGTTCGCTTGTGGATGCCTGATAAAATTTTGTCTTCAATCCTGTTTCGCGGATTGCATCGAGAAAGCGCAACGTTCCCACAGCATCAACTTCAGCGGTATATTCAGGCACTTCAAATGATACTTTCACATGGCTTTGTGCTGCCAAATTATATATTTCTTCCGGCTGAATTTTTTCCAGCAAGCGATTGAGGTTGCTTGTATCGGTAACATCACCATAATGAAGAAAAAATCTTTTTCCAGAAACTTCCGGGTTGTTGTAAATATGATCTATTCTTCCGGTGTTGAATGAACTACTCCGGCGAATAATGCCATGCACTTCATATCCTTTTTCTAAAAGAATTTCTGCGAGATACGAACCATCTTGTCCTGTAATTCCTGTAACGAGAGCTTTTTTTGCCATATTAATTTTCCTTGTTCATCCAATATTCAAAAAGATCAGTAAGTGTTTTCTTAAAATGAATCTCCGGCTTCCAACCAACCGAATGAGTGATCGCATTTGCATTTCCAGCAAGAAGTTGAATGTCATATCCGCGCAAGCGTTTTGCTTCAACAACAAGCTCAAACTTCTTTCCGGAAATATCTTCGAACAAATGAATAATCTCTTCGATTGAAAAAATATTTCCTGAGCACAAATTAAATATAAAATTATTTCGATTATCGATTTGTGATAAAGACCAATATCCTCGCACAATATCGCGCACATCGGTAAAATCGCGCCGCGCTTTAATGTTGCCAACTTTCAACACAAGATTGGAATTACTTTTAATCAATGTAGTAATTTGCTTTGCAAGAGATGAGCAAACAAAATTTGGTTTTTGCCGCGGACCTGTATGATTAAACGGACGAGCAATTACGATATTCAATCCTTCATAATTTTTATAGGTCTGAGCGATATAATCAACACTTGTTTTACTCGCCGCATAAGGATTAACGGGTCGAGGGACAGATTGTTCCGAATGTAACGCGGGCAATCCGAAAGTTTCGCCGTACACTTCACCTGAAGTAACGACTACGATGCGGGGGGAAATTTCGCACGCTTTTACTGCTTCAAAAACATTAATTGTGCCGATGACATTAACCTTAAATGTATCAGCGGTAAATTCAAAAGAACTCGGAACAAATGCTTGTCCGGCAACATGAAAAATAATATCAGGCTTTATTTCTTTTATGACTTTAAAAACAGGCTGGAACTCGGTAATATCACATTGAAAAAGCTCAATGGAATTTTTGTTGATGCGAATATTGTCAATTTTTTCAATATCGCGAGTAATACCAAAAATAGAATGATTATGATTTGCTATGATGAAATCAGCCAGATGACTGCCAGCAAAACCACCTATACCAGTAATGAGTATTTTCATTATTCCCTATAATTATTGCAACAATATAGTGAAAATCTTGTTAAAGAAAAAATAATTTATCTTGAAAAAGGCAGGCAAAAAAAAACCCGTTCAACCAAAGGCGGAACGGGATTCAAAAATAAATCAGGCATCGTCCTACTCTCCCGTGCCGTTACCAGCATAGTACCATCGGCTCTGCGGGGCTTAACTTCTCTGTTCGGAATGGGAAGAGGTGTAACACCCGCGATAAAGATACCTGAATTTTAATAAAAATAAAATTGAGAAGTGATACAAACGCATTGTTACATTTGTTTCTTATTTCGCAAAGCGTTCTTTCCACTTAAGTTTATTGATGCACCTATTGTGTCATCAATAAAAATAATTGGCAAGCCGCACGATTTATTAGTACTACTCGACTCATTCATTACTGAATTTACATCTGTAGCCTATCAACCAAGTCATCTCCTTGGAATCTTCAGGGGATATAATCCCGGGAAGCCTAATCTTGAGGTGGGTTTCGCACTTAGATGCTTTCAGTGCTTATCCCATCCGGACATGGCTACTGAG
>CAYHZL010000265.1:0-3771 GCA_964361075.1 uncultured Chitinophagaceae bacterium
TCAGTTTAATCTGTGTCATCAGTGGTCTATTTTGTGTTTTGCGTAACGTGAGTTAATAATTATTTTTTTATAAATCGAAAATGATGATGTGGTTTCTGAACTGTTGGAGTTTCATCATTCTTTAATACGCTGATAGTGCCATCCACTTCTAACATCGCGAGAAAAACATCATCTACCTTTGCAACACCATGTTCGCGCAATGCTTGTTGAATGTCATCTGACTGCAATTTTTCTTTTTTCAAATTATTTTCTAAAACTTTACCGTTGCGGATCAGCACAGTTGCATCACCTTCAATCAACGTTTTTGCACCATGACTTTTGAAGACAAGTTTGGTAACGATAACATTCATCACCAACAATGTTGCCGCTGCAACAAGCCCACCGCTGACAGACGTATCCGGTCCTGTCATTGCATTTTGCACAGCATTCGCAAGAAGAATAAGAAGCACTAATTCAAACGGTGCCATCTGTCCTACTTCGCGCTTACCCGTCAACCGCAATCCGGCAAGCACTGCCACGTACACAATAGCAGAACGAAGAATAATTTCTAACAGCGTGTTGTTAAAAATGAACATAACTACTCAGCGAAAAATCATATAGTAAATTTTAAACACATAGAAACATAGGGCACATAGTTTTCTGCCGAAGGCATCCCTTTGGGATATGTGTTCTACGGTGCCTATTGTGTGTGCGAAGCCATCACTTTGTGAGTTAAGCTTTTCTCGGCGATTTAGCAGAAAATTATTCTATACATTTAAAACACTGTGTTGTTAAAAATGAACATAGAATAATAAATTGTACGCCGTTATCTTTTGTAATGTAGGATGTAATCAGGAACAGCAATATGTTCTTTCAACTGCGAATCATTGAGAGGAGTCAACACCTGTTGATGTAATGGCAAAACACCAGCCCACACCGGAAGTTGGTAATCGTCTTCATCGTCTGAAGCAGGACCGGTACGCACCTTTGCCGATGCGCTTTCAATTTCTACCGCAACAACTACGGTAACATCCATTTCCTTTTGCGATGGTTGGCGCGCGTCTTCCCATCTTCCTTTCGCAATATGATCAGTGAGTGCACGAAACACTTTGTTTTTTTCTGCATCGCTTTCAACAATTCTTCCTTTTCCAAACATCATCGCTGAACGGTAATTCATCGAATGGTGGAAAACAGAACGGGCAAAAACAATGCCGTCAATAAGTGTTACCGTTACACAAATTGGATTTTCTGCCTGAATATGTTTCAGCATTCGGTTTGCAATGGCGCCGTGAAAATAGAGTGTGTCATCGATACGCGTATGAATCGTTGGCATCACAAATGGCTGTCCTTCGCTGGAAAATCCTACGTGACAAATTAATGCCTCATCAACGATGTTATAAATTGTCTCTTTGTCGTAGCTCGCTCGTTTCGGTAAACGTTGTACCTGATTTAATTTTGTTGTGGAAAATTCAGCCATTGTTTTTTCAGTTCTTGAATATGTGAAATTATTTCTTTACTACTCCATCAAAATATTTATTTATTTCTTTTGCAAAACTTATTTTTATTTTTTCTTTTATCGTGCGCAGTGAGCGTGCTTTCGCCTCTTCGTACGTCAGATGTCCTTCTCTGCCGTTTTCAGAAAGAGTAACCACCGTATTTCCTTTTACATCATTCACGCTCAATTGATAATTCCAGCGTACATATTTTTCCGGACGTTGTAAATCAATCTGTTCAAAGTGTACATCACCAACAATAGCCAAGACACTTTTATCGCTCACAACAAAACCTTGAGTACTAATCAACTCTTTCACCATTGTTGCCACTTTCCCACCCGCATCGTTGGTGAGTGCAACAGAAAAGATAATTTTCTTCATCGCTTCGGAAAGCTGTTTCATCAATTCATTGTGATCGTATTGTAACTTCATTTCATTCTGAGCGCCGGGAAGAATAATGACAAGCTGCTTTTTCAATGCTTCATTCATTTGGCTGATCACCGATGCAGCGTTGAGATAGGCAAACTTCATCACATCATCATTTGTGTTTTGTGCGCTGGTCGTATAAAAAGTAATTTGCTGTGCATTCAGTTCCATTTTCTTTTGATAAATTTTTGCTGTCGGCACACGCTCCAGCACAGCAAGCACATAGCATTGCCCCATTTTATCTGTGAAGCTTTCGGCAAACTGAACATTCGAAAGTGTCTGCGATGAAGAGACGGTAACATCCTTTGCAACTTCGGATGATTTTTCCATCGTCGAAGATTCGCCCGCAAATAATTCTTTATAGCGCTCGGTGATTGTATTTTCCGCTTTGATTGATGCTTCGAACATCGTTGAAAGATTTGCGAGCGCATTATTTTCTGCGCCCTTTCGTGTATCGCCAACACCGACCGACGTAAGAAATTGTACGTTCGGATAATTATTTTGCGGAGTATCAATCCACGACGGTTTGTCTTGCGAAAAACTTTTCATCGCAACACACAACACCATTGCTATTATAAAAAAATATTTCTGTTTCATACGAATCCTCTTACTTTAGATATACTGAATGAACAAAATTTAGCGCGTTTGTAGAAATTGTTTTCCGACCAAGATCTTCAACATACATCAACGAACCGTTTTTTGAATAATAATTTATTTTCACAACATACTCAGCCGGCTCCACTTCAACTTCTCCGACAAATGCCTGCGCAGGAAAGTACCGCGAAATTCTCACATCGGCATTTTCGCTGGCATCAACTAATGCGCTGGTAGCAATGCGTGTGAGTTCACCCAAAAATCCGCCGCCTGTTTGCTTATCCAACTCTTTATTTGCCTTCTCGTTGAGAATACCTTTGGTAACAGTGCGGATAATTGTTTTTAAATATGTCATTGTTACATGCAGCTTGTATGTATCTTCAGCGGCATTTTCAATGCTTTCAAGTTTCGATAATTCGAACGAAGTTTTGTCGCCAATTTCTATTTTAATTTTTCCAACTGCACTCCCGGATTTTTCCATGTATGGCAACGAAAATTTAAAATGGTATCCGCTCGTCATCTCGGGCCACGCAATAAGATCAATTTCCTTTTCATTTTTTCCGTCTGATTGATAGATGCCAACTGCATCTTTAAAAGTATGAATAGTCAACACACGTGCAAACAATTGCGGGGCTTTGCCGATAAAACTGACCGCAGTAACTTTTGCTTTTTTTGTTGCATTCAAATACGCATCAAAATTCGGCATCGGAAAATCGTACAACTGACTTTGCGATTGCCACGCTTCTTTTATTTTATTCAGATCAATTGCTGCGCCATCGTCTTTTCCTTCTGCACGGTACATGACCATGCTGATATATCTTCCAAGTGCAGAATTGTTGAATTGGTTTTTCGCCGGCTTAAATTCTTTCTTTGCGTCTTTCGATTTGTTGTACTCCTCTGCCATCTTATTGTATTTATCTTCCAACGCAGAAAGTTTATTATTGATACGGCGAATTTCAACAAACGCATTGTCGAATTGATTCATCTCAACATAATTGAGTGATTTGAAAACATTCAGATACACATCTTCATAATCCGCGCCGGAATAATCCAATGCATTGTCGTTCAACAAGAGTGATGTCGCACCTTTCGAAATGCTTTTGGTGTACAACTCTTCAATTGCATATTCAGCGGCTGTTAACATCTCGTTACTTTTTTTGAAATCACCTTTCAGATGATAGAGCATTCCTGCATCAAGATAGTACAGCACACGATCTTTTTTAGAGTAGTACGTGTCTTTCGATGTTTCAAGTGTAAGAACAGCTCCGGAAAAATCCCG
>CAYHZL010000266.1:0-3737 GCA_964361075.1 uncultured Chitinophagaceae bacterium
ACAGCAGTATTCACAAATGCTTTATTTTTTCTCTCGCGAAGTCTTTCGTTGAATTCACCGTCCGGAATATGCCATTCGTGCACTTCGCCATTCATTTGCGTGCTCATCAGTGTTCGTTCGTCAATGCTAAATGACAGCGACACCGGCATAAAAACATTTCCGCGTAATTCTAATTGAAGCGATCCATCATGTACATTCCACACGCGAATAATATTATCGTCGCCTGTGCTGGCGAGATATGTTCCTCGCGGACTAAATGCGAGTTGCGTAATTGCTCCGATGTGAGCGTACAGCAACTGCGGCACAACATTTTTAAAACCAACAACTTCTTCTTCAGAATACGCGCTTGTTTTTGTGTCGGTGAATGTACGCACGCGATACGTGTACACCTTTGTCGTGTCGAGTGTTGAATCTCTCCACTCGGTTGTATCGGCATCCACGCGCGCAACTTCACGAAACAATTCATTTCCAACTTTGCGTTCAATTACAAAACCATTTTCAAACTTGCAATTATCTTTCCAATACAATGCAATTTCTTTTTCGCCGAGCGAGTGCACGGTAAGATTTGTCGGTTTGAATGGGTGCGCTGTCAAATATATTTTATCAGTTTCTGTAGTATTCTCATCTTCGTCGTACGCCTTTGCACGAAGCGAATATTCGCTGCCGTCTTTTAACAGAGAAGAATTCCAAATCCAGTGATATGGATATGTGAATAACGATGTTTGTATTTGCCCATCAACAAAAATTTCTACGCGCGAAACTTGTTTATCATCTGTTGCGTTGAGGGAAACTATGGTGCTGTCATAACTTGATTCACCATCATGCGGCGTAATGAACGCAACGGTTGGCTTCATACCAATTTGCGTGGAGCAACCGGCGAACATACTTCCGAACAGCGCTATGGCGAACAAAGTTTTCATAAAAATTTTTTGAGAAAACGGAACTATTCTACCTCTCCCTGAAATTCTCTTTTTAAAGCAACGCGACCTGTGCGAGCCATTTCTTTGATAACGAACGGCTTTAACATTTTAATTATTGCATCAACTTTTTGTTCACTCCCTGTTGCTTCAACCGTCAGCGTCTTCGGAGAGATATCAATAATTTTTGCGCGGAAGATTTCGGCGATCTGCATAATTTCTGAACGCGTGTTGGGTGATGCCTGCACTTTTATTAACGCGAGATCGCGTTCAACAAAATTTTCGTACGTTAAATCAACAACTTTCAACGTGTCAATCAACTTATTCAGTTGTTTAATAATTTGTTCCATGATCGTATCGTCGCCGGTAGTTACAATTGTCATTCGTGAAACGGTATCATCTTCTGTCGGTCCCACGGTGATGCTGTCGAGATTATATCCTTTTGCAGAAAACATGCCGGCAATACGATTGAATGCGCCAAATTTATTTTCAACCAAAAGTGAAATTGTATGTTTGCGGATATGCACGTTATTTTCAACAGTTGCGTTCATAATTATTTTCCGCCTTTCGGATGAATGACAAGAAATTCAGTTTCTAATTTTTCTCCTGCTACACCGCCTAATTCAGTGTCAGGAATATCCATCAATTCGTTGTAGGTTTGACCTGCAGGCCACATCGGATATACATTGTCCGCTTTTACAACCTTAAATTCTACCAACACGGGACCATTGGTTGTGAGCGCTTTTTTAATTACACCTTCTACCTCGCTTGTCTGAGTTGCGCGATAACCGGGCATGCCGTATGCGTCAGCAAGTTTTACAAAATCCGGCGCCGACATATCAACATGCGAATATCGCTTTTGCCAGAAAAGTTCTTGCCATTGGCGCACCATTCCAAGATAGCCGTTGTTAAGAATAAAAATTTTAACAGGTACTTTGTTCTGAACAATGGTTGCAAGTTCTTGAATATTCATTTGGATTCCCCCATCGCCGCTTACAGAAATAATCGGCATGTCCGTACGTGCAAATGCTGCGCCCATTGCCGCGGGAAGTGAAAATCCCATCGTGCCAAGTCCGCCGGATGTGAGATGTGAGCGCGGATGCATGTAGTCAAAAAATTGTGCCATCCACATTTGATGTTGACCAACATCGCTGACAATAATTGCATTCCCTTTTGTCAGCTCGCTAATTTTTTCGATGACAAACTGCATGCGTATATTGGGACCATTATTGTATCGCAGCGGATGTTGTTTCTTCCACTCTTTAATTTGCTGAAGCCATTCTTTGGTATCAATTTTATTTACAAGCGGCAACATTTTTTGCAAAACTTTTTTCACATCGCCAACAATGGGAATATCTACTTTCACATTTTTACTGATTGCAGAAGGATCTATGTCGATGTGAATTTTTTTTGCGCCTGCAGCAAACGCTTCGGTCTTGCCGGTAACACGATCATCGAATCTCGCGCCGACAGCAATCAGTACATCGCAATAATTCACAGCGGTATTGGAATACCATGTTCCATGCATGCCCAACATTCCCATTGCCAGCTCATCATTTTCCGGAAACGAACCAAGCCCGTGCAGCGTTGTCGTTACCGGGATGTTTGTTTTGTGCGCAAACTTTCGCAATTCTTCTGCAGCATTTGAAAGAATAACACCACCGCCAACATATAATACCGGACGTTTTGCTTTTGAAATTAGTGCAGCAGCTTTTTCTAATTGTTTTTGATGTCCGTCATATTGTGGATTATATGAACGCATCGAAACTTTTTTTGGATAATCAAAAAATGTTGTTGCCGCCATAACATCTTTCGGCAAATCAACAAGTATGGGACCGGGTCGTCCTGTTGTTGCAACGTAAAACGCTTCTTTAATTGTTTTTGCTAACTCCTCTACATTGCGAACAAGATAATTGTGTTTAGTAACGGGACGAGTTATACCAACAATATCAGCTTCTTGAAAAGCATCATTGCCAATTAATTTTAAAAGAACTTGCCCGGTAAACACAACAATAGGAATCGAATCCATGTAGGCGTCTGCAATTCCTGTTACAGTGTTTGTTGCACCTGGACCTGATGTAACTAACGCAACGCCGGCTTTACCGCTTGCTTTTGCGTACCCTTCAGCGGCATGAACTGCACCCTGTTCATGCCTTGTCAGAATGTGTTTGATATCTGAAATATCATGAAGTGCGTCATAGATGCCAATGACAGCTCCGCCGGGATAACCGAACACAACATCAACACCTTCTTCAATAAGACAACGAACAAATATTTCGGCGCCTGTCATTTGTTTTGTTTGCGGGGTTTGGGAATCTTTATTTTGTATCATAAAAAACTCTCGCCAATGTTATACAATAAATAAATAATTTTGTTTTTCAGAGGTTACCACTTCTGAATCACAAAGAAAATTTTTTTGGAAAATTTTTGGGTATGATTGAGGGTAACCTCTGGATTTTTCTATCCTAATGTTGTTAACATTAGAAATAGAATACCAACTGGTAGTCCCATAATAATAGTTACGAGGTGTCCGAACAGAAAGGTAGCAACATCCAATAAAATATTTTTTATTTTATTGGTGAAAAATTTTGTGTTACTAATATGTAAGATTCGTCCGGTCATTTGGTTTGAACTAACAATATCGCTATGCTTATACACTTAATAAGTTAGAAAAAAATATTCCTTTGTCAAGAAAAATTAATTAAATTATTATATGCAGACTCTAAGAAATTATCAGGACACTATTGCCGCAATAGCCACTCCTCTTGGCGAGGGTGGTATATCTGTTATTAGGATTTGTGGGAATCAATCGATTTCTAT
>CAYHZL010000267.1:0-3735 GCA_964361075.1 uncultured Chitinophagaceae bacterium
TTGCTTCGGTCGCTTCGCTCCCTCGCAATGACGACAATGTTTTTAGAGATGCCCTCCAATTAAATAATGTCAATCTGTATGCCAAATAAAACTTTTCGATTTTTTCGCACATTCACAGTTCGAAACGAATCTATTTCCAAATTTCAAGAAAGAAAAATTTTCATTCTCTAAAAATAAGAAAGCCGTCTCTGTTGAGGAGACGGCTTTAGCGCCAAAAGATAGTTTCTAACTTTTGTTAGTCCAAAACATCGGCGAAATTATCGGTGAGAAAAACCTGTGTACTATTATTCGTGAAGTATTTGGATAGCATAGAGGGACGCAGTAAATTGCGTCCCTCTATTTTTTATTTCACCACCATTCCCGTTAATCCCGCAAAAAAATCAGCGGGATTTCTGCTCAAGCGATTCGCGGCAGCGAATCACTTGAGCATCAACATTTTTTTTGTTGTAATAAAATTTCCCGCCTCTAGTTTATAAAAATATATTCCGCTTGATGCTTTGCTTGCATTCCATTGTACTTCTTTATATCCGGCAGGTTGTTCGTCATTCACCAGTGTTGCTACTTCGCGACCAAGCAAGTCGAATATTTTTAAACTTACTTTGCTTGCAATTGGCAATTGATACTTTATTGAAGTTACCGGATTGAATGGATTGGGATAATTCTGAGACAATGAAAACTCTTTAGGAATTCCTTGTTGTTGTAACACTATGACAGGCGTTTGTATTTTCCATCCTGCAGAAATAATATCTATAAAACTATATGAGACATCTCCCTTCGGATCAGACACAACGGATTCTCCAATACCAATATCTGTTGTATCTTCAGTACTTCCGAACGTAAAAGCATGTGCATAAAATTTTGTACTTCCATTAATGTTTTGCATTTCAAACCACGATCGTGGTGCGGCTAAATAGAGAGCATTTTTTTCATCCGGTTTTCTCCACACACGAACATCTGAACGAACATGGTATCCATACTTTCCAACCCACCGAATAACGGCATGTTTCATTGGAGCGATAACATCAGATGTAAACTCTTTTTCACCGGGATTCTTAAAGTGAAGCATTGCAATTTCCGTTTCGAAATCATCCTTCCCGCCGGAAAGTGAATCTGCTATCGCTTCAAAACGCAAACCCCACCAATAATCAACAACATTATCGCCGACATTATTTTTGCTGAAGGAAAGTGAATCGGGAAGATTATCCACTACAATTTTTACGGTAATAGAATCTCCGCTCAATGGCTTCAAATCAAAATTAATATTTGAAGCAGTTTTTTCGTCTTCAATAATTATTGTATCTGCTTGCACCACTGAAGATTTGTGATTATACCATTGATTTCCATAATCACTGTGAAATGCATACACAATATATCTGCCCGCAAGTAAATTTTTAATGACATAATTGCCAAGCTGGTCACTGTATCCGCTATAGTAGTTGTACGAAGGAGACGATTGTGCAATGACATTAACTCCAGAAATCGGATTTCCATTTACATTCTTAACTGTACCTGTAATTTTCCCGCCCTGCGATAATGCAAAATTAATATTTGAAACTGTTTTTTCTTCTTCAACCACAACAGTGTCCGCTGTCTCCCAAGAAGATTTGAGATTATACCATTGCATAGTATAGTCAGAAGAATTCGTTGAAACCTTGTATGTTCCCGCATTCAAACTATTAATGGTATAATTCCCTTGAGCATCTGTACTGCTGCCTGAACCACCACTCTTACTACTGGCATACACATTTACATATTGAATTGGTGTTCCGGTTTTATTTTTAACAGATCCGGAAATTTTTCCTGCCGTCGGTAAAGTGAAGTTGATATTTTCTTTTTTCTCTTCATCTACCAACACAATCGGTGTCGCCAATTCTCTCGAAGCTACATTATTATACCATCGCTGAGAAAATCCATTCGCTCGTACTGAAACATATAATTTTTGTTTTGCTGCTAAACGATTAATGAAGTACCAACCTGAATCATTCGTAGTTCCGCCGCGAAAATAAAAATAGTTCGTATCCGAAATGAACACTTGGGCATTAGGAATTGGCTGCCCTTGTTTGTCGGTTACTTTTCCGGAAATACTTGCACCGGGCGACAGTACAAAATTGATATTAGGTGTGTTTTGATATATGGTAACCGGAACTTTTGTTGCATTGAGATAATTATCGGCAAGATTGTACCATTGATCTAAATACTCGTTACTGTATGTTCTCACGTAATATTTTCCGGTAGCTAATCCTGTTGCAGCATATTTACCGGAATCATCTGTTCGAGTATATGAAAAAAAACTATAGGAAGTATCCTGCACTGAAACTTCCGCATTGGGAACAACATCCCCTTTTTTATTTTTTACCACACCTGAAATAGAACCACCGCGCGAAAGAACAAAATTAATATTTGGCGTATCAAATCCTTTTGTTACATGAAAGGCAGTCGCGCTATCTTTCGTAGATTTTTTATTATACCATTGGGAAATAAATCCTTGAGCAGTGGCACTTGCCTTATAGGAAGATGTTTTCAAGTTGCTGACAACATATTTGCCAAGATTATCACCATATCCGCTACTGTTGTAAAAACCTAAGCTATCAACTGCGAAGATGTTGGCGAATACTATCGGTTTTCCTGATTCATCCTGTACTGTTCCGGAAAAACTTCCGGCTCGCACAAGTGAAATATTTTTTGTAATAACAGAACCTGAAATAGTAATGCTATTCATTTCATTGTAGTATTCATAGTATTGCGCATTAACGTTAAGCGAATAGAGACCATCTCTCAATCGAACTTTATAATACCCGGAATCATCTGAAACAAAAGATCTCCAACTCATTACTCCTGAAAAATAACCGTACGCATTTTTAATTGGTTCACTTGTTTTACTATCTGTTATTCTACCCTGAACTCCTCCATTAATTTTTTTCATCGTAAAATTGATATTCGTTGCACCGGGAGAAATATTTTGTCTGTATGAAGAATCAATGTAATACGCAGAAGAGAAGTCTGTAGATGTTGTTACTGTATATTTTGGTGTTCCTGTGTTAGGTTTATACACTTTCAGAATATAATTTCCATTTGCATTTGTAATGGCGTAGTTCGCAACACTGTCGCTGTATGTATTAATTGGCACTCCGCCAACACCATACGTATCAAAAGTTACACCGCCTGAAATTGTTGCATTGGATTTTAAAAAAACAAAATCTTGTCTTACTGTTTGGTTTTTCCCAACGACAATATACGGATACGAATTCCTTTTCCGTAAATATTCATCCGTTGTTTTAGGCGGGAAAGAATATCCGCTCCATCCGCCTTGAGACACACCTATTTTATAATATCCTGCACTATCTGTAACTGTTTGTAACAACATATTGTAATCATACCCTCCGCTTACAGATACAATTGCATTTTTAATTGGTGTACCGTTTTGATCTTTTATGTATCCTTCAATAAATTCTTTTGCAACGGAATATGATAACGCAAAACGAATTGTATCTTTTTTTCCTGACAACACTGTATCTCTTGGCGGTAAATATCCGAACGGAGTTTTTTCTATATTCGCCACACGAACGGTAATATTATTAAAAAGTAACGTATCAGCCTGAACAGTGAAAGCACCGGACGTATCGAGAAAAACATATCTATACCATAGCTGCATTCCTGCATAAGAATGAAATAGAATTACGGTATTCTTAAAAAATGGTGTAACCGTTCCTTGAATAATTTTTGTGCTTTTCTTTT
>CAYHZL010000268.1:0-3676 GCA_964361075.1 uncultured Chitinophagaceae bacterium
AATTATGCCGAAGGTGGCAACGCCATTTACTTGGAACATCCTCCGAAGGAGTCCTTCGGACCTTCGGAACAAAAAACACGCTGAGCAGTTACAAAATGATATTCCTTAAAAAACCGTCGCCACAGATTCGCAGATTAAATTTTTCCGCCAAAGGCGGATCAGCCTCAGACTGAAAAAAATTTTCTGACTAAAATCTGTGATTCGCCGCGGCGAATGTGGCTTAAATTTTTTGGGGTGAGTAGTTACATTTTTTTTACAACGCATCACCGCGTAATATGCGGATGCGTTTCCGCGCTTCATCAGCAAATAACGAGAACGGATAGGTGGATAAAATATCTTCGTACGCGCGGACTGCTTCTGCTTTTGTATTAAGATAGAAATGATGTACTTCGGCGATGCGGAACTGCGCTTTATCTCGTAAGATGCTCTTTGGAAAATCGGACAGCAATTTTTGGTACGAAAGCAACGCATCATTGTAGCGGTGCATACGAATTGCGAGTTCGGCTTTTTTCAATAACGCATCATCACACAGCGGAGCGTCGGAAGAATGTTCGAGAATATCGTTCAACAATGTGGTCGCTTCAGAATATTTTTTCTGGCGAACATATAATTCCGCGCTCGCATATTTTTCCAACGCATCGCTATTGCCTTCTTTGTTTTCAGCAATAAAATATTGAAGCAACAGTGCATCGTTCGTTTCATCTTTTTTCAAATCAACAATCAGCGGTTGGAGCAACTGCAGTGTGCTGTCAAAATTATGTTTGAAGTATTGAACTTCCGCCAAACGAAACTGCGCCTGATTTTTTTGCAGCGGTGTTGCGGATTGTGAAAAAAGAATTGCTGAAAATTTTTGCGTTGCATTATCGAGTTTCCCCTGAGCAATATAAATATCGCCGAGAGAAGAAAGAACCGTCGGCACTAATGCCGCCGCTGAAGAAATCACCAACACTGTATCAAAATAATGTTGGGCGGCATCTATATCATACATTTGATTATAATAGATCAATCCGATACGGTACAACGCTTGCCCGGAAATTTCTGTATATGGAAATTCTTTTGCGAGCGAAGCGTACAGTGAAATTGCACCACGCGGATTGAGCTGCACTTCGCTCGGCGTTGAACGAATACTTACAACCGGCAGCGAAGAACTATCAACAGCGCTCAACTCTTCAACACAGCGCGCATAACCAAACTTTGCATTCGGAATAAACGGCATTGTGTTGTTTGCCTGCAGCACAAACTGATACGCGCGCATTGCAAGCGCAAATTCTTTTTCGCGAAACATTCTTTCGGCAAACGAAAAAATTTCTGTTCCGTTCGATTGAACGCGCAGTTCGATTTGCTTTGTTACATCAAACGCCGCTTCATATTTTTTCCCTTCACTATACAACCACTGAAGCAAACGCAGCAGCACAGTCGCTTGCGATTTCGCACTCGCTTCTTCAACAGCACGAGTTGCCGCCGCAAGTCCTTCCTTCTTCTCTGTAACCAACGAAAGACGCGATTGAATAAATTCTAATTGATGTTCGTTTTGTTGCAGCATTAATAAATATTCGCGCGTTGCAGAAGTGTATTCCATCAACACCGAATATAGATATGCAAGCTCGTTGGCAAACGCAAAGCGGTCGCCGCTTTCTTTTCTTCCGCGAAGATATGTTGCAATTGTTTTTTCAAATAACCGCTGTTCCGATTGCGTTGCGGCAACGGCGCGGTAGATATTGAGATTTTTTGGAGCAGAGGCAAGAATGGCATCCCACAGTGAATCGGCGCGCGTGTCCTTTCCGGCAATATGAAAAATTCCTGCAAGCGAAGTTTGTGTTGCAACATCACTCGGAAACATTCGCACGCGCCGTTCACTCAACCGAATTGCGGCATCGTAATTTTTTAATTGAATGTAACAACGGCGAAGTCCGTCGAAGTAAACATAGTTGACAGAATCCACAGCAGAGAGTTGCTCATACAACATACCGGCACGCTCAAATTCGTTCGCCGCGGCGAATGCCTGCGCCAGACGAAGCCTGTTCTGATCGTCGAGCGATTGAGCGGAAACATGTAGCGCGATAAAAAATAGTAGTGAGAAAATAACTTTTTTCATTTGTTTTAATTTACAGAATAGCAAAGTGATTTGCCAATTCACTGGAAATTAAACACCGGTATAATTTTCAATTATATCTTGTCTGTTGTTACGTAAAAAATATTTTTGAAGATTATTTCCTTAAAATCTTTTGTGCTTTTGTGTCTTTGTGGTATTTTTTCTAATACATACATTTTCCGTCACAACTCATCACCTTGCTTTCCATATCGTAATTAAGTAAATTTTTGTAAATATATTTTCATTGATTAAAAAGAATGTCTGAAATACAGAAAAAAAACGTTGCCATTTTGGGTTCAACCGGTTCTATTGGCAAAAATAGTTTAAAAGTTCTCTCCAACTTTCCGGAACAATTTAAAGTTCAATATCTTACCATCAATAAAAACATTGACGGTATTCTGGAACAAATTCAGCAATTCAAACCGCGCGGTGTTGTTGTGCTCGATGAAGCCGCATCGCGTGAATTAAAATCTCGCATCACCGATTCGACAGAAATTCTTTGCGGCGAAGAAGGATTGCTTGAAATAGTTCAACGGGATGATGTTGATATTGTTATCAGTTCATTAGTCGGCTTTGCAGGATTGAAACCGACGATGAAAGCAATTGAAGCGAAGAAGAAAATTGCTCTGGCGAACAAAGAAACACTCGTTGTTGCCGGCGAAATTATTATGAACCTCGTGCGCCAACATGGTGTTGCGTTGCTTCCTGTTGATAGTGAACACTCTGCAATTTTTCAGTGTTTAGTAGGTGAAGAGAGCAAGCATGTTGCAAAAATTATTCTCACAGCATCAGGGGGACCGTTTCGCACGAAATCAAAAGATGAATTGAAACATGTTACCATCGAACAAGCGCTCAATCATCCGAATTGGAAAATGGGAAGCAAGATAACGATTGATTCCGCCACGCTGATGAATAAAGGATTGGAAGTAATTGAAGCGCATTGGCTTTTCGGTGTGCTGCCGGATAAAATTGATGTGGTGATTCATCCTCAATCGATTATTCATTCGATGGTTGAGTTTGTTGATGGTTCGGTGAAAGCACAGCTTGGCGTGCCGGATATGAAAATTCCGATTCAATATGCACTGACATACCCTGACCGCGCACAATCAGCATTCGCCCGAGTGAGTTTCCCGCAGTTGAAAGAGATGACATTCTTCGAACCGGATAAAGAAAAATTTCCATGCTTGCAGTTGGCGTTTGATGCAATTAAAACCGGCGGCACGATGCCGGCAGTAATGAACGCTGCAAACGAAATCGCAGTCGAAAAATTTTTAGACGATAAAATTACTTTTTTGCGAATTCCGCAGTTGATTTCTAAAACGATGGGCGCGCATGTTTCTACACCACATCCCACAATTGATAATATAATAGACGCCGATGTGTGGGCACGGCATTATGTAAAAAGTTTTGTCGTATAAGAAATGGTTTCTAAAACAAAAATGTAACTACTCAGCGCAATATAGACGCAGATTTTTGTAATAAAAAATAATCTTTAACCACACAGCGTAATTGTTTATTCAAAAAATCCCCCTCACCCCCTTTTCAAGGGGGAATAAGAGCGAGGAAATCCCCCTTGAAAAGGGG
>CAYHZL010000269.1:0-3659 GCA_964361075.1 uncultured Chitinophagaceae bacterium
ACTGAAATTATGCCGAAGGCATCCCTTCGGGACAAAAAATACACTGAGTAGTTACGGAAAAAGATTGCTTCTCCGCCTTCGGCGGATCGCAATGACAATCTTCTTAAGTTTTTAGCATGTCTTAAATGAACACATACCATGAAAAAATATTTCTTTCTATTGCTGTTTTTTTTATTCTCAATCTCAACATCCTTTGCTGAAGAAGTTACAACTCCTGCAAAAATAGATACCGGCGACACTGCATGGATGTTGATCTCCACTGCGCTCGTGATGTTAATGACTCCCGGACTTGCGCTTTTTTACGGCGGCATGGTGCGAAAAAAAAATGTGCTCGGAACTATTATGCAGAGTTACATCGCACTCGGAGTAGTTTCCATTGTGTGGGTGCTCTATGGATACAGTCTTGCATTCGGTCCATCAGTCGGCGGTTTCATCGGAAACTTGCAATGGATAGGGTTGCACAATGTGGGGCTTGAACCAAACACACAATACGCGCCGACTATTCCACATCAGGCATTTATGATCTACCAAATGATGTTTGCGGTTATTACTCCGGCACTTATCACCGGCGCAATTGCCGAACGATTTAAATTCAGCACCTATCTTGTTTTTCTTGTCTTGTGGTCAACGTTTGTGTATGCACCAATCGCACATTGGGTGTGGGGCGTTGGCGGATGGATTCGCAATCTTGGTGCGCTCGATTTTGCAGGCGGACTTGTTGTGCATATCAGTTCCGGTGTTACTGCATTAGCTGCTGCGTTTATCGTCGGAAAAAGAAAAGGGCACGTGCACGAAATTTCTCCTCCACACAATCTTACAATGACGTTACTCGGTGCAGCGTTGCTTTGGTTTGGTTGGTTTGGTTTTAATGCAGGAAGTGCAATTTCTTCCGGCACATTAGCTGTCTCGGCATTTGTTGCAACACATGTTGCTGCTGCTAGTGCAACACTTTCGTGGACATTTGTAGAATGGAGACATCGCGGCAAACCAACATTGCTTGGCGCCGTTTCAGGTTCTGTTGCGGGCTTGGTAGCAATTACTCCTGCTTCTGGTTTTGTCGGACCGCTTTCCGCAATGTGTATCGGGTTACTTGCAGGCTGGCTCTGTTACTATGCGCTCGGATTAAAAACAAAATTTGGATATGATGATTCGTTGGATGCTGTCGGCATACACGGAGTGGGCGGAATGTTTGGCGCAATCGCAACGGGATTTTTTGCATCAAAAGCAATTAATGCCGGCGGCGCTGATGGGCTTTTTTTCGGAAACACTTCGCTTCTTCTTACACAATTAATCAGTGTCGGGGCAGCAACGGTGTACGCATTCGCAGTCAGTTGGGTTCTTCTGAAAGTGTTAGACAAAACAATGGGCTTGCGTGTAAGCAACGACAACGAACTTGAGGGATTAGATTTGAGCCAACACGGCGAAAATGGCTACTCGTTTTAATATTTTTGTTTTTGCAACCCTTCGCTTTACACAACCCTTCGAGAGTTTTAAACTCTCGAAGGGTTTTTCTTTGAGATTGGATTGTCGTTTTGTAGGAACGGTCGCCCGACCGTTCCTAATTGAATTTACATTACAATTGCACGAACGGGCGTTCGCGCCTACATTTTTTACACGATGTCTGACGATGTTGTCCAATCGTCTGACATCATCGCCATCCGCACGACAATATTCATTCTCTGTAGCATTCTAAAATTTTTGTAATATTGTTAGTGTTCAAAAACTTATCTATCTTCGTTCAGCTGGTGGACCACCTAAGTGAAGAAAAATCATGTTTGAAGTCAGTCAATCTAAGAATTGGAAATAAAAGATTATTGTTGTACTACAGATGTTCTGTTGCTTGTAAGTAGCAAAGATTTACGATACATTTATATTATACAGGCACAAAAGCGCTATGACACCAAAAATTTATATTTAAAAAATAATTGAAAACACATCATAAAATAATAAACGGCGATAGCAGACAGATGGCTGAATTATCTGATAATTCAGTTCATTTAGTAATCACTTCCCCGCCCTATTGGCAGCTTAAAGACTACGGCACGGAAAATCAGATTGGATTTCACGACAGTTATGAAAATTATATCAACAATCTCAATTTAGTTTGGAAAGAATGTTATCGTACTCTCCATAATGGTTGTAAGCTTTGTGTAAACATAGGTGACCAATTTGCTAGAGCCGTGTATTATGGACGCTATAAAGTAATTCCTATACGAGAAGAAATTATCAAATTTTGTGAAAACATCGGTTTCGATTATATGGGTGCGATAATATGGCAAAAGGTTACGACATCCAACACATCAGGTGGTGGTGTGCAAATGGGATCGTATCCTTATCCTCGAAATGGTATTTTGAAACTTGATTACGAGTTTGTTCTAATCTTTAAAAAATTGGGCGATGCACCTAAGCCAACCAAAGAACAAAAAGAACTTTCAAAAATGACGGCGGAAGAATGGAATATGTTTTTTGCCGGTCATTGGAACTTTGCAGGCGCAAGACAGAGTAATCACATAGCCATGTTCCCGGAAGAATTACCGAAACGGTTAATCAAAATGTTTTCGTTTGTCGGTGAAACCGTTCTCGATCCATTTGCGGGAAGCGGAACAACTTCTTTGGTCGCAAAAAATCTTGATCGGAATTCTGTTGGCTATGAAATAAACCCTGAATTCATCCCTACCATAAAAGAAAAATTAGAAGTTCATCAAAAAGATTTGAGTGGAACAACGTATGAATTTATAGAACAAAAAATTGAGGTAATGGATTTTGACATGGAAATTCAAAAACTGCCGTACATTTTTAAAGACCCTCACAAGTTCGATAAGAAAATTGATGTAAAAAAATTACAGTTTGGTTCAAAACTGGACAAAGAAGGTGGTGCAAAACGAGAGGATTTTTTTACTGTTAAACAAATTATCAGCCCAGAAAAAATAAAACTCAGTAACGATCTTATAATAAAACTCATCGGTATAAAAGAAAATCCGATTATTAATGGCAAAGCAACAACTTTTCTTGCAGACAAAACAAAAGGGAAAAGAGTTTTCTTAAAATACGATAATGTGAAATATGACAGTGAAAACAATTTGATGTGCTATCTCTATTTGGAAAATAAAACGTTTATCAATGCACATTTAATTAAAAATCGCTTGGTAAAAGTAGATATAGCTACAGATTTTAAATACAAAAACAAATTCATCAATCTATTTAACGACGTTAATGCCTAAACCATCTGTTAAACGTTTTTCAAAAGAGTTTGGCAAAAAAGAAAAAGTTCTCAATTACGCAACTCAAACATATCAATTGTCGCGGCCTAATAAAGTAGGGACAGTAATGGCTTTGATCCGCGAGTGCCAACCAAAGACATTTGAAGAATGGCAAAAGTGGTATTTTGAAAACGCACATACAGATGGCAAAACTCCAACCAAAATCACAAAAGAAAGTTTAGAAGAATTGGGAGAACGGCTCTATGTTAAAATAAAAGAGATTGTCATTCCCGAATGGACAGAAGCTTTTAATCAACTTACGTTACAAGATTGTACAGATTACATTTTAAATCTTACAATTAATAGAACTTTCGACGGCTTTCTTCGCGAAAAATCAGTAATTGAAGATAATCTTGCAAAAGCATTTCCATCTATTCGGTTTGAAGAAAGCGATCCTGA
>CAYHZL010000270.1:0-3654 GCA_964361075.1 uncultured Chitinophagaceae bacterium
AAAATTTTTGAATGATTTTTTGAATCATTGAAGTTGTTATTCAGTCTGCTTTATATAGGGCATCTCTAAAAACTTAAAAAGATTGTCATTAGTAGGGAGGAACGACCGAAGCAATCTTCTTTCATTATACAGAAATAAAGATTGCTTCGCTTCGCTCGCAATGACGACAATGTTTTTAGAGATGCCCTAAAGTAGAAACCCTTCGGGAGTTGAATAAACAAAAACTTTTTAAGGTGCAACTATGCACTTTCAATTTTCGAATCACGAAGTGATCCCTTTGGGACTTGTTTTCCAAATGTAAAACGTGAACGTTGTGCCTTTACCGATTTCACTTTGCACATTGATGAATGAACCATGCGCCTCGACGATATGTTTTACAATTGCCAAACCAAGTCCGGTGCCGCCAAGCGCGCGTGAGCGGTCTTGATCAACACGGTAAAATCGCTCGAAGATGCGCGGCAGATGTTCAGCAGCAATACCGTACCCTGTATCGGAAACTGAAATTTCTACTGTATCTTCTTTATCGTGCAATCTCACTGTAACGAAACTCTTTGCTTCAGAATATTTGATCGCGTTATCAATTAAATTTGTCATTACTTGTCGCAAACGATCTTTATCACCAAACGCTTCAACATTGTTTTGTTCTGAAGAGAATGAGAACGAAATATTTTTTAACTGCGCAACTAGCTGCATCTCTTCAACAACAGTCTCTAAAAATTCTGACACATTAAAGTAACGGAAGCGAAGTTTCATTTCACCCGATTCGATACGAGAAATATCAATCAAGTCGCCAAGTAACGAGTTCAGCCGTTCAACATTTTTTAATGTCTTCTGCAAAAAATCGCGGTTCACAGCAGGATCATCAATGGCGCCTCCCAATAAAGTTTCAAGCATTCCCTGCATTGAAAAAATCGGTGTGCGTAATTCGTGCGACACATTACCGAGAAATTCGCTGCGCACGCGTTCCAACTTTCGCAACTGAACAATATCGGCTTGTAATGTATCCAGCATCTCATTCAGTGTTGTTGCAAGTTTTCCGATTTCATCTTTTGAAACGTGCGTAATTCTCTTAGATAAATTTCCTTTACGAATTTCTTCCGCAATGACAGCCATGTGTATAATCGGCGACGTTAATCGCTTCGCAATAAAAAAGCTAAGTAAGACAACAAGTGCAATCACAATTCCGGCGCCTGCCATAATTGTTGACCGCGCAGATTCTACAATTATCTTCACGTTGACAAGTGAAACACTCACGCGAATAAATTTTATAAGCACTTGCTTGTTTTCGTTACGAAATAATAATGGACGCTCCACGGCACGTGCAACATACAACATATCATGATGAGTAGATTCACTGAAACGAATACTGCTGCCTGTTATTTTTTGTGATGCTTCTTTAATTTCCGGACGATCGGAATGGTTGGTTAAGAAACGGAGGCTATCGTTACGAACATCTGAATCGTATACAACAACGCCGACAGAATCAATAAGTGTCAGGCGATGTTCGGACTGATGAAACGTTTCCTCCATAAAACGCACTGTTGAAGAAAATGATTCATCGCGTGTAGATTCTCCTGCTAGAAATTTTTGTATCTGCCACGAATCTTTTGATAATTCATTTTGCAAGCGTTCAACAAAATAATTTGTCGTTTCTATACTTACAACATAATCAACGACCAAGCCGACAATAATGGTGAGGAAAAGAGATGCAAATGCAAGTTTCGAAGTAAGAGTTTTCATGAGCTGTTCTTTAAGAGGATGTTACATTTCTTTCATTCGATAGCCGACACCTTTAATGGTGTCAATGTAATCAGCATATTTACCGAGCTTCTCACGAATTTTTCGGATATGCACATCAACCGTTCTGTCAATAACATACACTTCGCTTCCCCAAATGTTTGAGAGCAACATCTCGCGCGTTACAACCTTTCCGGCATTGCGTGTTAAATATGCCAAAACTTCAAATTCTTTTTTTGGAAAAAAGATTTCTTTGTTTGCAACATACACTTTGTATTGTGAACGATTAATTTCCAACACACCGTGTTTCATTGCTTCATCAGTTTCCACTTCATCATTGGTCGCCGATGTTCTCTTCCGCAATGTTGATTTTATTCTTGCAATCAATTTTGGAATGCTGATAGGTTTTACTAAATAATCGTCGGCGCCAAGTTCAAGCCCGATGACTTCATCAAGTTCAGTACTTCGCGCAGTTAAAAATAAAACGGGAATATTTGCTGTTGCAGGAT
This sequence comes from uncultured Chitinophagaceae bacterium, assembly GCA_964361075.1. Lineage (GTDB taxonomy): Bacteria > Bacteroidota > Ignavibacteria > UBA10030 > UBA8401 > CAYHZL01. Next base: position 2,247 of record CAYHZL010000270.1, read on the forward strand.
TTTTTTTCAGCGAGCGCACAACTTCGTGTCCGTCCATTTCAGGCATCATCACATCAAGCAATATCAAATCGGGTTTCTTTTTTGATTGTGCGAGCGCTTCAACACCATTTTTTGCAGTTAGAACATCAAATCCTTCTTTCTCTAAATTATATTTGAGAAAATCAATAATGTCTCGTTCGTCATCCGCAATTAATATTTTTTGTTTCATTGTCCTATGTGTTAGTCAGAAATGCAATACCTGTAACTGCACCAACAATATATCATGTCGACATTACCTTTGTGTTAAGAAATTATGAACGGAGTGTTACAGTGCACGCTTGTAGATTGAAGTATTGAACAACGGCATCAATGCGTTCAATGTTGCAAGTTCGAATGAATCCTCGCGCGAAATAATATCATTCGTTAAAATTCCCCATGTGCCTTGGTTGCTCCGCACGTCATGTTGTTCAGCGAACAAATCAATCACCGAACCCAAATCTTCTCCATTTTCAAAAACAGAATTTGCTAATGCGCTTGGAATTTCGATGCTGCCGGAACTGCCGAAGAAAAAATTGCTGCCGTTGTACGCGCACGACCAGCTTTGCAAAAAAATAGCACTGTGCTTTTTGAAAAGCCCGCCTTCAACGCCAATGCTGATAGCTCCATCAACAAAAACAGTGTGAGCGCGAAATTGTGCGCCGGTCATCAACTCTTCGATGGAACGCGGTGTTGCCGCCACGTTGCTTTCGGCGGCGACAGATTCAAACCGAACATCGCCGAAAGAAAAATGCGGCGCTATTTTTTCAAATGCACGTTTCACTCCGTTCACTTTCGGAGCGCGTGTGCTGGCAATTCGAATGAGCATATTATTTTTTTCGCTTCGTAAGTTTTTTCAGATCTGGCGGCGTTGGAAATAATTTTTCAAATTTTACAATACGCACATCACCGCGCACAGTCGTCAGAATGATATTGGTATTCTCGTCGGCAAACTCGGAAATTACTTGGCGACATGCACCACAAGGCGTAAGAAATTGTTCATCATCTGAAGTTACAGCAACAGCAGTAATTTTTTTTTTCCCGCTAAAAACCGCATGAAAAATTGCGTTGCGCTCTGCGCAGATTGTTAATCCATACGATGCGTTCTCGACATTGCATCCTTCAAAAATACTTCCATCGTCCATCAGCACTGCGGCACCGACACGAAAATTTGAGTACGGCGCGTACGCTTGCTTTTTCGCTTCCACGGCTCGTGCAACAAGTTCTTCACGTTGTTGTTTGGTTGTTTTCATAAGTAACAATTTGGTTATAGAATGTTGGAATGTAACTACTCGTATTTGTTGATTCAAAAAATCCCCCTGTTTCCCCCTTTTCAAAGGGGATTTCCACACTCTTTATTCCCCCTTTACAAAGGGGGTTAGGGGGATTTCTT
>CAYHZL010000271.1:0-3541 GCA_964361075.1 uncultured Chitinophagaceae bacterium
GAAAAGGGGGAAAAAGGGGGATTTTTTGAATCAACATTTACGCTGTGTAGTTACAACTTTTTATATAAAGAGCAAGATCGCCACGTCTCCGCCTGCGGCGGATCCTCGCGATGACGTTCCCAGTTATTTTTGAGATAACTTCTAAGAATGTTGAGTGATACTGAAGACATATCGTTACATTTTTATTTCAACATGTATCATTCAAAATTCGTAACTACTCAGCGTGGCAAATTAAAAATTTGTTCGCCGCGGCGAATCACCCCCTCTTTGCTTCTCCCCCTTTTTGGGGGGAGAAAATTCCCTCCCCTAAAAGGGGAGGGATAAAGGGTGGGGTTGTTTTCGCTGTATAGTTACCAAAATTCTACATTGTTCTTAAAAGGTGTGGGCCCTGCCGGACTTGAACCAGCGACCCGCTGATTAAGAGTCAGCTGCTCTAACCAACTGAGCTAAGGGCCCTTTTTTACATTTTCTACATGTTCAATATACAAAAAGATGGGAAGGCTTTCAACGAAAAACTACAATGCCAATGCAACAATGCGCTCGCATAATGCCGGAAAAGAAATTCCTGCAGCCGCCGCCGATTTTGGAACTAAACTTGTCGCGGTCATTCCGGGAAGTGTATTTATTTCAAGACAAAAAAATTCTCCGTCTTCGCGCAAACGAAAATCCACACGTGCATACCCTTTGCATTGTGTTGATGTAAACACTGTCATTGCTTGTTGCTGAATTTTTTTTGTCAGTGCAGCATCCAACTCCGCCGGACAAATATATTCCGTCATCCCTTTTGTATATTTATGATGATAATCGTAGAAGCCGCCTTTCGGACAAATCTCAATTATCGGCAATACCTGATCGCCAACAATTGAAACCGTCAGCTCTCTTCCGGAAATATATTCTTCCACCATTACAGAATGTGTAAACTGTGCTGCCTTCTGCAGCGCGTCGTTCATACTTTCATTTTCATTGTGCAGAATTGTTAATCCAACAGTTGATCCCTGATCATTCGGTTTCACAACTGCGGGAAATCCAATTTCCTTTTTCGTCCGTCGTTCAACTTCACGAACATCGTACGAAGAAGCATTCACCATAAACCATGTTCCGGTTTGCACACCGACATGCTTCATCAAAACTTTTGTCATACTTTTATCCATCGTCAGCGCACTAGACATCACATCGGAGCCGGTGTATTTTATGCCGCGCATTTCCAACAGCGATTGAATTTTTCCATCTTCGCCCCACTCTCCATGCAGCGCAAGAAACACAACATCAATATCATCAAGCAGCGATGAATTAATACATTCAATAATATTGCGCGGCGATAGCTTTGCCAATTCTTCTTGTGTCGGCGGTGTGGTATGCACCCCTTCCGGTAAAAGTTCGTCCGCAGATGTTGGTTGATGAATGCCGAGCGCGGGATCGATTGGAATTGCGTTATGCCCTGCTTCGCGCAATGCACTCACAACGGCTTTGCCTGATGCTAAAGATACTTCACGTTCTGTTGATGTGCCGCCAAGAAAAACTGCGATATTTAATTTTTTCATTTGTGATGATGTTGGTTCAATTGTCGTTGTACTTCTTCGATAATGTGTTGATACTCGCTTTGCGTTAATTCTATTTCCTCGTCAGATTCTTTTCGAGGCAACACTTCACATGCAATTTTATTCGAAAAATCTTTTCCATAATTTTGAATTGAAACAGTGCGAAGTTTCTCGATCTCACCGGCACTTAATGTTTTTACTCCACCTAATGTGTGCGCCACAAAAAGAATATGTGCCGTGTGTTCAAGTTTTTCCATTCTGAAGTATGCACACCACACATCATTTCCGTACGTTACTGCACCGTGATTAGCAAGTAAAATTGCATCGGCATTCTTCATATATGGCGCAAGCGATTCACCAACTTCTTTTGTTGAAGGCGTTGCATATTCTGCAAGCGGGATTGCGCCAAGACCAACTATGACTTCCGGTAACACACACTCTGTCATCGGTATGCGCGCAACTGCAAAACCGGTTGCATACGGCGGATGGCAATGCACAACGGCATTCACATCGGTGCGGTTGTTGTAAATAAACAAGTGCATATCCATTTCGGAAGAAGGCTTGCGTGTGCCGGAAATTTGTTTCCCTTCGAGAGTAACTTCAACTAAATCTTCAGCAGTAACAAAACCTTTGTTCAATGATGTTGGTGTGCAGAGAATATTTCCATTCGGCAAACGCGCGCTGATGTTACCATCCATCGCGGTAACAAATCTTTGTGCCGCAACTCGATGGCATACTTCAACAATTTCCTGAGCGATATGTTCGCGCGTTTTCATTCTTATCGAAATGCGAACTGATTGCCAAGCGGAGTACGAAATCCATCCGAATTTTTTACACCGAGATTTTCATAAATCTGAATTGTTGCTTTCGATTTATTCAAAGTATAAAAATGTACGCCGCGTACTTTTTTATCAAGCAAGTCTCGCACTTGTTCCGTTGCCCAATGAATACCAATTTTTTCGACGTACTCATCATCTTCTGCACGGGAAAGCGCGCGCAATAATTTTGCAGGAAAGTGCGCGCCAAGCGCAAGCTCTGCCATGCGCACTAATCCTTTTCGGGAAGAAACGGGCATGATGCCTGCAATGATTGGCACGGTAATTCCTGCAAGTTCGCAGCGTTCACAAAAATCATAAAAGTCGTTGTTGTCAAAAAAGAGCTGCGTGCAAATATAATCTGCGCCCGCATCAACCTTTGCTTTCAGATTATCAATTTCTTTTAGACGATTCGGCATATCGGGATGACCTTCGGGAAAGCCCGCAACGCCAATGCCCATCTTCGGAAAATGTTTTTTAACAAACGCTACAAGATCAACTGCATATCTGAAACCATGTTCCGGCTGAACAAATACGGTTTGTCCTTTGGGCGGATCGCCGCGCAATGCAAGAATGTTTTGAATACCGTTCGCAGAATATTTTTCGAGAATATTTTTTATTTCATCTTGTGTTGAACCGACGCACGTGAGATGCGAGACAATTGTTAAGTTCGTTTCACGCTGCAGCTTCACCACCAAGTCGTGCGTTAATTGACGTGTTGAACCACCCGCGCCGTACGTAACACTCACATACATCGGTTTTAGCGGTGTTAGTTCTTTAATGGAATTAAATAACGCAATCGAACCTTCTTCGCTCTTTGGCGGAAAAAATTCGAAACTAAAACTTGGTTGATGTTCTGATAAAACATCGGCAATATGCATCGGCAACCTTTCATTATGCTAAAAAAAATCCCGTTTGGTAACGGGATAATAATACTCAATAAGTTTATTTATATCAAACAGTAATCATCATTTCACAACTATCATCTTCTTTCTGAAATATTCTTTCTTTCCCTGTTCGTTGCTTATTGTTAATTGATAAATGTATACCCCGCTGGCAATACCAGATGCATTCCATTCGTGCTGATGATATCCCGCCTCTTTTACTCCTTCTTCAAGTGTTGCAACTTCTTTTCCGAGAAGATCATATACTTTCAGAGACAGTTCACTGTTCACTGGTAATTGATAA
>CAYHZL010000272.1:0-3517 GCA_964361075.1 uncultured Chitinophagaceae bacterium
ATACTGAAATTATGCCGAAGGAGTCTGCCAAAGGCATCCCTTCGGGACTTCGGACCTTCGGGACAAAAAACACGATGAGTAGTTACAACAAATGGTAATAAACACTTTGCGTCTTAGCGACTTTGCAGTATTCGCCGCGGCGAACTTTTTTTGAATTTTTAGAACTGCCCTTAAGAAGGTGTCAGACATCTTCGCTGATTCAATAATTTTTTAATCAGCTTTCTACCATCACTGTAACCGGACCATTATTCACCAAAGCAACATCCATCATTGCTCTGAACACACCTGTCGCAATTTTTTCTTTTCCAAGTATCGAACGCAGGTGTTCAACAAACACATCGTACAACGCTTCAGCAATATCCGGTGGCGCGGCTTCCATAAAACTCGGACGATTACCTTTACGCGTATCGGCATATAATGTGAATTGTGAAACGACCAACACTGATCCGCCAATATCTTTCACAGAAAGATTCATCTTTCCTTCTGCATCTTCAAAAATTCTGAGCGATGAACATTTTTCAGCCAGATATTTTGCATCGTCAATTGTATCGCCGGCACGCACAGCAAGTAAAATTAAAAGTCCGTTGCTAATTTCGCCGTAAAGTTTTCCATCAATAGTAACGCTTGCTTTTGTAACCCTTTGAAGTAACGCTTTCATACTGTACACTCCCGTGCTAACAAGCAACGCGCATTGTTACTGTAATCTCGAATAGTTTGAAGTTTCTTCCATCCGGCATCGAGAAATATTTTTTGAATTGCATCGGCTTGATTGTATGCATGTTCAACAAGAACAAATCCCTCTGGCTTTACTATTTTTTTTGCTACGTCGGCTACTTGTTTGTAAAAACGAAATCCATCCTCGTAATCTGTAACAGCAGATGCTGGTTCGAATTTTACAATCTCCTGCTGCAAGTGTTCATATTCATTCGCCGAAATATATGGTGGATTGGAAACAAGCACATCGCAACGCTCAATATTCAACGCACCACTCTCCAAAAAAATATCGTGTTGAATAAATTGAATTTTTTCTGCAACGCAAAGAGCTTCTGCATTACTCTGCGCAAGTTCTAATGCCTCGGCACTGATATCTGTTGCAAGAAAATGCGCATGCTGCAATAATTTTGCAAGACTGATGGCAATACAACCGCTGCCTGTTCCAATTTCAACGATAAAGATTTTTTCACCTTCGGCAAATTGTGTTTTACATTGTTCAATAGTTTGTTCAACAAGCACTTCCGTTTCGGGGCGCGGAATTAATACACGCGGATCAACAACGAAGCGTAATCCCATAAAAGTTGTTTCGCCAAGAATATATTGCAACGGTTCATGGTGCAGTCGTCTTTGTAATCCACTTTTAAATTGTGCGAGCTCATCATCTTGTAATGGCTTGTCAAAATTTGTATAGAGTTGAATGCGTTGCATGTGTAGCGTGTGTGCCAACAATAATTCAATTGTTAAGCGCGTCTCATCAAAACCCTTTTGTGCGAGATAGGTATGTCCCCAACTGATTAACTCGAGAATTGTCCACTGTTTTTTTTCTGAAACCGTATTAGCCAAGAACTACTTTCTCTTTCCTTTTTTTGAAGTAAGCGACCGTGTTGTTTTTTTTTTCTTTACACCATTCTTTACAGTGCTGCGTGCGCTTTTGGAAGTACCGGTAATTTTCTTTGTATGTACATGTGCAGCAGCATGTTCGTGAACTGAAACGGCATGCGGCGCAAAACCGACCTCATCAAAATCATCATCATCAATATTTTTTCCTGCCTTGCGAAGACGAACAAGTTGTTCGCCGCCAAAGCCGAGTTGTTCCATTTCGTCATGTCCAAAAATTTCATCTTCGTTTGTCTCTTCAACAACATCATCGGTAATATTTGCAGACACAACTTCAAACCGATGATCGGCTTCGAGCAGACATTCAAAATCAACCGCCGAATCTGCGCTATCGAATTTTTCTTTTTTAGCAATCGCGCTCACATGGTCCCACACTTTTTTGATGGAAAGAGTTGTATTATTTTGTTTGCGAAGATATAGTTCAACTTCGCTTAATAGTTTTTCGTACATAGTAAAATTCCTTTCCGTTATTTCCTGCGATATTCCAATTTACCACCAACGATTGTGTATTCAACATCTGTCGAAAGAATTTCGCGCGGTGGAACAGTCATAATATCTTTTGAAAGAATGACCACGTCTGCAAGTTTCCCTCGTTCCAAAGAACCTTTTTCGAGTTCTGCAAATTCAGCGTACGCACCCCAGATTGTGAACGAGCGCAACGCTTCATTGCGTGTCATACGTTGTTTCGGGTACCATCCATCAGTAAAATTCGAAGAATCTTTTATACCATCGGCAGAGAGTTGAAAATTCTTTACGGCATCATCAGCGATTGCCGGCATGCCGGATTTATCTTGGCGAGTGATTGCGGCATATATTCCCCACAACGGATTTGGCGCTTCAACAGGAAAATCTGAACCGGAAGGAATATAATTCCCATCATCTAACAGTGAGCGCCATGCATACGCACCTTGCACTCGCTGCGGACCTAACCGTGCCTGCACCCAAGACATATCCGATGTGCAATGTGTTGGCTGCATGCTCGGTAGAATTCCAAGTTTTTTGAAACGAGGAACATCGCCCGTGCTTACTACCTGTGCATGTTCAATTCTGAAACGTGCACCTGATGCAACAGCGGGAAATTGTTTCATCGCTTGTTCGTAGGAATTTAAAACAATATTGTTTGCGCGGTCACCTATCGCATGTGTCGCAACTTGAAAACCGTGCTTCAATGCTTCAACGGAAACATCAACAATATTTTTTTGAGAAGAAAGAGTCAGTCCGCGATTATCCGGTTCATCGCTGTATGGTTCGATAAGCGCCGCACCACGAGAACCGAGTGCGCCGTCCATATACATTTTTATTGTTCGAACAGTGAACTTGTGTTGTCTCAGATCTGAATACGGTCCTGTTCTCAAAAATGTATTCCACAAATCTCCTTCGCCGCCAATTGCAGCATTCACACGAATGGAAAGTTTTTCGGTTGCCAGCAATTCTTTATAGATATCAAATTCTTCGGAAGTAATTCCCATATCATGCACGCTTGTTAAGCCAACATTCACGCATTCAAGAAAAGCAAGTTCTAAAGCCGTATGTTGTTCTTTTTTTGAATACGGTGGAATAACGGCATCGAACAATCTCATTGCATTATCAATAAAAATTCCTGTCGGCTTTCCTTTTGCATCACGAAAAATTTTTCCTCCGGCAATTTCTTTTGTATTCACTTCGGAAAGAAGACCTGCTCGTTCCATAGCTTTTGTGTTCACCCAAATTGCATGTCCGTCAACACGTGAAAGCACAACAGGATTATTCGGCGAAACTTTATCCAACAATGCTGCAAGAGGAAATGGTTTTTCTTTTCCTGCAGTTTTCCAATCATTCTGATCCCATCCTCTTCCGCGAATCCATTCACCTGTTTTTGCAGTAAAGATTTTTTGGATTTTTTCGCTGGTTTTAGGTATAAATGGCC
>CAYHZL010000273.1:0-3512 GCA_964361075.1 uncultured Chitinophagaceae bacterium
GAATAAATGATTACAGAGAATAAATAAAATCATAAAGAGAAATTAAGTTGACGCCTATGCGCTGTACGGGATTCCGTACAGCGGAACTTCGCCAAAGAACGGCTCGCAATGACAATTATTTTTAGGTTTTTAGAGATGCCCATAATTTAAACTGTGTACATCAGTGTTTTTTCTGTGTTTCGCCGCGGCGAATGGTCTATTTTGTTTTTTTATTACAAAAATTTGTATGAAACAAAAAGTACATATAATGAAACGGCAAAATAAAATAGCTCCTACCACAGCCGACGTATCTAAAAAGAAACATCTTCTTGAATCGGATGCTGCCAAAGGTTTTTTCGATTCAAATTCTGAGCATAGTGTGCAGGAAACTTTACAAGAACTCACCGAAATTAAAAATGCGCTGGATAAAGTTGCTGTTGTTGTTATTACCGACAACCACGGTGTTATTACCTATGCAAACCAAAAATTTTGTGAAGTTTCAAAATACTCTCAAAAAGAAATAATAGGAAGAGATCACCGTCTTGTTAATTCCGGTTATCATTCAAAAGAATTTTTTCAGGATTTGTGGAACACAATTCTGCATGGAAAAATTTGGAAAGGAGAGATCAGGAATAAGGCAAAAGATGGAACACTGTTTTGGGTTGATACGACTATTTTCCCGCGCATGGATGGTGAAGGAAAGCCGATTCAATATTTGGTAATTCGGTATGATATTACCGAACGCAAACAATCCGAAGAACAATTGCTTACCATTACTTCGCGCCTGTCAACATTGGTAGAAAATTTACAGGCGGGTGTTATGGTAGAAAGTGAAGATGGACGCATCATCCTCACGAATCAAGAATTTTGTACCATGTTTAATATATCGGCGGCGCCGGAGCAATTAGTTGGCATGGAATCTTTATCGGCGCAGCAATCGAAGCAGCTTTTTTTCGAAGAAGAAGATTTTGTTACACGCAGCAACGACATAGTGCAAGCACGCACTGTGGTGAACAATGAAGAACTCCTGCTGGCTGATGGGCGTGTGTTCGAGCGCGACTATATTCCAATTTTTGTGAACAATCAATATCGTGGACATCTCTGGCAGTACCGCGATATCACTGAAAAAAATCGCTCCGCACAAGAGTTTGACCGGAACAATGAAGAATTGTTTGAAGCCAAACAGCAAGCCGAGCAGCAAGCAGGCTTATTGCTATTGCAAGCGGAAGAACTCATTGAAGCACGTGAAGCAGCGTTGCAAGCATCGCGGTTAAAATCGGAATTTGTTGCAAACATGAGTCATGAAATTCGTACGCCAATGAACGGTGTCATCAGCATGGCGGGACTTCTCTTGGATACGCCGCTCACAGAAGAGCAGCGAGAGTTTGCAGAAATTATCCGCACCTCAGGCGAATCGCTGCTTACCATCATTAATGATATTCTAGATTTTTCAAAAATAGAAGCCGGCAAACTGACCATCGAAATAATTGATTTTGATGTACGCACTGTGGTTGAGGAAACAGTAGATCTCTTGGCACAAAAAGCGCAGCAAAAGAAAATTGAGATTTTACATTGGATTGACGATGCTGTATGGACTTCGCTGCGCGGCGACCCGGGACGTGTGCGGCAAATTTTAACAAACCTGCTCAGCAATGCTCTTAAATTTACAACGGACGGTGAAGTGCTTGTTCGTGTTGAACAAGTTCAAGAAACGGACAAACATTCAATATTAAAATTTTGCGTGGTGGATACAGGTATTGGCATTGCACCCGACATACAAAAAAATTTATTTCAAGCGTTTGTGCAAGCCGATGGTTCAACAACAAGAAAATATGGAGGCACAGGATTAGGATTAGCAATTTCGCGGCAGCTTGTTGAACTTATGGGCGGACACATCGGCATTGAAAGCGAAACGGGAAAAGGAAGTACGTTTTGGTTTACTTCGGTCTTTGAGAAACAAAAAATACCGATGACTGAAAAAATGCCGCGTGCAAATCTTACAGGAGTGCGTATATTGCTTGTTGATGATAATGCAACGAACAGAAAAATTTTAAGTTACCAAACAAGTTCATGGGAAATGGTGAACGACACGGCAGAAGACGGACTTCGTGCGCTGCAAAAACTTCTCGCAGCAGCGGAACAACAGAAGCCGTTCGATGTTGCAATTCTTGATATGCAAATGCCCGGTCTTGACGGCAGGCAACTTGCCGCCGCGATAAAAGTGGATGCACGGTTAGCAGCAACGCATCTTATTCTGCTGACATCTATGGGGCAGCATCAATCAGCAGAATTGGAAAGTATTGGTATCGAAGCGACTCTTTCTAAACCTGTGCGTCAATCGGAATTATACAACGCTATTGCAGCAGTAGTTGGTTCACACGATGAAAAAACAGTTGCACACTTCCGTAATGAACATGAATCAACTGCGCCAGTGGCGCATCAGTCTCCGGCTGAAAAAATTTCATCCGGCACATTAACACATGTTCGCGTTCTTGTTGCTGAAGATAATCCTGTCAATCAGATTGTTGCAAAACGAATGTTGGAGAAAATAGACTGCCGTGTTGATGTTGTTGCGAACGGACGCGAAACAGTAACGGCACTTTCAAATGCACCGTACGATATTGTTCTCATGGATTGCCAAATGCCGGAGATGGATGGGTTTGAAGCGACAAAGATTATTCGTCAATCGGAGGGAACAACACGTCATACAATTATTGTTGCGATGACGGCAAACGCATTGGATGGAGATAAAGAATATTGTCTTCAAGCGGGTATGGATGATTATTTATCCAAGCCGGTAAAGCCCAATAGTCTTCAAGCAATGATAGAAAAATGGACAGTGAAGTCAAATAATCAACAAATTAAGAACAACAAAAAAAAATCTTTTTCCGATAAGCAATCTGTTACAATGTTAGATTATCCTCGTATTGATGTCTTGCGCTCCTTAACCGGTGAAGGTGAAGAGAGCATTATTTCATCGTTAGTGGAAATGTTTACCCATGATGTGCCGCTTCGTATTGCAGCATTACAAGAAAGTATTGCAACACAAGACCTAAAGCAAATTCATGTTGTTACACATACAATCAGAGGCAGTTGTAGTAATATTGGTGCACACGCTATGGCTGCTACATGCGTAGAATTAGAAGAAGCAGTGCGCAACAATTCCAATAATCCCAATACTGTTGCGGATATTGTTCTTCGGTTACAGCGCGAGTTTCAACAAACAAAGCAAGCATTTGCAGAGTTATTAGCGAAATGATTTTTTGAGAGTACGTAACTCCTAAGTAACTCATTCGCCGCGGCGAATGAGTTACTCTTTTTGTCCGCCGCGGCGGATTGGAACTACCCTTTATTCTCTATCGGGTCTAATACCCCGACGCTTGCGTCGTCATTCCCGCATGCTTTTGGCGGGAATCTAAAAAAATGGATGCCAGCCTTCGCGGGCATGACAAATACCTCGCTGCTTGCGGCGAGGATATTTATTCATCCCGAAGGGATGTAACGTTTATAGCAAATGGTTCTCGTTTTGTTGT
>CAYHZL010000274.1:0-3459 GCA_964361075.1 uncultured Chitinophagaceae bacterium
TAGTCGTCCCTTAAAAAGTCTTATTTACAAAGTGATGCCATGAGTTTGTTTATCAAGAACGTGAAAATTTGAATTATTTCTGAATCATTGTATTACACTCATGGCATCACTCGCATTTTTTAAGGTTCGACTATGTATGTGGTGTAAACGTGCTGAGTTTTTGTGCAGGAGTCATTTTTTCAATCAATAATTTCGGCATTTCGTTGTTGTAACGACTCACGAATGTTTGCATTTCATTCTCAAGCTCAACCAATGTAGCAAATTGTTTCGAAAGATACGGCTCAGCCGGGTCGTATCTTCGTAAACGTCCACGATATGTTTTTGTCTGTTCCTGTTGCCGTGTCGGAAGCTGATGTCGAATTCCTAATCGCTGCAAATTTTTTGTAAACGCATGTGTTTTCAAACCGGGTTTTGTAACGCTGGTGAACACTGCGTCAATCGGTGTACGCATGTATTGTATATGGAACGGAAACTTCATTAAAATAAATTGAATAAAATCTAAAACAGAAAGTGTGGAATGCCGGTCATATATTTTTGAAATCAGCAGATGCGTGCATTCGTCAACAGCAGAGTAGTGGATGTAGTGTTTGCCGTCAATCGGATGTGTAATTTTTTTGGAAAATAATACTACACGATCTCCGGGAAGCAACGGCTCATCTGGTTTTACATTTCTGCGGAGAGATTTTTTTGCAGACATATCAATGCCGGATTTTTTCAGCAAATTCCAGATGGTATATTCAGCAATGTCGTAATTGTGCCAGAACGCCAAATACAGTTGAATCCGTTTCTGTCCGAATCCGGTTTTCATCCGCAATTCTTTAATGCGCTCGATAATGTGCGGCGGTGTTGCAGTGGGTGTATGATGCGGCCGGCGCGATTCGTCTGCGAGTGACTGCGGATTGTAACCCGAACTTTTGTAACGTTTCCACCATTTGTAAAATGTTTTTTTGCTGATGGAAAATTTCTTGCACACAGCAGGAACGCTGCGCTCTGTTTCGTACGCTTCAAACCATGCGAGACGTTTCTTAATAATAAGTTTTTGCTTTTTCATGTGGCTAAGCCATCACTTCGTGATTGTTTTTTCAACAGCATCCCACAAAATTTCCGCAACATCTTTCACTTCAACTTTTTCACTCGCTTCTTTTGCTTTTACGCCGTCGCTCATCATCGTCATGCAAAACGGACATGCCGTACCGATGATATCGGCGTTGGTAGAAAGCGCCTCTTCTGTTCGCTCTATATTAATGCGCTTGCCGATCTTTTCTTCCATCCACATTCTGCCGCCGCCTGCGCCGCAGCACAATCCTCTATCGTGCGAGCGCGGCATTTCAACTACATTCATCCCTGGAATTTTTTCCAATGCAGCACGCGGCTCGCTGGTAACATCGTTGTACCGCGCGAGGTAACACGAATCATGATACGTCAGCGTAGAATTTTTTGTGTTGGAAATTTTTATTTTGCCTTCGTTCACAAGCGAATTAAGAAATTCTGTGTGATGCACAACTTCAAAGTTGCCGCCGAATTGCGGATACTCTTTTTTTATGGAATGAAAGCAATGCGGACATGTTGTTACAATTTTTTTCACATTGTAGCGATTGAGAGTTCCAATGTTTTCGGTCATCAATGTTTGTGCGAGATATTCGTTTCCCATTCTGCGCGCGGCATCGCCGTTACATTTTTCTTCTGTGCCGAGAATGGCAAAAGAAATTCCTGCGTGCTGCATCAGTTTTGAAAATGCGACAGAAACTTTTTTGTAACGCGCATCGTACGCACCGGCGCAGCCAACCCAGAATAATACATCCACTTCCTTTGCATTTCCAAGTTCCGCCATCTTTGGAATATTCAAACCCTCCGACCAATCAGCACGAGTAGAATGTGAAAATCCCCACGGCGTGAAATTGCGTTCGAGATTATCGAACACTGTTTTCAATTCAGGAGGAAAGCGCGATTCATTCAACACGAGTCCGCGCCGCATATCAACAATTTCATCAACGTGTTCAATCATCACGGGACATTCATTCACACACGCCATACACGTTGTGCACGACCACAGTTCTTCTTCGGAAATAAAATTATCAAGCAATGTGTGCGAAGAAATTTTGGCGTCTGCATCCGTCGACATTTTTCCATCAGCATACAGCGGAGATTTTTCTGTTGTGCGGCGGCGCGTATCAACAATTATTTTTCGCGGTGAAAGCGGCTTGCCGGTGAGATTTGCCGGGCACACAGAATCGCATCGTCCGCATTCTGTGCAGGTGTACCCATCGAGCAATTGCTTCCATGTTAAATCTTCAATATCGCTCACACCAAATTTCGTCAGCGTTTCATCTTGCAAATTGATTGGCGTAAGCGCTCCTTTTGCTTTTGTGTTAGAAAAGAAAACATTCGGCAACGATGTGAGCACATGCAAATGTTTTGAATGCGGCAGGTAATTCAAAAATGCCAGCACGAGAAGGATGTGTGTCCACCAAAATAGTATTTCAGCAAAAAATGTTACGCGCTCATCTCCGAACAATGTTGAAAGGAACGATGAAACAGGATAGTGCATTCCTGCTTCGTACGTGCCGAGCGCAATGCGTGTTGCATTTTGAAAAAGTGTTGCGCTCACAATACAGGCAATCCACAGCAGAATCATTGCCGCGTCGCGGCTGCCGTGTGCATCAACTTGAAGTCGTTTTACTTTGGTAACGAATCTTCGCCACAGCGCAACAAGAACAGAAAGAATGACAAGCACACAAAAAATTTCTTGTGAAAAAGTGATGATGCGATAACCAATGCCGAGAAATGCAAAAGAAAAATGCCCGCTGATGCCTTCAGCAATGGATTCGATGACAGCCAAACTTAATGCGAGGAATCCCCAAAAAATTGCAGCGTGTAAAATTCCGGCAAGCGGATCGCGCAATAATTTTTTCTGCAATAATCCGATTGTGAACACGTGACGAATGCGTTCAGGAAGATCATCGAATCTGTTTGTTGGTTTGCCGATCTGCAAAGTAGAAATGAGCCGGCGAATGCTAAAACCAAACATCGTAACCGATGCGAGAAGAACAAGTGTAAAGAGAAGTTGAGCTGTCATGAGAAATTCCTTGTGGGAAGTATGTTCGATGCGCCGATTGGATACAGTACATCAACATTTTTTAAATTAAGAGACTTCTAATAAAGTCATTGCGAGGAGCGAAGCGACGAAGCAATCTCCTCAAAATAAATTAAAAACAAGATTGCTTCGACAAAAAACGTCTCGCAATGACATGATGCCGTTCTTCTTCTGTAGTCTCATTTAAATTATTACAGCAATCAAAGTTTTCTTTTCTTTGATATAATAGAGAAAATTATTATCAACAAAAAACGAATCAGGCACCGGATACGGTGTTTCAGAATTCAAAATATCGAAATAGATCTGTTTCTCACTCTGCTCATCTATAATAGAGAGAGCATTTTGTAAAACCACCTTTCCATCAG
>CAYHZL010000275.1:0-3362 GCA_964361075.1 uncultured Chitinophagaceae bacterium
TTTAAAAGAATGTATTGAACAAGTGAAGGAAAAAACTTATTATACAATAAAAAATTCGCTATGATACCAAAAGAATTTCTCGAACATATTCCGATTTTTGCAACACTTCCTTCCGAAGACCACCTCTCACTCGTTAGTTTATGGAAGCCGCGCAGCTTACAACAAGGCGACGTATTATTCCGTAAAGGTGAAACCGGTTTATCAATGTATGTGATTGAAAAAGGGACTATCGAAATTTCAGTTCCGCTTGAGCAGACCACCAGAGAAATGTCCATTTCAATTTTGCATGAAGGTGAATTTGTCGGTGAGCTTTCGTTGCTTGCCGGATTGCCGCGCAGTGCAACGGCAACGGCGTTGGAAGAGTGCTCTCTTGTAGAAATGACGCGCGATGATTTTCTTGCGTTCTTGATGGAACGTCCGGCAGTTGCCATTGCTATGCTGAATGAAATCGGGAAGCGGCTGCAATCAACAAATGAACTTGTTGCTTCTCTCGCGTCAAAAAATTTAAACGAAGAAATTGAAGAACAGATGAGCGTCGGCGACCGCCTTGCCGATAAGATTGCAGAGTTTGGCGGCAGTTGGAAATTTATTATTGCGTTTCTGACTCTTCTCTTTGGCTGGATGATCTTGAACACTATACAATTATTTTTTCAGCCGCTCGATAGGTTTCCATTTATTTTTCTGAATTTAATGCTCTCGCTCGTTGCTGCAATACAGGCGCCGATTATTATGATGAGCCAGAACCGCGCACAGAAAAAAGATCGCCTCCGTGCCGATTTGGATTATCAAGTGAATTTAAAATCAGAATTGATGCTGCAGGATCTTCATGTGAAGTTTGATCAGTTGCGTGCAGAAGAACTACATACGATGCAGGAAAATTTACTGCAATACCGTGCGTTGGTTGAAAAAAATATGAAGGGACTTCCCAAGAAGAAAAAACGTCCGGCAAAGAAATAAACCCTTACTGCGCGTAACTACTTACCCCAAATGTAAGCCACATTCGCCGCGGCGAAGCACAGAAAAAACACGGATTTTCACAGAGAAGTTAAATAATGTAATCCGTGAACATCTGTGCTTGTTCCCGTGCCATCCGTGGTTACAGATTTTTTTTTATTACAACTACAACATCATTTCCTTTCTAACCCTACCATAATTTCCACTTCATCAGTTCCCGGAAACATATCGAACGGAACGGCATCTGTTAATTCGTAGCCGTTTTTTTTCCAACGATCGAGTTCTTTGTGTAAAATATCAATGTTGCAAAAAATATGCACGATGCGCTTCGGCTGCGTGGCAGCAAGAAATTCGATTACACCCGGCTGCGTACCTGTGCGCGGCGGATCGAGTAGGAGTTTTGTCGGCTTGAATGTATGGAACATCGCTAACAGCGTTTCATCGGTAATAGTGTTGGCGATAAATTTACAATTACGTTGTTGAAGCCGCCGTGTATTTTCAATTGCATCGCGGATCGAATCCTGCGAAAGTTCAATGCCCAACACTTGGCGAACATGACTTGCAAACGACAGAGCAAACAAACCATAGCCGCAATACAGATCACACACAGTATCATCCGGCTGCAATGCCAGCAGCTCTGATAATGTGCTGATAAACTTTTCCAGAATGGAATGGTTGGTTTGCGAAAACGAAAGAGGGGAGTAGCCGAATTTTTTATTTCCGACAGAATGAAACATCGTTTGCTCGCCAAAAATTTTCTGAAAAACTATTTTATTGCCTTGCTCTTTTTTTCGTGAGGCACTTTGCAAATAATAATGTGAACGATGACTATCGACCGCAACAAATACACCGCTCACCACCGGAACTTTCTTTGTAAGATGCTTTGATAGCATATTTACTTCACGCCGATTTTCCGAAGTTAATTCTTTGATGTTAAAAATTACAGTGCACTCTGTTCGCCGCGGCGAATCACCTCTCACAATAACATAATTAAAATCGTGCGCTAATTCGCGGTGCTCGCGCTCATCAAGAAAGGAATGAACGGCAGCATACACTGTGGAATGAAGTTCCGGTTCAATAGCGCACGTCTGCACAGCAATCGGAAAATTTCTCGCGCTGGAAAGATCAACACCGATTAATCCTAATGAAAAAATATTTCCGTTCAAAAAAGCTTTACGCTTACTCACCGTGCGATAATATCTGGTGTGCGGAGAAGCGACGAGCGGCTGCAATGCGATAGCTGCTCCGAGCGAATGCCAAAATTTTTGCAGAGCGGCATTTTTGAATTTATATTCTTGGGCATATTCTATTTTAGAAGCGTAACACAGTGTGCACCACGTTCGCTCTGCGGTCTGGCATTCACCGGCGGGCAGTGCGCGCTGCGTTGCGTTCTGCACTGCAGCATGAAAAGTTTGTTTGAATACGTTTTCCACAACGAGATTGGATTTGACGGATTTGGTTGATGGAACGGCAGGTTTTTTTTTCATTAGTATAATTTTTTCATTGTTGACCGACACAATACATATTTCGTCCCTACGGGACTTACTCTTATTCACCATCTTCTTTTCTACCAATATGTTGTCCCTAACGGGACAGTCCCAGAGGGACTAAATATTGGTAGAAAAAATACAACCCCCCCAATATATTTGAGTCCCGTAGGGACGTAATAAATACTCAGCAGTAGATTTTCTAAAGGACGATTAAACCACATAGAAACATAAGATCACATTCGCCGCGGCGAATGTTTTCTGCCGAAGGCATCCCCTTGGGATATGTGCCTATGTGGTTCAACAAACGAAATACAACTTTTCAGAAAAAATTCGTAACTATAAATTAACACACTGAGCAGTTACAATTTTTTGAAGTACTATTCTCTTTGCATGGACTCTTTTAACTTACGGCATTTCTTGTTACATTTCAATTGATGAACGGTAAATATTTCAGAAAAATAAAAAAGCAATTGAACGTAAAAAAAATTGCAGAAAGTCTGTGGAATAACAAAAAGCTGAGTGCTTTTCTTTTCGCAGGGTTTCTAATTTTTTTGTATGTGATGTTTAACAGCAACGGTATTGTGCAGCGAATGCGTCTTGAACGCCAACGCACCGAAATGCTGGAAAAAATTCGCCGTGTTGAAGAAGAGCAAACACGGTTACGTCAACAATCAAAAGCGCTTGAGGGTGACAAGCAAGCGATTGAAAAAGTAGCGCGCGAAAAATACGGCATGGTTCGCTCCGGCGAAAAAGTGTACAAAGTTGCACCGGCTAAAAAATAAATGTAACTGCTCAGCGAAAATAACCCCACCCTTTGTCCCTCCCCTTGCAGGGGAGGGAATATGTCCTCTCCCCCTAACAGGGGGAGAGAAAGAGAGGGGGTCGTGTGTACAAAAGTGGAAAAGCTGAGCGAAGCCA
>CAYHZL010000276.1:0-3338 GCA_964361075.1 uncultured Chitinophagaceae bacterium
AATCGGGACGGGGGATTCGTTTTTTTTTGGAAATACTGAAATTAGAAAAAAAATACGCTGAGCAGTTACCTTCATAATACTATTTTCAATGTCCTTGAATATCAATTGATGCCGTTTCGGAAGAAAGCATTGTGAGAAACATTAGCGCAGCCATAATGACTAACGAAATTGTTACTTCAATAATGCTGACTAAATTTTTCATCGCATATTGATTTTCCATTTGATAAAAATCTGCAAGCTGCACAGCCGTATCTTTTACTGCTCCGGTTTCAGATGCCGTTTTAAAACGCGAGAGAAACATTTCAGGGAAAAAATTTGTTGCTTCAAGAGCGCTGCTTAATTCTGTTCCGTATTTTAACATCATAGGGATAGCAACAGTTTTTATTTGTGCCGAAAGATACGAATTGCCGCTTGCTTCCGCAGCAAGTTGTATTGATTCAATATTTTCGCCGGCCGAAGTGTATAAAATTCCTAACACGCGACAAAAAATTTCAGCACTAGTATTCTGCAATATTTTTCCGATATACGGAACGCGAATAACATATCGGTGAAATTGATATTTTCCTTTCGGACTTAAAATATACGCGTATATGCCGCCTATAAGAAGAACACTGCCGACGAGAATAAAGGTCATGTGTGCTTGAAGGAATTCACTGACTTTCAATGTTGACGCTGTCAACGGCGGTAACTCACCCATCAACGGACCAAGCATGTTTGCCATCTTCGGCAACAGGTAAATTACATAAAATGCAATTGCACCAACCAACGTAAGCGAAGTAACACCGGGTAGAATGAGAGAGCTCAGCAAACCTTTTTTAAATTCAGCTTGCCGCTCCACTAATTGCGCAACACTTTTAAATATGGATTTCATGTCGCCGCTCTTCGAAGCAATTCCTAACATCAATGCAGTGTGAATACCGAAGACTTTATTCTGACGAATAAACACTTCACGCGAATCAACACCGTTTTTCAAATCAACAAGAATTTCTCGTAACGCATTTTTTAGATTTTTATCGGTAACATTATTTGCCATCAGATGCAGCACTTCATTGTACGGAAGCTTTTGTTCCAGCAACCGCGCGCTCGTTCCAACAAATGATACAATCTCATTACTTGCCGCTGCAAAGCGAAAATCAAATTCCCGGCGCACACTGTGCACTTTTAAACCAACACGTGTAAGCGCGGAAACAACTTCTTGACGAGAATACGCAGTGTGATATCCGGTAACCTCTTTTTTGCCTTGACGAACGCGGTAAAAATAATTTTTCTTTTTCTTAACAGAAGAAACCTTTCCTTGACGAAGCTTTGGGTGGAATTTCGCTTTTTTTCTGGCATCAAATATTGAATCGGCAGTAATAAAAATTTGCACCGACTTGCCGGATTGCTCCACGCCTTGAACTCTATATTGATATCCTTCTTGCGCTGCCATTATAATCCACCTTGCATGTACATTATTGCATTCATATTAACAAATAAAATCTGATGTTACTTAGAAAACCAGATTTGTGGCGCCATTAGAAGCCCCGATTCGCCGCGGCGAATCGGGGTTGTGAAATACACTACACCTTTACGGGCTTTAGCCCAACAACATCTTATTCTTGGGTTAAAACCCAAAATATTTTGAGAAATTTCCTTACCCCGTGCTGAAGCACGGGGCTATTATGTTCGCCGCGGCGAATTTCTGTACTAAAGTGTTTTGCGTAACATCACTTAAAATATAGAAAAAATAACATTGTTACTTTTTTTCGCGAGCCAATTCCATTAAAAATACAATCAGCTTTGAAACAGAAACACTTGGTTTGAAGTCCGGATTATCTGTAAGATACATAACAAATTTTCCATTGCGATATAACGAAGGCGGGCTCGGAGAGCTTCTGTTAAATGGACTAAACACGCCATTGAGTCCGCCATACTGGCATCCTTGATTAAAAATACTTGTCGGCGAATTCTCAAAACCGTACTGCCCCCATTCATTGATAATTGATTGAGGGTGCGCTGTGTCTGGCCAAACAAATCCTAAATATGTTCCGTCAGAAGCGATAATTCTACATTCTAATAGTTGGTGAAGTTCATCCGGCACAGGTCCGGTTAATGTACTATCAACGGAATTAAAATCTTCCGGTACAGATTGCCGGGAAGCTTTTGCAATGCTTGAAACATTATATTTTTCATACAAGTACTTCGTCAGTACATTAGGTTCATTCACCTGATCATAAGAAATCGCTTCTGTTTTATTTCCCTTCCTATCATATTTATATGTATTTCTAAATTTCATGTTTCCATCAAAACCTACATCTTCAATAAGATTTCCTTTTTTATCATAAAAATAATTTTTACGATACGAGACACGCCCATTACTTGTATAATCAATTTCTTCCACAGTATTACCCTTAGCATTATATACAATAACAGATTTTCGTTTTAATTTATTCTCTGCATCAAAAATTTCCACAGTGGTTGCGTTACCGATGCTATCTCGCTGGAAAATATATTTCTCCGCAATAGTATATTTTAGCGAATCAGGATTTTTTAAATCTCGACTATATTTTACGATTTCGGTCATACTGCCGGAGTCATTATAAAAGTACGTGAATCTGTTGGTACTATTCAGATGCTCAGTCATATTTCCATTGCGATCATACGTATATGTATCGCGAGAATAGAGTTGACCATTGACAAGCCGGCTGATGCTTTCAAGAGGTTGATCATCCGATGTATAAATGTATTCCATTTTTCGTTCGATAGTACCATCGGGTTTATACGTTATTACTTCCGACTTCTTTCCGGAGGAATCATACCGAAACACATTTTTTTTATTTTTATTATCACCTTTAGTTAGTAGTTCCTCTACTACTTTGCCGGATCGGTCATACTTATAGTTTGTCTTCGAAAAAATATTGACATCATTCGCATTATAGATAATTTCCTCAACACTATTTCCTCTGTTATCATATTTTATTTTTGAATCGATTCTTCCTTTTTTATCAGGTTTGCCAAATGAATAACTCTGTTTCCATACTGCAACAGATGAGATACCTGATTTTTTAATTTTGTCGCGATTTTTTTGTTCGCTGCGTTTTTCTTTTTCTTGTTCCTTTACACTTAATTGTAAAAGTCCACCTTGTCCGAATGCTGCAGTATGCAATAGCACAATGGAAAATAGAATTGCAAAAAGAAAAATGAGAGAGGATTTTATGATCATTGTGCCTGTTGCGGTTGAATTTCGTTTTAGTACTTAGTTGTTCCTTAAAAAGTCTTAATTGACGGAGATGTCTGACACCTTCTTAAGGGCATCTCTAAAAACATCGTCGTCATTGCGAGGGAGCGAAGCGACCGAA
>CAYHZL010000277.1:0-3321 GCA_964361075.1 uncultured Chitinophagaceae bacterium
TCTACAAACTCACGTCGGGTAAATTTACGGATGTGAAGAAGATGCAGATGGTAAAATAACTATCTGTATTTAGTTTTCAGTTATCAGTGGAAAACAAGTCCCCGAAGAATCGCAAAACTTTTCGGGGACTTATTTTTTTTTGGGGAAGTAATTCTATTCCACACCGGCTTCCAAAAACTCTACCACACCTTCATTCGCATCCATCCTTGCGCGAATGCCAATCGGCATTGTTAATTTGCGAGGAATATGTCCGTACACAAGATTGCGAAGAACGGGTTTGTGTGCCGGTAGAAAATAGTCATCTAAAATTTCTTCTGCAGTTAAGAATGGTTTCGTTGTATCGCTTGGTTTCACATCGGTCAGTTCGCCAACAAGAATGCCTTTTGTTTCTTTGAATATGCCGGCAAGTTGAAGCTGTGCCAGCAAACGGTCGAAGCGGTAACAATCTTCTTCAATTTCTTCGAAGTAAAGAATAGAATTTTTGAATGATGGCAAGTATGGTGTTCCAATAATTGAAGCGATAAGTGAAAGATTGCCTCCCAATAAAATGCCGGTTGCTTTTCCTTTATGCAAGGAAGTAAACGGTTTGTTATCGGGATTTGAAATTCTTCCAAGTTTTTTAGTTGAAGTTAATATTTGCCAAAAATGTTCTTCGGTAAATGGATCAATTCCTTTCCACATTTCAACACCCGCCATTGGACCGGAGAATGAAACGAGTCCCGTTTTTTTAAACAGCGCGAGTTGCAATGTAGTGAGGTCGCTATAACCGACAAGAATTTTCGGATTGCGTTTGATGACAGAGTAATTGAGCATCGAAAGCAATCGCGGAGTGCCGTAACCGCCGCGCACTGCAATAATTGCCCTCACACTTTTATCGGCAAACATAGTGTTGATATCATCTGCTCGTTGTTCATCAGTGCCGGCAAGATAGCCGCGAACGGCGCGCACATTTTTTCCGAGCTTCACACGATAACCGAGCCGCTCAAGGTATTCTGCACCTTTATCAATTTTTTCTTGCGAACTGGGCGGACTTGCAGGAGAAATAATTCCGATGATATCACCACTCTTTAATGCTTTGGGAAAAATTCTGTTCATAGAGAATTATTTTTTTTCAGCATGAATAATTTCGAAATTGTATCCGACGCTCAACTCTGCGCCGATAGCATTATCAACCGGCGAAAAGTTTAGAACACCATTCAGAAGAATATCAAAATTGTTGTGTAACATTTCTATACCAAGCTTACCGTTGGCGAGGCGTTCAATACCATTGCCGCGATGTCCTGTTCTTCCCGCCGTTTCCATTACAAGAAAAGTTTGTTCACTCATTACAGTTTTATTTTTGAGGGCGTACACAAGCACATCATGCTGTTCGCTGTACTCAGTCGGGTCGCCAAGAATACCAAGACCGGCATTGAGTGTCCATTCCATTCCGGCAATATGTTTTTGAATCAGCAGCGAAGAAAAAAAATTAAATTCATCAACACCCAATCCTGATTCGTTGCCGGCATTTGGTAACTCCACACCAAATCGCAGCGACAAACCGAGCATGCTATTGTATTCGTTCAGGAATAATAATTTTGTCCACAGTGTAAAATCACCAACATCACCGACTGTGGTACGCAGCGAAGTAATTGCGCTGTTAAATGCTGCCGAACGATTGCGTATTTCCAAAAGATCCAGCACTGTTCCATCGAACTGCACTTCCATGAATCCATCATACGAAAAACCAAAGCGGAGAATTCCGAGTTTGGTTAAGTTGCCATCCAAACCGGAGAGTGGAAAAGATTGATTGCGAAAGTGTGCAATACCGAATTCTGCGTGCGCAGTACCAGCCGGTAGAATTCGTGGTGATTCTGCAGAGATAGGGTACTGTTGAGCAAAAAGAGATGTGGTGAAAATTACAACGAAGAAAATATATATTCTGGATGTCGTTGTAAAAAAAAACATGTAAGAAAAGAAATGTGAGGAAATAAAGATGCCGAGATTTTTTTCAACTCCCGGCATTATCAATTACGCTGCAGCCACTTCAGATTTTTTAATGCGCTTTTCAAACTCGTCGCGGAAATGTCGAAGCATACTTTGCACAGGCCACGCAGCGGCATCGCCAAGCGCGCAAATAGTATTGCCTTCGATATTGTTCGCAACATTCATCAGCAAATCAATATCTTCCATTCGTCCTTCGCCATGTTCGAAGCGGTGAAGAATTTTTTCCAACCAGCCCGTTCCTTCGCGGCATGGTGTACACTGTCCGCACGATTCGTGATGATAGAAATGCGCAATGCGCGTGATGACACGAATGAGATCAGTATCTTCATCCATCACAATCATTCCTGCTGTGCCGACTGAAGAGCCTGCAGCTTTCAGCGAATCGGCATCCATACAAACGCCTTCCAGATTTTCGCCGCGCAAAATCATTGTTGATGAACCGCCGGGAATAAGCGCTTTAATTTTTTTACCATTGAGCACACCGCCGGCATGGTTGTGAATCAATTCGAGAAGCGGAACACCGGTCGGCACTTCGTACACGCCGGGTGTATTCACATGTCCGCTGATGCCGACAAGAATTGGTCCCGGATGTTTTGCCGCGCCGATTTGTGCAAACCACTCTGCACCTTTATTGATGATGAGCGGAATGTTTGTCATCGTTTCAACATTGTTGATTGTAGTCGGCGCGCCCCATAAACCATTTTGTGCAGGGAACGGCGGCTTCACACGCGGCAAACCGCGCCCGCCTTCTACGGAATTCATCAACGCAGATTCTTCACCGCAAATATATGCGCCTGCACCTTTGTGTGTGTAGATGTTTGTCGAAAATTCTGTTCCTAAAATATTTTTTCCGATATAACCTTTGGCGTACGCATCGGCGAGAGCTTTATCTACCATGCGAATCCATTTCCCATACTCACCGCGAATGTAAATGTATGCAGTCGTGATTCCCATTGCATAGCAGCCGATGAGAATGCCTTCGATCATTTGGTGCGGATTGAATTCGAAAATCATTCTGTCTTTAAACGTGCCCGGTTCGGATTCATCGCCGTTGACAGCCAAGTATTTTGGTTTGTCATTTCCTTTCGGCATGAACGACCATTTCAATCCGGTGGGGAAGCATGCACCGCCGCGACCACGCAGACTTGATTTTTTTACGGTGTCGATAATTTCATCCGGCTTCATGCTGAGCGCTTTTTTCAATGCGCCGTATCCGCCGTGCTGTTCGTACACGTCAATCTGATGATAATTTTGTATTTCAGGGAGAATGTATTTTTCCATAAAAGAAATTCTAAAAACTAAAAATGATTCAATTGAAAATCTCTGAACTATTTA
>CAYHZL010000278.1:0-3309 GCA_964361075.1 uncultured Chitinophagaceae bacterium
AGTCGGCATTTTTTTTCGTAAGCTCGTTCATTAAAAATGTATTTTCATACTTCAGATTATATTGCGTTACAAATTCGCGAATATTTTTTTTCACTTCGGTATCATCCCACGGCTTCGCAATGTAGTGGCTAATTCTTCCTTGATTTATCGCACGCAATGTATCAGTCTGTTCCGAATACCCCGTTACCAAAATACGTATTGTCTCCGGATGTTTTTGAACGACGCGCTCGAGCACGGCAACGCCATCCATAACCGGCATACGTTGATCCGAGAGTACAATCGCAAATGGTCCCTCTGCTTCTAACAACTCATCAATTTTAGTTGAATCGTGAAGAAGAAAAATTTTCAGATTTTCTTTCCTCATCATTGAGTTGAACGATGAAAGAAGATTTTCTTCATCATCCACATACAGAATTTTGGTGTTGGGAATATACGTTTCCATATCATCATCTCTCCAAAGAAGGTTGTTCGTGAGGTAACTGTAATGTAGTGCGCCATTCTTCAACAATAGGATTTAATTCTTCATCGTACAAATTTTTATTTCCTTCATCGAGCACCGTTGCAATTTGTAAAATAAGAGTAAACATATCCTTTGAAATTTTACTGTGATGTTTTTCGACTGCTACAATGATTGACGGTGGAAAGTTCCATAAACGAAGCAGTGTTGCGCCAACCTCTTCATGTGTTATCGAAAATATTCGTGCATCTATTTCATTTTCAGAAAATTTCCCTGTCGCACATAATTCGAGAAAGCGTTTATATTTTTCCGGTTCCGAATACAGATGAACAATAAAGCCAATATCTTGCAACAGTGAACCAATATAGGCAATGTGTGGTTCATTGCATCCTGGCCATTGATTGGCAATTTTTTTTGCTATGGTTGCTCTGCGCAACGACGCTTCCCACATGCTATCAATTGCCGACGCAAACGCTGCATTGGTATGAACACAGAGAGAATAAAAAGTTTCTAATGCAATAGTCAGTCCGGTTACATATTCTAAACCGATAAAAATAATTGCTTCGCGTATACTTGTTATTTGTTTTCGTGCGCTTACATACACCGAATTGCCAACACGAAGCAACTTTGCAGTAAGCGCCGGATCTTTTTCTATTTCTGAAATTATTTCTCGCAGAGAATTTTCATTATTCAGCAACAGTGTATTTAAACGTGTATGAAATTTTGGAGCGGAAGGCAAGTTTGCAAACGAATTCAGAACTCCTTTCAGATGTTGTCTTCGTAACTGCACTTGTAATGCAATACTCTGCGCGATGATGGAACGGAAAGGTTCATCTTGCCACGGCTTTAAAATGTATCGTTGCGCTAAACCTCGTTCAAGTGCGTTAATCACTACTTGTTTATCTTCGTACCCGCTTAACATGATGCGTACAGATTCAGGAGAAATATTGGATGCTTGATTAAGAAATTCTATGCCGCTTAATTCCGGCATTCGCATATCGGAAACAATAATATCAATGGGATGGTGTTTTATAAATTCAACAGCATCTTTCCCATTTGTAAATGTAAAAAGATTGTACGCTTCCTTACGAAAAAGACTTTTCAGAGAAGAAAGAATCGGTTCTTCATCATCAACAAATAATATGGATGGACGGATAGTTGCAGAGAGAGTGCTCATTCATTTTCCCCTTGCTGTTCATTGACTCGCAGCGGCAATGTAATTGTAAACGTTGTTCCTTCATTCATTACACTTTCAACAGCGATAGTGCCGTGATGTTTTTGAATAAGTGTTGCAGAGATCCATAACCCTAAACCCGTTCCTTTGCCAACAGGTTTTGTTGTAAAAAACGGATCAAATATTTTTTTAAGATGTTCTGGAGGTATGCCGCAGCCATTATCAATGATTTGAATGACGATAGAATTATCTTTCACAAAAGTTTGAAGTATGATAACGCCTTTTTCTTGTATTGCATGTGCCGCATTGATAAGCAAATTCACAAACACTTGCTTCAGTTCACCAACATTGCATTGCACCAGTGGCAGAACACCGTACTCTTTAACAATACCCGCTTTGTATTTTAATTCGTTCCACGTCAACGTTAACGTATCTTCCAGAGCATCATTAATATTGGCATCAAGCAATTCTGAATTTGCCAGATGAGTAAAACCTCGTAGTTGTTCAACAATTTTTCTAATACGTTCAGTTCCATCTTGTGTATGCTTCATCAGCAGGTAAAAATCTTTCACAATAAATTGAACGTCAACTCTTTGTTCTGCTTCAATTGCGCGACCAAGCATCTGTTTGTATTCAACGTTATGTTCCAACGTATTTTGTATCGAATGCCATTCATACAATACAGCAATCAGGTCGTCAAAATATTCTTGAAAGCGGTTAAGGTTGCTGGAAACAAAAGCCAACGGATTATTAATTTCGTGCGCAATACCGGCAGTCAACTGACCGATGGAAGCCATTTTTTCTGAAATAATTAATGACTGTTGGATATTTTTCATTTCAGCTAAATTTTGTTCCAATAATTTATTCTTTACTCGCAATTGCTCTGTTAATTGCACATTAATATTCTCTTTTTCAATGCGTTTGGTAATATCTTCCACTACGAGAAGGCTCTCCCCGTCAGTGAGGAATATAGGCAAGAGTGTTAAATTCAAGATTCGCGTCCCTTTTGCCGGATCGAAATGCGTGCATTCGATATCTCGAACAGGCTCGTGAGCAAGAATATGGTTGCGGCATTCTTCCGAAATCCCTAACTCCTTAAACACCGGTTCAACATATTCGTTGATGAAAACATCGGGAACAAGTCCAAAAATATTACGAAAGCTGTTGTTCACGGAAAGAATTTTTCCATCACTTCCAAACATTAAGAGGCCGCTCGGCACTGTTGCAACAATTGTTTCTGTCAACCGCTTGCTTTCTGCAAGTGCGCGTTGAGATTGTTGGAGCGACTCCGCCATGCGGGAAAAAGATTGTGCCAAAACTGCAATTTCGTCGTGCGTCTTCACAACCGGGCGGAGTGAGTAATCACCGTTCGCAATGCCGTTGGCTGCTTTGGTAACAGTAACAATCGGTTTAGAAATTCTCTGAGCGATGAGATAGCTTACAACAAGACTGATGACAAAGCATAAGAAACTCACTCCATAGACTAAGTTTGTTGCATTTTTTTTGTTCGCCAACGCCAGAAGCCGATGTTGTTCAATTCTCTTGGAGATGCCATCGAATATTTCTGTGGTTTTCAAATTGACATCATTGCCAAAGCGATAATCCATTACCTCCATCAATGCCCATGCCTTGGGCGACTGCCGGGGATGTTGTATTGAAAAAATCTGTGCAGAATAGG
>CAYHZL010000279.1:0-3262 GCA_964361075.1 uncultured Chitinophagaceae bacterium
CCCTTTGGAAGGAAAATCCCCCGTCCCGATTAAAAAACGAATCGGGACACCCCCTTAGAAGGGGGATTTGAATTCCCCCTTGAAAAGGGGGTTAGGGGGATTACTTAAATAACGTACAATGCATTTGCCATACAACAAAAATATCAAAGAACGTTCCAGAGAACTTCGGAACGTTTCAACACTTGGCGAAGTTTTTGTTATGGAAGCAACTTCGCTGTAAACAGGTAAAAGGATTTCAATTCAATCGTCAAAAACCACTTGGAAATTTTATTGCTGACTTTTATTGTAAGCCGTTTCATCTTGTTATTGAAATTGACGGCAGTAGCCACGAAGGAAAAGAACAACACGACAAAGACAGAGATATGGAATTGCAAAAACTTGGCATAACGGTTTTACATTTCACCGATCAAGAAATAAAAACAAATTTGCGCGGCGTGTTAATGGCAGTTGAAGATTGGATTGAGATGCATTCTAACGGAAAATCCCTCCGCCAGAAAGCAGGCGGACTTGCAGCCTAACCCCCTTTTCAAGGGGAAATTAATACAAAACTTTCCGTTTTTTTAAGGTGAAAATTAACACGATACATTCCGTTTTTTTACTATAAAGAAATTTGGACAATACATTCCCCATTGAAAAGGGGGTGTCACGATTTGTTTTTTAATCGTGACGGGGGATTTGCTAAATGAATCAACAAAAGTCGATGAACAAATCTTACCTCTTTTACAACAAAAATCACAAGCAACGCTCGCGCGATTTACGCAATCAGTTCACTTTGAGCGAAGTTTTGTTTTTGTAAACAAGCAAGGTCTTTGTATATTTCTATAAAGTTGAAAACACAAAAAAAGCAGATTGACAAATGGAGGAAGAAGATATGCAAGTAGTTTCACGAAAATATATTGTTGATGAAAACAACAAAAGAATTGCAGTTCAACTTGATATTGAGACGTTTGAAAAGATAGAAGAACTGCTTGAAAATTACGGTTTGGCAAAGTTACTGATAGAAAACGAGACTGAGGAAAAACTTTCCGTAGCTGAAGCGAAAACATTCTACAACTCTCTCGAATAGAATAATGAAGGTTGAGTTTAGGAAAAAATTCTTAAAAGATCTCGCACAACTTCCAACAACGTACAGAAGAGAAATTGAAAAATTTGTTTTTGAAGATGTTCAAGCGTTCAAAATATTTTTGATTTGAAAAAATTTGAACAACTCAAAGGTTATCCTTCGTTTTACAAAGCAAGATTTGGACACTATAGAATAGGTATTAGTTTCAAAGATAATATTCTCATTTTTGAAAGAGTTTTGTATCGCAAAGAGATTTACAAATATTTTCCGTAACCAAATCCCGCCACACCAGCGGGATTTCTTATTTGTGGATACAAGTCGTTCTTCGTATATTTTTTCAAATCTTATTTTCACAGTATATTTTTATTCGAGGAAAGTATGAGCAAACGAGTCTATATAGAACATTTAAGCACTGTTGTTGGCGAGGAAGTTGAATTACGCGGATGGGTGTACGACCGCACTGCAAAAGGAAAATTGCAATTTATAAAGGTGCGCGATGGTTCGGGAATTTGCCAATGTGTAATATTTAAATCAAATGTTGCTGAAGAATTATTTGAAAATGCTTCACGCTTAACGCAAGAATCGTCTCTTTCAGTTACAGGAACAGTGCGCGCAGAACCACGCGCTCCGGGCGGCTACGAACTTGATGTGAAAGATTTAAAAATTATTTCCATCGCAAAAGAATATCCAATTACTCCGAAAGAACACGGAATTGAATTTCTCGCAGACCGTCGCCATTTGTGGCTGCGCTCATCGCGGCAACATGCCATCATGCGTGTGCGCCATGAAATTATTCGAAGCATACGCGAATTTTTTGATGATCGAGGTTTCACACTTCTCGACGCGCCGATTTTTACACCCGCAGCATGTGAAGGAACTTCAACATTATTTGAAACCGAATATTTTGATTTAGGAAAAGCGTATCTCACACAATCAGGACAGTTGTACGGCGAAGCAGGCGCGATGGCTTTTGGAAAAGTGTACGTCTTCGGTCCAACGTTCCGCGCAGAAAAATCTAAAACGCGCCGGCATCTCACGGAGTTTTGGATGGTGGAGCCGGAAGTTGCATTCAACGATTTAAATGACAACATGGATTTGGCAGAAGAATTTCTACAATACATTGTTGCCAATGTTTTGAAAAACCGAATGCCTGAACTGCAAATCTTAGAACGCAATACAAAATTTTTAGAAAACGTAAGTAAACCGTTGCCGCGAATTTCGTACGATGAAGCGGTAGAGATTCTACACAAAAAAGGATTACCGTTTGAGTGGGGAAATGATTTAGGCGGAACAGATGAAACTGTAATCTCTGAACAATTCGATCGTCCGGTAATGGTGCATCGCTATCCTTCCGAAATAAAAGCATTCTATATGAAACGCGATCCGAACAATCCGAAAGTTGCGCTTGCAGTTGATGTGCTTGCACCGGAAGGATACGGAGAAATTATTGGCGGAAGCCAGCGCGAAGATGATTATGATGTGTTGCTTGCTCGCATTAAAGAACACAACTTGCCGCAAGAAGCATTTGATTGGTATTTGGATTTGCGCCGTTATGGTTCAGTGCCGCACGCAGGATTTGGTCTTGGTGTTGAACGAACGGTGTCGTGGATTTGCGGACTCGATCACGTACGCGAAACAATTCCATTTCCACGTATGATTTATAGATTGACACCATGAAGCAAGTATGAAAAATGAATTAGGAAGGATGAACTTCTATGAATGAAACGCCACAAGCATATATTGCCCGATTGTTAGGGTATACTAAAGGAAAGAATTCTCTTACAATATTAAAAACCACTCCGAAAAAAATTGAAAAGGTAATTACAAATCTTTCATTAGCAGCACTTCGAAAGAAATCTGCACCAAATAAATGGTCAATATGTGAAATTATTTCTCATCTTGCAGAAACAGAACTTGTCCTTGGATGGCGATATCGTATGATTGCAGAAAAAAATGGAGTGATGATTCAACCATTCGAACAAGATGACTGGGCAAAAAACTCGCGGTATGAAAAATTACATACGTTTGAAATGTTGGAAATGTATCGAGTGCTTCGCGCTGCAAACTTAAAATTTATTTTTGGTTTGCCGAAGAAGAAATTTAAAAATTACGGAATGCATCAAGAACGAGGAAAAGAAACTATCGCACATCTTATTAATCTTGAAGCAGGGCACGATCTCAATCACTTTCAACAAATTA
>CAYHZL010000280.1:0-1475 GCA_964361075.1 uncultured Chitinophagaceae bacterium
TGTAAGGCAGGCGCTCTGAACCAGCTGAGCTAAACGCCCGAATCTCTGACTGCAATAATATAATATTTTTTTTCTTGTATTCCAAAAATTTACGCAACGTAAAAAATTTTTTAAGAAGAAATATTTTTTATCCAGAATTACTGAACTTAATAGTAAGACGAACTAAATTTCCAACACCAAAAAATATATAACTATCAATTCATAGAGCGGGAGACGGGGATCGAACCCGCGACGTCAAGCTTGGGAAGCTTGCATTCTACCGCTGAATTACTCCCGCAGCAGAAAATTGTATTTTTTTATAAACCTGCTTCTGCATGATGAGCAGCCAATTGCATCACCGATGCAATTTGATGAAAGACCGCGTTCCACGCAATTCTCAGTTCCGGAGTAAAATCTTTTCCAAGAATTATTTCCACCATTGCAATAAATGCTTTATAGAAAGTTTCGTAATATTCATCTTTCACATTATACGTATTATGAATGCGTCCCAAGTTTTTCAATTTTGCAATAAACTCTTCTTTGTTCTCAATATCATTCACTGCAATATGAATCATCCGAATTAATTTCGCTCCTTGTTCTTTCATATCAATGGAGAATAATTTTTTTATTGAAGGATCTAATTCAAAAAAACGGGTATAAAATATTTCGCCTGCTTTACTTTCAACAGCAATAATTTTTTCCATGCTTTGTTGAACAAGAACGCGTTGCTGCTCTGTCATACATACTCCGTCATCAAAGTGAGCGAATCTGAAAAATATGAATACTATTGTAGAACGTTACAAAACAAAATACAAAATGATGAATTACTATGTCAACAAGTGAATACAAAAATTGTAATTTTATTGAGACCACGCAGTATGAAATGCACTATGAGCATCTTGGTGATGAAGTTCTTTTTTTCCTGTGCGCACGTCGTGTAATGCCTCGGCGGAATAGCCGCTTTGTATTGATGTGATAATCACCGTACTGCCTTTCACATCAAACAGCACCCGCCACGATTTCAGAGCAATAACATAGCCTCCATTTTTTTCGCGCATAATTCTTCGATACGAATGCGGCATCGGATCTTGCGCGAGCACATCAATTGCACGCTCAAGCACATGAATATCAAAATGTGCTGCTAACCATTCTGCCTGTGTCTTTGCTTTTTTTCGAACTAGTACTTCAAAGGCATGTTCATTCTGTGCCGCGGTAATCCATCCAACTTTCGAATCAGGAAATGCATCTGCGTACGGTATGTACGGCTTGATATCAAGAATCGGAGTCCCATTCAATAAATCAGGATCTTCAACGACAACAGTGCATCCTTCAATTTTTACTACCTTGCACAACGAGAGTCCTATTGGGTTAGGACGATGCGGCGAGCGTGTTGAAAAAACACCTTTTTTATTTCTTCCGCTTCGCGGTGGAAGAACTTTTGGTTTACAATTTTTATTTTTGTGTCTATAAGTTTTTATTTTGAAATTATTTTGAAT
>CAYHZL010000280.1:1485-3257 GCA_964361075.1 uncultured Chitinophagaceae bacterium
TTTTGTGAAACCAAAACAAAATCCAGACACGTTCGAATTCGGACAAGTCTTCAAGCGCCTGCTCAAAATTTTTACGCGGCAATAATGTAATGATGCCGGTAGAATGTTCTTTCCCTGTTCCCGGCTGTCTCGGTGTATGATATTTTTCGTTGTACATCGTTTTGATGTAGCCGATTGGAGTAACTTGTAAAGTCTCTTCTTCCATAAGAAAAAATATTTCAGCAATCCAAAAAACAGTTCTGTGTGCTGCGCTGCTGCCTTACAATGCATCGGAAAGTAAAAAGCCCCTGAAATTTTCAGGGGCTTTTTCATGATCATGCATACATACAATTATTTCGGTTGTTTGTACATCCGCAAAATGTAACCGGCAATCGAATCTACTTCTGCCGGTTTTAATCCTTGGTTCGGCATTGGTGGAAACGCCGGATCTATTTTTATCGGATTCGAAATAAATGCAATAAGTTTTTCTTTGCTGGTTTCATATTTCGGCAATACATCTTTGTATGCCGGACCAATTTTCTTTTCGCCAAACATGTGGCAAGCAGAACATCTACCGTTAAAAATATCTTCACCGGTTACAGTTTTTAGATTAATGCCCATGGCTGCCAATAGCTCTTCATGAACTTTTGTGTAGTGCGCCACAATAACTGCAGAATGATATTGTGTGGCATTATTCATTGCCGATTGATCTTTGAGGATAAGAAAGAAAAACACAACGACAACAACGTACATTGCACCGCTTGTCAACTTCCGCGAAAAGTTTTTCATCAAGTTCAGTACGAATGTTGCAAGTAACAGCAGCAATGTTACCGCGACTATCGAAAATAAAAATACAGTACCGGACAGTGCAACTGTTGGTAACAACACTATCGAAAGTATTACAAAGAGCGGCTGTGCAAATATTCCAAACATTGCAATAGCAAGTGCATGTCTTTTCACGAGCGCACTGTATTCTTCATCCGATTCTTTTACTGTGCCGTGCCATACAAAAAGGAAAAACACAATTGCTATACCGGTAATCGCCAACGACAAAGAAACAAATTGTAAAAATCCAACCCATACACTCAACGAAATAAACACCTGCAGCAATGATGTAACTGAATCCCATTCATTTGAATTGATTGCCGTAACAGTACCTGCAACGTAGAAAAATAGTGCAAGTAATAATGCAGCAACACCGTACCGTGCCGCTGTACTATGCAGTTGTGAATTCGCTTGGTCGTACGCTCGTACTTCATCAGATAACGATTGAGCGTTTTTTTGTTTTTCGATAATACCGGAGAATGAATGAAACAACATTCCCAATTTATTTGTGTACTTATATGTATAGAGCAGAACCGCACTGAGAGTAAAAAAAACGAACCCGACTAACAACGCCTTCACAGAGACAGCCGTTGTTGATTGCAGCAATTGTGCAAAAGAAAACATTGTTGACAGATACGGCACAACACCGAACATGAATAAAATGCTTTTGTTGATAACGATGGCATCAACAATATCCTTCGCGAAACGAAGATACAGAACATTATTTTCTCTTCTCCCTTTCGATTCGAAGTACACGGAAAGCAACGATGCGCCAAGCAAGATGCTTACGAACGGCAGGAAAAGCATTGAAACAATATTCAGAACAAAATGTAATACAGCAATTTGTTCAAGCGATTGCGGTAATGCTAAGTGCTTTAAAAAATCCATTACGATACCATTTATTTGATAAGAAATGTAACTACTCAGCGTGGCAAATTAAAAATTCGTTCGCCGCGGCGAATCACCCC
>CAYHZL010000281.1:0-3234 GCA_964361075.1 uncultured Chitinophagaceae bacterium
AAAATAAATGCGCCAGAGGCGCATCGTAATCCCGAAGGGATCCCTTCGGGACTAGTTTTTAGAGATGCCCTAAAGATAATTTTATTGTACACTGCACTCACAATTGTAGTAACGAAGTGCAATACTTATTCACAATCATCATACAGCCTATGAAGAGAAGAGATTTACTCACAGCAATAGTTTCCAACGTATCTGATGAAACACCGCCCTCTACCGTAAAAAAGCAAACGGCAAGTGAATTTGCAAATAAAAAACTTCCTGTTGTTCAACGAACAACAACCGGTCTTGAACAATACGCCGGTCCGTGGGGCGCTGATCAATCGTTGCATCTGCTGCGCCGCACAATGTTTGGCGCCACAAAGAGCGATGTGGATGTTTTAAAAACAAAAACAATGTTGGATGCGGTTGATCTTTTGTTAACAATTCCCACAACAGCGCCGACACCGCCTGTCAACAACTACAATGATAAATATCCTGATCCAGTTGTTGCTGCCGGACAAACTTGGGTGAATGCACCGCGAGGTACGGATGGAACCATCAACGCAGTACGTATCGCTTCATTCAAATCATGGTGGTTCGGATTGATACTGAATGAATCACTTTCGATTGTTGAAAAGATGACGCTCTTCTGGCACAATCATTTTTCGACGGAAACAAATGTGGTGAGCGATGCACGGTATATCTACAAATACAATGCGCTCCTTCGGCAGTATGCGCTGGGAAATTTTAAGGAACTGACGAAACAAATAACCATTGATCCGGCAATGATTCGGTACCTCAACGGATATGCGAATACGAAAACAGCGCCGGATGAAAATTACGGGCGAGAACTGCAAGAACTTTTCACCAGCGGCAAGGGAGTGAATTCGCAATACACTGAAGCCGATGTAAAAGCTGCCGCACGGTTACTTACCGGATGGCGCGACGACGCGACAAATATTACGTACACTTTTGATGCAACAAAACATGATACCACCGATAAACAATTTTCTGCGTACTACAATAACACTAAAATTATCGGGCGGTCTGGCGCAACTGCTGGAACGGATGAGCTGAACGATTTGCTGACGATGATTTTCGCACAGCAAGAAGTTTCAAAATTTATTTGCAGGAAATTATACCGCTGGTTTGTGTATTACGTTATCGATCAAAATGCGGAAGATAATGTCATCATCCCGCTCGCACAAATTTTCCGCGACAATAATTACGATATCAAACCGGTGCTCGCAGCATTATTAAAGAGCGCACACTTTTACGATGCAGCGAACATCGGCTGCATGATTAAAAATCCGGTGGATGTTATTGCCGGAACGCTCAGACAATTTTCTATCGCATTTCCAAACTCGACGGCGTTTGTTGCACAATACGTATTGTGGAGTGCAATGCAAAACAGTGCTGCGGCAATGGAATTAAATATCGGCGACCCGCCGAATGTTGCCGGCTGGCCCGCCTATTATCAGATTCCACAGTACTACGAATTGTGGATTAACTCCGACACACTTCCGAAGAGAAAAAATTTTACTGATATGTGCGTTACATCGGGATACCAGACAACGGTCAATGGCATAAAATATAAATTAGCAATCGATCCGATCGCTTTCGCAAGCATATTTTCTAACCCGGGAGATCCGAACCAGCTTATTGCCGATATGGCGCAATATCTTTTTGCGATTCAACTTTCCGATAACGAAAAAACCACGTTGAAGAGCGCGCTCCTTTCAGGACAAATTTCAGATTACTATTGGACGAATGCGTGGAATGATTACATTGCTGCCCCCACCGATGTAAACAAAAAAAATATTGTTTTCACTCGGTTACAATCGGTAATGAGTTATTTGTTAAACATTGCGGAATTTCAACTTACCTAAAAAAAGAAAATTTATGAATCGAAGAGATTTCATTACACGTGCGGTTCCGTTTTCAGTGTTACCATTCGTCATCGGTGGATTTTCACTGAACGCGTATGCCCGCTCACCGCTGCTAGAAAAACTTGTTAACGCGGCAACTGACACTGATCGCGTGCTCGTTCTCATTCAGCTTAACGGCGGCAACGACGGATTGAATACAGTGATTCCGTTGGATCAATATTCCGCGCTCTCCAATGCACGCGCAAATATTTTGATTGATGCAGCAAAAGTTCTCACGCTGACCAATGCGACCGGTCTTCATCCTGCAATGAAAGGAATGCAAGGATTGTACAACGATGGCAAGCTTGCTGTAGTGCAAAGTGTCGGCTATCCAACGCCGAACTTTTCTCACTTCCGTGCAACAGATATATGGCTAACGGGCGCTGATTCAAATCAAACTCTTACTACGGGATGGATGGGGCGATATTTATCCGAAGAGTTTCCCGGTTTCCCCACAAATTTTCCGAACACCGCCATGCCGGATCCGCTCGCAATTCAAATCGGTTCGGTGGTAACGCCCGGGCTGCAAGGAAATACAATTCCGATGGGAATGGCAATTCCGAATCCGCAATATTTTAATTATCTCGTTACCGGCACACCGGATCCAATTCCCGCCGGTACGCCCGACCGCGCTGCTCATGAACTTACCTTCATCAGACAAGTGGCGCTACAAACACAAACATACGCGGGTGTAGTGAAAGCCGCAGCAACGAAAACAAAAAATTTGTCATCGCTCTATCCTACTGCCGGACAAAATTCTCTTGCCGATCAGTTGCGTATTGTTGCATTGCTTGTTGCCGGCGGATTACAAACGCGCATCTATGTTGTGAACATCGGCGGCTTCGATACACATGCGCAGCAAGTTGCCGCTACGGGTGGAACTGAAACCGGAACACATGCAACATTACTGCAAAAACTTTCTGATGCAATTACTGCGTTTCAAGATGATCTTCGCTTACTGGGCGTTGATCAACGTGTACTGGGAATGACATTTTCAGAATTCGGCAGGAGAATAAAATCCAATGCGAGTTTTGGAACTGACCATGGTTCAGCAGCACCGTTATTTCTTTTCGGTAAAGGTGTGAACGGCGGTATCGTCGGCAGCAACCCAACTATTCCTACAACCGTAACGGTGAACGACAACATCGCAATGCAATATGATTTTCGTTCTGTCTATGCCTCAGTCTTAAAAGATTGGTTCGGTGTTCCGCAATCTGAACTTGACGCTGTTCTAAAAACTGTGCAGTACACTTCCGTCAATACGCTTCCTCTTATCAACACTGCTACAAGCGTGCAGCAAACAGCGGATGTGCCGAATACTTTTTCA
>CAYHZL010000282.1:0-3226 GCA_964361075.1 uncultured Chitinophagaceae bacterium
GAAAATTCCCTCCCCTAAAAGGGGAGGGATAAAGGGTGGGGTTGTTTTCGCTGAACAATTACTAATTTTTATTTACTGCAACAATGTAAAAAAATTTTGAATCAACTTTGAAATCTGTTCATGTTCAATCAAAAATGCGTCGTGCCCATACAGAGAAGTAATTTCTGCATATTCTGCATGAGGAATGTGTTTTGCAATTTCTTTCTGTTCATGCACAGGATACAACACATCGGAATCTATTCCAACACAAAGTGTCGGCATCGTAATTGCAGCCAACACGTCAGAAACTGCTCCACGCTCAAATCCAATGTCGTGCAAATCCATCGCACGTGTGATTTGAAGATAGGTGTTTGCATCAAATCTGTCAACAAGTTTTTTTCCTTGATAGCGTAAATAATTTTCAACTTGAAAATGATTTGTCATATCAAACCGATATGTTCGCGGATTTCCATTTGTTTTAATCCGTTCGCGCTTAAAACGATGTTGAAATGAAATATCACTGCGGTACGTAACCATCGCAATTTGCCGCGCAAGCGATAATCCTTTTTCCGGCTGACCGTAGTCGTAATAATTTCCAGCACGCCAATTGGGATCATTATAAATTGCTTGGCGCGAAAGATCATTCAAACCGATGCACCATGGTGAATGATGTGCCGACGTTGCAATAGGAATAATTGAGCGAACCAATTCGGGATAGAGCAGCGACCATTCCAGAACTTGCATACCACCAAGTGAACCGCCAATAATAGTGTGCAATTTTTTAACGCCAAGAAAATCAATTAAGGATTTTTGCACACGCACCATATCGCGCACAGTCATTTGAGGAAATGAAAATCCGTACGGCTTTCCGGTTTGTAGATTAATGGATGATGAACCTGTTGTGCCGTAGCAGCTTCCAAGAAAGTTTGACGAGATAACAAAATATTTTTTTGAATCAAGCGCTTTCCCTTCACCAATAATTGCATTCCACCACCCGACACTTTTTGAATCGTCCGAAGAATAACCGGCGGCGTGTGCATTTCCGGTGAGCGCGTGGCAGACAAGAATTGCATTATCGCCGGCTGAATTCAATTCGCCGTACGTTTCGTACGCAACCGTGATTGGTGAAAACTTTTCTCCACAATCCATCTGCAACGGATTGGCTTCGGAAAAAAGTTGAACGAACTGTGTTTCGATAATTGAAATATTTTTTGTTGATGTTTGCATTGATTGTATTCTACAAACCTGACAGGTCGTAAAGACCTGTCAGGTTTTATTCTCTATTGGGTTGAATACCCGGACGCTTGCGTCGTCATTCCCGCATGTTTTTGGCGGGAATCTATTTGTGGATGTTCGCCGCGGCGAACATGACGAAGATACTCCGCTGCTTGCGGCGGAGATAATTTATTATGTGTTACACTGTTACTGTTTCTTGTACAGTACGAAGCGCTTCATCAAAATCTTCGATAATATCTTCGATGTGTTCGATGCCGACCGAAACACGAATCAGTTCCGGTGTTACTCCTGTTGTTAATTGTTCTTCAGCGCTTAACTGTAGATGTGTTGTTGATGCCGGATGAATAACTAATGTTTTCGCATCACCAACATTCGCTAGCAAACTGGAAAGTTTTACATTGTTGATAAATTTTTTACCAGCTTCAATGCCGCCTTTAATGCCGAACACAAGCACCGAACCGAATTTTCCTCGTCGCAAATATTTTTTTGCATTTGCATGGTACGGATGGCTCGGTAATCCGGGATAGGAAATCCATTCCACTTGCGGATGTTTTTCTAACCACTTTGCAAGTTCCAATGCGTTTTCGTTATGGCGATCAATGCGCAACGAAAGTGTTTCTAATCCTTGCAAAAATAAAAATGAATTGAACGGACTTAATGCCGGACCGTAATCGCGCAATCCTTCAACACGCGCACGAATTGCAAATGCAATATTACCAAATGGACCGGGAGTTCCAAACACATCCCAGAATTTCAATCCGTGATATCCCGGACTTGGTTCTGTGAAGATTGGAAAATTACCATTGCCCCAATTAAATTTTCCGGAATCCACAATGACACCGCCAATAGATGTACCGTGTCCGCCAATCCATTTCGTTGCAGAGTGTGTAATAATATCTGCACCAAAATCAAACGGGCGTGCTAAATATCCGCCGGCTCCAAAAGTATTATCAACGATAAGTGGGATGCCGGCATCGTGCGCAACTTTTGCAATTGCCTCGAAGTCGGGAATGTTCAAACGCGGGTTGCCGATTGTTTCCAGATATATTGCTTTCGTTTTGCCATCAATTAATTTTTTAAAATCTTCCGGCTTGTCTCCATCAACAAATTTTACATTGATACCGAGACGTGGAAACGAAACTTTAAATTGATTGTACGTACCTCCATACACATTGCTTGTTGAAATAATATTTTCACCGGCTTGCACAATATTGGTGATCGCTAAAAATTGTGCCGATTGTCCGGACGCTGTTGCAAGAGC
Organism: uncultured Chitinophagaceae bacterium; assembly: GCA_964361075.1. Lineage (GTDB taxonomy): Bacteria > Bacteroidota > Ignavibacteria > UBA10030 > UBA8401 > CAYHZL01. The sequence goes on from CAYHZL010000282.1 coordinate 2,477, forward strand.
CGCAACACCACCTTCAAGGGCGGCAATGCGCTCTTCAAACACAGCAGTTGTCGGATTCATGATTCGCGTATAAATATTTCCGAATTCTTTCAGACCAAATAACGCTGCAGCATGATCAGCATTGTTAAAGGTGTATGATGTAGTTTGATAAATTGGCACAGCGCGCGATTTTGTCGTTGGATCGGGTTGTTGACCGGCGTGAAGTTGTAATGTTTCAAATCGGTAGTTGCGTTGTTTTTCATTCGTTGACATGATAAATTTCCTTTCAATTTTGTTTTTTGTTTAAGTAATATCATCCACATTCCCATAACACTGTGTTAAAGGAATACAGCTATTATTTATTTAAATGAGTTGTAAATAAATTTAAAAACAGAATTGAAGACAACAGAGAAAATTCCCGTCGAAATATGGAGAGAGGTGCTCCATAACGGGCCGGCTAGCGTAGAAAAGATGTAGATTAGAAATGTTCATTGTTTTCTTTTAAAACGAAAAAACCTCTTTAAGAGATAATCTAAAAGAGGTTTCAAAATATTCAGACTTTTAGATCATCTTCACTTCTCTTTTTCAGAGAATCTGGAATTAGCACCTGACATACTGCTGTGTGAAGTATCGGTTGCTGTGGAGTCTGCGGGTCAGTCCCTCGTCCACTCTTGATGATTTTTATTTATAAAGAACTACATGTAATATAAAACTATTTCGCAGCTTGTCAAGAGTTTTAAAAAATATTTTTCAAAATAATTTAATCCCTCA
>CAYHZL010000283.1:0-3154 GCA_964361075.1 uncultured Chitinophagaceae bacterium
TATTTACCTATGAAAAAAATTGACACAACATTCCTTATCAAAATTCCTCTCTTCACCGGTCTTTCGGAAGAAAAGCTTTTGAAACTGAAACAGATTATGCAGGAACGGACTATTGATGCAGGAACTTTTATCATCACAGAAAATGAAAAAGGAACGGAGATGTTCATTCTTCTTGATGGTGAAGTGGAAGTTTCGAAAACATTATTGCTGAAAGTAGCGGGACACGGTTTAGATCAGCGCGATAAACTTCTCAACAAACTTACTGCGGATGATTATGCATTTTTTGGTGAGATGGCGCTCTTCGATGAAAGCGCAGAACGTTCCGCCAGCGTGACTGCAAAAACGAAATGCAGTGTTGCCGTTCTTACACATGATACATTTTTTCAACTCACCGAAAGCGATCACGAAATCGGCTACCGCGTACTCATGAACATCGTGAGAATTGTCAGCGGGCGATTAGAAAAAACTACGAAAGACGTTTTGAAATTAACTACAGCATTAAGTTTGGCGCTGGAACGGTAAAAATCTTGTACCGTAATTGTACAGTAGTTATCCTCGCAGCAAACAATAGTTACTAACTGATGTTACGCACACAAAGAAAAAGTTAAGCAGATGGAGTCCACCTACTTAACAAATGAAATGAAAATTACACGGTTTCACAATTTTTTTAGGCAAGGTGGACTCCATCTTATGCCCTTGCGTAACATCAGTTACTAAATTCTACTCCATCAAAAATCTATTCTTTCAACAACTTATTTCCACGATTCATATTTTAAGTTAGGGACTCGTGAATAATGCTTAACATTATTCGTTACTAAAATGAGTCCACGGGATATAGCTTGGGCGGCAATCATTGTATCCATATCTCCAATCGGTATTCCCTTCGACTGCAAATAGTAATCAATAACCCCAAAAGAAATAGCATCGGTTTGCTGAAAGTCAAGAATACTAAATGGCGAAAGAAATGTATCTATTGCTGATCGTAATTTCCCCGGATGAGCGCTGCCAGGAATACCAGATTCAAATTCGCATACGGTAATTACAGAAATCCCAATGTCACCAAGAGGAATACTTTTGAACTTTTCAATGAGGATGTGTGGTCGTTTGCGGATGATGTAAGAGCAAATATCAGTATCGAGTAAATATTTCATTCAAAAATCCGTCTCTTTTGATTTTTTTGTTTTCTTCTCGTTGTGAGGAAATCTGAAGGGAAATCTGCCAAACATTTTTCAAACGCTTCCCATAAATCATTTTTTTCCATCAATAAAATACCTTCCGGCACTTTTTTGACATACGCTTCTTTCCCTTTGATGCGGTACAGCCGAGGTAACCGTATAGCCTGACTTCCGCCGTTTTTAATAATTTTTACTGTTTGCATAGTGTTCCTTTTCATATATACTGTTAGGTAGATACAAATTATACCTCAAATAGTCAACGGGAAAAAATCGTAATAACAATAAACTTACTGCGGACGATTATGCATTTTTTGGTGAGATGGCGCTCTTCGATGAAAGCGCAGAACGTTCCGCCAGCGTTATTGCAAAAACAAAATGCAGTGTTGCCGTTCTTACACACGATACATTTTTTCAACTCACCGAAAGCGATCACGAAATCGGTTACCGCGTACTCATGAACATCGTGAGAATTGTCAGCGGGCGATTAGAAAAAACAACGAAAGATGTTTTGAAATTAACTACTGCATTAAGTTTGGCGTTGGAACGGTAAAAAATTGTGTTACAGTATTTGTCATCTCGTTCCCAATGTCCTCGTTGGTAACGAATGAGTTACTTGGAAGGTGGGAGACACACATACAACAATACATTTATTTTATTGTGTATAATGAGTTGTGTATCTATCAAGTAAATTTCTAATTACTTTTTGATATTGACTTCCATGCTTTTGTGCAATTTCTTTAAAAAATTCAATGCTTGACTTACTTAAGTTAAGTGTAATTTTAACTGTATCTTCCTTAAACACCAATTCCTCAGGTCGTGGTAAGAAGTCCTTAACAATTTTTACATTCCCTATTTTCTCTTCACTATATTTTATTTTCTTTTTCATATATCTACTTTCCTTTTCTCCAATAACCCGCGCCAATAATTCTTATTTTATTATTCCTGTAAACGAAACGTACTGTAATTACATTATCATCAATTTTGCCAAAACAATAATATCTTTCTTCGTTTTGACTGTGTTCTAAATCTTTCGCAATAATTCTTCTTGAATCGGTAAATGCATATTGGGCTTCTTCAAAAGAAATACTATGCTTCTTTTGATTTACTTTGTTTTTGCTGTCATCCCATTCAAATGAAACTAATTCAGCCAATAGTATTCCTTTCCAATACCCATATTAAATATACATACTTTTATATGGCATTACAACCACCTGATGAATGCCGGCAAACCGACTGGAAGTAACCTGTTTGTTCGCCGCGGCGAGCCAGTGCAAAAAAAATGCGGTTGTTGGTCGTTATAGATTTTATACCGTGTTCTTGTCATAACTTTTTTGTTCTGCTTCTCTCATTTCTGTGAAGCGGAGCTTCTTCCTGTTGCGTTACCAACGTGGACGTTGGTAACGAGATGAAAATAAAAATCCCGATTTCATTCTGCAGAAATCGGAATTTTTGTTTCTTGTTACAAACATTAACCTCACCCTCAGTCCCTCTCCTTCGCGTTTTTTGCGTCCCGCGTTTTCTGCGGGATTAGGAGAGGGACTGAAGGCAATGCTGTCTGGTTAAAGTTACATTGCCACGACATTTATGTCGTGGGATACATAGATCCAAAAGATTTGGACTTTAGTCTAATAAATCACCCCGACGCAAGCGTCGAAGTATTACGTTAGAAAAAAAAATCTAATCTTAATCTATAACCCCGATACAAGTATCGAGGTATTCTCTCGAATAATTTTACTCTGGTTTTGGCTAAAGCCAAATGTTCTTTTGTAGTTATTTTTACCACGACTTGTGAGCGAAGCCATCACTTCGTGAAAAGTCGTGGTAATTCATACAACCCACTCAAACAAATATTTGTCATGCCCGCGCAGGCGGGCATCCAATTGTGTGGATTCCCGCTTACGCGCATTGGCGTCAACTTAATTTTTCTTTATGATTTTATTTATTCTCTGTAATCATTTATTCTAAAATAGGTTAGAAAA
>CAYHZL010000284.1:0-3151 GCA_964361075.1 uncultured Chitinophagaceae bacterium
TTCTCACTGAAATACTCTTTGTGCGTCATTGCGAGACGTTTTTTGTCGAAGTTCCGCTGTACGGAATCCCGTACAGCGGGACAATCTTAAAAATTTGAAGATAAGATTGTGCCGAAGGTGGCTAAGCCATGCCTTTGGCACATTCCGTTGGAACTTCGCTCGTAAAAAATGCCGCTGTACGGCATCCCGTACAGCGGGACACTCACTCGCAATGACTTTTTCAGTGAGAAATAGTTAGATCGTTCAGCACAATAATTTTTTTTAACTTTAGAAAAAATAATGAACCAAACACCGCACTCAATTTATCTTGTTGAAGATAACAGCAATGAACTACACTTGTTGAAGCTGCAGCTTCCACAGATTGGTTATACTGTTGTTGGTCATTCTGATAATGGGGAACAAGCAGTACGCGATGTTTTTCATTTTATGCCGGATATAGTATTGATGGATATTATGTTGTGGGGTGGTAAAGATGGTATTGAGACTGCGATGGAAATACAAAAGAAGTTTGATGTGCCAATTGTGTATTTGAGTGCATATAGCGACGAGAAAATCCTTGCTCTTGCAAAAATTACCGAACCGTACGCATTCCTTGTAAAACCATACGCACTCCGCGATTTGCATATTGCATTAGATTTTGCAGTCTATAAACATAAAACCGGCAAAAAACTTCGAGAGTTCGAACAATTCAAATTACACGCGGCAGAAGTTGCGGCGAAAAAAAATGAAGAGCTGTACAAAATGTTTATTCAACAAAGTTCTGAAGGGATTTGGAGATGTGAACTTGAACAGCCAATTTCGACTTCACTGCCGGTTGACGAGCAAATAGAATTGATGTACCGCTACATGTATTTTGCCGAGTGCAACCAAATGATGGCAACAATGTACGGATTTGATTCTCCGCAATCGTTTATTGGAATGCGGCTTGGCGATTTCTTACTTCGTTCCGATGAAAGAAATATCGAATACCTCAGAGACTTTATCTCTTCCGGTTACCGTTTGGCGAATGCACCCTCGTTCGAAAAAGATAAATATAGAAATGAAAAATATTTTTTGAACAGTCTTGTCGGAACGGTAGTGGATGGATTTTTAGTGCGTGCATGGGGAAGCCAGCACAATATCACGGAGCAAAAAAAATCTGAAGCGAAGCTGCTCGAAAGTCAGCAGCTTGTGAACAGAATTGCCGATACCACACCGCACATCTTGTATGTGTACGATGTTGTAGAAAATAAAATTGTGTATATCAATCAAGCCATCACAAAAACATTAGGGTATTCGGATGAAGAAATTATTTCGCTGCCGCAGCATTTCCTTCGCGAGTTAGTGGTGGAAGAGGATATTCCTTTTATTGAAAAAAAATTACAAGAATTAGAAACGTTGGAAGATGATGCGCTGCTCGAATATAAATACAGAATTCGGCACGCACAAGGCGAGTGGCGTTGGATGATCAATCGCGATACGGTTTTTTTGCGGGATGGTGACGGCAATCCGAAATTAATTCTTGGCACATCGCAGGATATTACGGAAGCTGTTGAAACAGATAATGCGTTGCGTCTTTCCGAAGAGAAATACCGCGAGCTGTTTGAAGAATCCAAAGATGTCGTTTTCATCAGCACGTTTAGCGGCACCATGGTTGATGTGAACGAGGCGGGTGTGGCTTTATTTGGCTATACATCGAAAGAAGAAATTCTTTCCGAAGAAGAAGGAGTGGTGAGCAAATTATACGTGAACGAATCTGATCGTTTGGAATTTTTAAGTGAAGTGGAACGGCGCGGCTATGTAAAAGATTATCTGTTAGAATTAAAACGGAAAGATGGTTCGCGCATCACTGTTCTTGAAACAGCAACGGCTGTGTATAATGACGAAGGAGAAATTATCGGGTTGCGCGGGTTCATTCGCGATATCACTCAGCAAAAACAATTGGAAGCACAACTTCTTCATGCGCAAAAAATGGAAAGTCTCGGTACGCTTGCGGGCGGCATTGCACATGATTTCAACAATGTGCTTTCGATGGTGCTGGGCACTGCCGAACTTATTGAAAAAAATACCAAGGGCAACCCGAAGTTACAGCGATATGCAACAATGATTATGGATGCATCGAAACGCGGTTCATCTATTGCGCGACAGTTACTGTTGTTTGCGCGCTCAGAGCAGATGCAACTGAAACCGATTTCTCTTTCACATCTTCTTGCGGAAGTGCATGGATTAATTTCGCATTCATTCCCAAAAAATATCGAGATCATTATCGAGCACGATCAAGAAACCGAAATTATTCTCGGCGATTCGGGACATTTACATCAGGCAATAATGAATCTAGCAATCAATGCAAAAGATGCGATGCACAGAGGCGGTGTGCTGACTCTAAAATTGTTCAATAGTGAAGGAGTACATCTCTCGCAAAAATTTAAGGAAGCTGCCGCTGAATTGTATGTTGGTCTTTCAGTTGTTGATACCGGCGAAGGTATAAGCGAAGAAACGAAGCAGCGAATTTTTGAGCCTTTTTTTTCAACAAAGGAACGCGGCAAGGGAACGGGACTTGGATTGGCTATTGTGCACGGTATTGTAAAAAGCCACAATGGTTTTGTTGATGTAGAAACCTCTCTCGGCAAAGGCACATGTTTTACAATGTATTTTCCAACTGTACCGATGGCGATTCCGCTGCGAGAAGAAATTCGTTTGACGGAAGACGTGCACGGGAATGAAACAATTCTTGTCGTTGATGATGAGGAAATGATTCGCAACACCATCAACGATATGTTGGTAGATTTTAATTATAAAGTGATCATGGCGAAGAGCGGCGCTGAAGCGTTGACTATTTTTGATTCGCTGCATGGTGAGGTTCAATTGGTCATTTCCGATATGGGAATGCCGGGAATGACGGGTGAAGAATTATTTCGGAAATTGCGCGAGCGAAACAGACATGTAAAAGCGATTATTATTACCGGTTACCTTGACCCATTTCTTCGGGCAGAAATGCTTGAACTTGGTGTCAGTGAAATTATACAGAAACCATTTAATTTTAAACAAGTGCTTGTAACTGTACGCAATGTGCTTGATGGAAAGGAAATGGCAGAGTGAGAGAGGTTGTAGATTTTGGTAACTACACAGTGTGTTTTTTTTCCCGAAGGTCCGAATGACTCCTTCGGCATAA
>CAYHZL010000285.1:0-3151 GCA_964361075.1 uncultured Chitinophagaceae bacterium
AAAAATGTACCGATGTTCGCATCCCGCCGAAGAAATTATCAATATTCAAAAATTCATTCGGCGAGTGTGCATTCTCATCCGGCAAACCAAAACCAAGCAGCACGGTATCTATTTCGAGTAGTGAACGTTCTTCTGTCGGAGCTTGAAATCTTTCATTGCTTTTTTTAAGTAGTCAAAGTATTTCTGTTTGTCTTGTAGAAACTGCTCTGTCAATTCACTGCGAACTTGTCGCATAAATTCAACTGCATGAAATTCGTTTTCTGTTTGCTTATTCTTCTCCATATATTACCTCTTTAGGTGTTCTGATGTCAATTGTTGAATAGCCGAATTTTAAGTTGATCGAATTGTATTGCCTGATACGAAAAAAGTTTACCATGTGCTTAAAGTTCCAACTTACTAAACTGTCCACTTTTAGAATGCTGGAAATAGCAACATGTTGTGCGTCTGAATGAAATTTTTGGGTCAAAACACCCTCTACAACATACTTGTTTGCAAGCTCCAGTTGTTCGTCCGTAATTGTAATCAACTCTATAAAGTCGGGTGAAATAGTTGTTGGAAGTTCACGGATAATCGCAGGTGCCTTTTGAAGTTCTCCAATTGTCACGTCCGATAAAACTATTATGAATTTCCCTTGTTTGGCTTGTTCGAAAAAAGGAATCGTCCACTCGGAAAACTCCTTGTCGTCATAGCCGCCCCAAACTGATGTGTCAACATAAAATTTCATGTGGGCATCTCTAAAAATATTGTCGTCATTGCGAGGAAGCGAAGCGACCGAAGCAATCTTTCAATTAAAAAGAAAAAACGAGATTGCTTCGCCAAAGAACGGCTCGCAATGACAATTTTTTTTAGGTTTTTAGAGATGCCCATATGTCAAAGTTAACGAAAAAATTTGAATAATATCCATTTATTTGAAGATTCCATTGTCGGTTATAAGCTTCCAGCTATCTTATCGACAATAACAATTTACCACTATTTTTTCTTTTTGCTGTTCCAGTAATTTGGTAACTCGTTAAAAAAATGTACCGATGTTCGCATCCCGCCGAAGAAATTATCAATATTCAAAAATTCGTTCGGCGAGTGTGCATTTTCATCCGGCAAACCAAAACCAAGAAGCACGGTATCTAACCCGAGTAATTTTTTGAATTGCACCACAATCGGAATTGAACCGCCTTCGCGTTGATACAACGGTTTCTTTCCAAATCCTTTTTCCAATGCGGCAACCGCTGCTTTCACACCCGGAGAATCAATCGGTGTAATTGCCGCTTCTCCGCCATGAAGATTGCGCACTTGCACGTCAATTGTTTTCGGAGCGATGTTCTTTAAATGTTTTTGTACCATCTTCGCAATCGAATCGGAAGTCTGGTCCGGCACCAAGCGGCAGGAAATTTTTGCACATGCTTTTGAAGGAAGCACAGTCTTCGCACCTTCGCCGATGTAGCCGCCCCAAATTCCGTTGCACTCCAATGTCGGTCTTGCCCACACACGTTCAAGTGTTGAAAAACCTTTTTCGCCGTACAATGCTTTCACACCTAAATCTTTTGCATAACTTGTATCGCTGAACGGCAGCTTTGCAAATGCGGTGCGTTCAGTTTTACTTAACGGGCGCACATCATCATAAAATCCGGGGATAGTAATCTTTCCGTTTTTATCATGCAGTGATGCAATCATCTCGCTCAATGCTTGAATCGGATTGTGTACTGCACCGCCGAACGAACCGGAATGTAAATCGCGATTCGGTCCTGTCACTTCAATTTCTAAATAGGAAAGTCCGCGCAAGCCGTAACAAATTGAAGGAACATTTTTCGCGAACATACTCGAATCGGAGATCAACACCACATCAGCGTTCAACAACTGCTTGTGATCTTTCACGAAGTTATCAAGATTCACGCTGCCAACTTCTTCTTCACCTTCAATAATCATTTTTACATTCACCGGAAGTGCGCCGTGTTGTTTCATCAACGCTTCAATCGCTTTGAAGTGAATAAACACTTGTCCTTTATCATCAGCAGAACCGCGTGCAAAAATTTTTTCACCGCGGATACTCATTTCGAACGGAGGTGTTGTCCACAAGTTGAGCGGATCAACCGGCTGCACATCATAGTGTCCGTAAAAAAGCACCGTCGGTTTTCCCGGTGCGCCAAGCCATTCGCTGTACACAACAGGATGACCGGGCGTTGGAAAAATTTGAACACTATTCATTCCGATTGTCCGCATTTGGTCGGCAACCCATTGCGCGCATCGCTGAACATCGCCGTTATGTGAAGATTGTGAACTGACACTGGGGATTGCAAGAAAATCTGATAATTCTGAAAGGTAGCGTTCTTTGTTCGCTTCAAGAAAGGATAAAACTTGTTTCATCAGCAATGTTCTCCTAATACTCAGATGCGCCTCTGGCGCAAAAGCTCATGTTTTTTACTCGGCTCAATATAGTAAGCGACTTTCCGAAATGCAAGAAGTTGAAAAAAAAATTACTACTCATGAAATTTCCAACATCGTTGTTTCCGTGTTATATGAAGTGCGCCGCTGCAGCCATGGCAGCACTTCAAAAATCAAGATTCGAACTCGGCGCTAGGAATTTGTGATTGACGGATAATAGACTTGAGAGTGCCAATTCTGATTTCTTTATGATCGGGAACAGGAACTGTGATAGTTGATCCTACGATCTTTATCTGCATTACGATGTGGCTGCCTCGTTGACGAACGATTTCAAAGCCAGCTTCGACAATATCTGGCAAATTTCTCGTCCTGACAGAATACGAAGTTTACCCAACCGCTACCTCCAAGCGAGTGATAAAAACCTCATTGTGTAGACGCCTCCGGACCTCCTGTGGAGAAGCAGTTTCAAAGAATAACTCAAGCGCTTCCTTGAGATTGAGACTGGCTTTTTCGACAGTATCTCCCTGACTGGCAATATCCAGTTCAGGACAAAGGGCAACGTATTGGTTTCCTTCGCGTTCAATAATCGCAGTGAATGGCTGTACATTGCTCATAATAAATCCTTTCTCGGAATGTTAACGGTTTTTGTAACTACTCCCCAAAAAAAATTGTCATTGCGAGCCGTTCTTTGGCGAAGTTCCGCTGTACGGAATCCCGTACAGCGCATTGGCGTCAACTTAACTCGTGATTACTGAGGGGAAGAAGATGTGCAAAC
>CAYHZL010000286.1:0-3144 GCA_964361075.1 uncultured Chitinophagaceae bacterium
TGTTCGTCGCTTGCCAATGTTTTCGATAAGTGCAGAGCATCAGTAAATACGGCTTTGGCTTCGTTCACCTTGCCCCATTCTGTATATAGAAGTCCAAGTTCGTACCGGTGCCGAATAATATTTGGTGATAGTGCTATTGCCTTTTTCAACGCAACTTCACCTTCTTCAAATCCACCTTTTGGCAACCCGCCGAGCAGCACATCAGCAAGTTGTCGTTCAATCCAACTGACATTGCCTATCGCACGATGAAACGTTCCTAAAATTGAATAGGCAACATCATTCTTCGGATTAAGTTCGATAGCATGTTCAAGTTCATGTTTTATTTGGTTTGCCATTTTCACTTTAGAGCGCACACCTTCATACATCGACACATACCCAATGGCTATTGCACGCCAAGTGTGTGCATCGGAATTCTGTTTATCCGTTTGCACTGCACGTGAAGCCGCATCGAGAGCTTTTCCGTAGAGCAGTTCGCGTTCATTTTTTTCTGCAATGTCGCCAAGACATACATACGCACGCGCAATACGCCACAACGGATCTGCACTATTTGGAACAAGTTGCGCCGCTGTTTCGTACTGTGTGAGAGCAAAAACGTAGTGCTGTTTCACAAATTCAGCATCGCCTTGTTCGATGCGAGAAGAAAAATCTGATGGAGTAAACAATAGGAAAAAAGCAAAAAAGAGAGTAGCCATTTTTTTGCTCTAATGTATCAAGATTGTATTACCAAGAAGTTAAGGCTAAATGAAGGAACAATTACGAACTTAAAGAATGTGGGATTTCTTCTGCGAAAGGATTGAAATATTTCTTGGTAACTACTCAGTAGCAACAAAAGGAAAGTAAAAATATGCCACAAAGACGCGAAGACACCAAGTTTCACAAAATTTTAGTAAAGAATTCTTCGTATTTCTTTGTGTCTTTGTGCCTTAGTGGCGAAAAAAAATACCGTTGCTGAGTAGTTACATTTCTTGTAGAATTGCTTCATCAGTACTTTTGGCGTTGCATTATTTTATCGTTCAACCAATTAATAACAGTGTCATAATATTTACTTAACGCTATTCTGGTATACTTCAGATAAAATTATTCTAAAACCACTTCTTTTCCTCGATGATAATGAATAAAATTGAAATTGATACATCTCATATATTTTTATACAATTCACTTTCTGTTAGCGAAAAAATAACTCCTGTCCCGTCTATTACTGCAGCAGTTATTGGGAGTCGGCTACAACATTTATTTAAACTCTACCACACAGAGTTGCTTGTTGTGACAGAACACAATATTCCCGTTGGAACAATTTCATATCGTAAAGTATCGCACGAACTTTCTACGCAATTCGGGTACGCGTTATACGAGCGGCGTTCTGTAATAGAACTGATGACCAATGATTTTCTTTGTTTAGATACGAAGACAAAACTTTCTGAAGTCGTACACCAAGCGTTACAACGTTCGTCTGACACAATGTATGATGATATCGTTGTTGTGAAAGATGGTTTCTATGTCGGATTGCTTTCCATTGCACGGCTGTTACTCGAGCAACGAAATGAAATTATTCATGTTGTAGAGCAATTAGAAATCAACAAACGGCTGCAAGAAAAAATAAATGCCGATTTAGAACAGACCTTAACACATCTTCAAAATACCGAAGCGCAATTAATACAATCGGAAAAAATGGCAAGCATCGGAACACTTTCTGCCGGCATCGCGCACGATTTCAACAACATGCTTGGCGTGATTATGGCAAGTACGCAAATTATGCAAATGAAACTTCCTTCCGAATCCCCGCTTCTGAAGTATTGCCAAACGATTGAAAACGCTACGGCGCGTTCGGCAGGGCTGACAAAACAACTATTGGAATTTGGACAGAAAAATATGCTATCGGCAAAAGTTATTTCTCTCAATTCGATTGTGAAAGAAACTTTACAATTGCTCGAACGCTCCATTGATAAAAATATTACTATCACACTGAACCTTGAAGATTCTATTTCCTTTGTCGAAGTTGATGCGACACAAATTCAACAGGTCATTATGAATCTTGCAATCAATGCACGCGATGCAATGCCGATGGGTGGTACACTTACGTTCCGTACATCCGAAACTGACATTGATGAAGCATTTTGTCAACAGCATGTACATCTGAAACCCGGCAGGTATGTTCAATTTGATGTGGAAGACACAGGCAGCGGAATTCCCGAGAGCGTCGTAAAAAAAATATTCGATCCTTTTTTTACAACGAAAGATGTGGGTAAAGGGTCGGGGCTTGGTCTTTCGGTTGTCTACGGTATCATCACAAAGCATAATGGATACATACTCGTGCGTACAGCAGTTGGTAAAGGAACATGCTTTACTATTTTTATAAAACCATCTCAAGGTGCAATGAGAATGGAAGGGAAAAAAGAGACAATGAAAACATCACAAACAGGAAATGAAACAATTTTACTCGTTGATGATGAAAGAATGGTTCTTGAACTCAATGCTGAATTGCTGGAATCAATGGGGTACCGAACCATCATCGCAATCAGTGGCAACGATGCTCTCGAAATTTATAAGCAGCGAAAGCACGAAATTGATTTGGTGTTACTCGATATGATTATGCCCGGCATGGATGGAAAAGAAACTTTTTTTGCTCTCCAGCAAGAGCAACCGGATATTAAAGCATTTTTTATAAGCGGGTATGGGATGGAAGAAAAATTCAAACTGGCGCTTGAGCGTGGTGCGTTGGGATTAATTCAAAAACCAATTAACATAATTGAAATGTCTCGGCGATTGGCAAATGTTTTTAATAAGAATTAATAACTGATGTTACGCAAGATGTGTTTCTGTCGCAAATGAGGAATTTCATTGTTTAACAGCATATCAATTAATAAAAGTCATTCGCCGCGGCGAATCATTAAAATTTTTTTGTTTTGCGTAACTTCAGTTAATAACTCATGTTACGCAGTTGTGAAATTCACCTAATAAAGTAAGTTCGTCATGCCCGAATGCTTTAATCGGGCATCCATTATGTAGATTCCCGCTAAAAACATGCGGGAATGACGGTTGGTTTTTCATCTTTGCGTAACGTGAGTTAATAAATTATTTTGTGATTTGAAAACTTGGGGTTATGGCGTCGTCTCCGTATTCAGTACGATGTCATCTTTCGGCAGG
>CAYHZL010000287.1:0-3144 GCA_964361075.1 uncultured Chitinophagaceae bacterium
AACTTGGGGTTATGGCGTCGTCTCCGTATTCAGTACGATGTCATCTTTCGGCAGGGGTTGATTTAGATATTTTCCGCATTGCATTTTAGGGATGTATTGCTTTACTTTATGACATCAACGAAACCAAGTAGTATTGTTAGCTAAAGAAGATGTCAGACATCTTCTCTTTGAAATTTGATAAATATTCAAGTCTCTCGAACTTTATTAACAAGATGTCAGACATCTTTGCTAAATGTCATGACAAAATTCCTTTTTAAAACTGAACCCTCTGTCTATACACGTATTATCACTCCTATGAAAAAAAGAATTGTATTATTCTTCTCATTGCTGGTTGTGGCGCTGGTAACTTTTCACTGCCAGGATGAGGATGAAAATAAAAAAATAAATTCGATTGTACAATCAATTAAGCAGCGATATGCACCGGACAATCGTACAGGAATATTTTCTATCACAACGGAACGAGGATTCAAATCACTGTTGGTGAAAGGTGAAGTGGATAATGAACATGCAAAAGATGAATTAATTTATTCGCTCTTTAAGGAATACACCAATATAATAGACAGCGTTACTCTCCTTCCTGAAAAAGAACTTGGTGAATATACGTGGGGCATTGTTACTGTCAGCGTAATGAATATGCGCACCGATCCGAAAGAATCGGCGGAACTTTGTTCGCAAGCGCTGATGGGAACTGTACTTCGCATCTGGAAAAAGAAAGGGGGATGGTACTACATTCAATCGCAAGATAAATATTTAGGATGGGCGGACGGCGATCAATTTTTTAGGTGCGTCAAAAAAAATGCAGAAGAGTGGAACACAGCGCAGAAAGTTTTTGTAACAACGCTGCACGATGTTGTGCGCGAACAACCATCGGCAAAGTCGGCTTCTGTGTGCGATATAGTCGGCGGTTCGGTCCTAAAAAAAATTAGCGTGAACGGTGCGTGGACACAAGTAGCGTTGGGCGACGGTCAACTCGGATTTATTCCAACAAGTTCGGCAATAGAGTATGCGCAGTGGGGAAAAACGTTACGCCCAATTACTGAAAATCTTGAGCGCACAGGAAAATCGTTGATGGGTGTTCCATATTTATGGGGCGGCACGTCGGTGAAAGGAATGGATTGTTCGGGCTTTACGAGAACGGTCTACCTTCTTAACGGCTTGCAACTTTCGCGTGATGCAAGCCAGCAAGCGTACGAAGGAATTGATATTCCGCCGGGAAAAGAATTTGAAAATCTGTGTGAAGGTGATTTGCTTTTCTTTGGTAAACGAGCGGAAGGAGAAAAGCCGGAACGCATTACACACGTCGGCATGTATCTCGGCAATAAAATATTTATTCATTCTTCCGGCAAAGTGAAGTTGAGCAGCTTTGATCCGACTTCGAAATATTATGATGAGTATAATTTAAAAAGATTTGTTCGCATTCGGCGAGTGATGCCGAACTTGCAGAAGATGGAAGAGGTAGCAGTGAAGTGAGTGCATTGCAAGTGGAACTTTAAAAAAAATTTCACCACAAAGTCACAAAGACGCAACACCATCTTACGTATCAAGCGGACTGTTTACAGCAATGCCTCCTTTATTTAAAACGTGTGTGTAGATCATTGTGGTGCGTACGTCTGAATGACCAAGAAGTTCCTGCACGGTGCGAATATCGTAACCACGTTCGAGAAGATGTGTGGCAAATGAATGGCGAAATGTGTGCGAGCTTCCGCCTTTTATAATTCCTGCCGCTGTAATTGCTTTTTTCACCTCACGTTGAATATGACTTTCTTCCAAATGATGTCTCATCTTTTTATTACTGATTGGATCTGTTGACCTTCGCGATGACGGAAACACATACTGCCACTCCCACGATGTTGCAGCGCTCGGCATTTTTTTTGCGAGAGCGTCAGGTAATAGTGTTTCACCAAAACCATCGGCAAGATCGTCGTTGTGTGTCGCTCGTACTTTTTCCAAATGGATTTTTAAACGCGACACGAGAGATTCCGGCAACACAGTACGCCGATCTTTATTTCCTTTTCCTTCCCGAACAATAATAGTGTGTGAGGCAAAATCAATATCCTTCACGCGCAGGCGAAGCGCTTCGAGCAATCGTAATCCGGAGCCATACAACAAACTTGAAACAAGCAAAGGAGTTCCTTTGAAATGAGAAAAGATTTTTTTTACTTCAACGGTAGTGAAGACAACCGGAATGCGTGTGGTGCGACGTGCGCGCGTTACATTGGCAAGATGCAACAATGGTTTTTTCAGCACACTATCATAGAGAAACAAGATTGCATTGAGAGCTTGATTTTGTGTAGAAGCAGAAACTTTTTCGTTCACTGCAAGATGATTAAGAAAATGTTCGGCGTGTCGTTCTGTTAATTCCGATGGATGACGTTTGTTATGAAAAAGAATATAGCGATGAATCCAACTGATATATGCTTCTTCGGTGCGCTTGCTGTAATGGCGGACGCGCATTGTGGAGCGGACTTGGTCTAACAGTTTTGGTTTTTGCATAGAAGGTCTCCCTTTTGTTAAAATATTGGTTGCATATAAAAAATAAGATATATACATTTTAACAGAAGATACTTCCAAAATCAAATTCAAAAAAAAATATTTTAGTGAACAACCAGGGAACAAAAGCAACGGCTGTATTAATAAGCGAGATGCTCTATTGTTATGGGTTTGCCATGCACACTTCACACGCTCCACTAATAGCACGAAATTGCACGAAGATTTTAATAGTTCACGAAATAAGACCTATTTTAAGGTCAATTTCAAAGACTGCCTGACGCCGTGAAATACTCAATATTGAATTTAAGACGGAATGAAACAGTCTAATTACTAGTTAGCCCGCTTTAAATCGGCTTAACGGAAGGGAAGGAATGGAAAATATAATTTTAGAAGGAAGCGGTAGTTCGGACAAAAATATTTCACAGTGTACAGCAAAATTATTTGGTTACGGAGATATAGTTATTTGTTTGGCGAAATATGAATATTGTAGATACCAAATTACGTATGATGTGCAGAAGATTTGCACTCATCCCAAGAAGAAAGAAATTGTATTCAAAACTGAACAAGAGAATCAAAAATAGTTTATTGTATTTTTTAGTGCGAGCAAAACAGTCGTGGCGTATATTGCAACAGTGTACGTATCAACCTACAAAG
>CAYHZL010000288.1:0-3037 GCA_964361075.1 uncultured Chitinophagaceae bacterium
ACCTTCGGGACAAAAAACACGCTGAGCAGTTACAGAAAAAGTAATCAGCCATTCTGCGTCTCCGAGATTACAGTTTATCCTTAGCAGCAATGAAAATCGAAATTACAAAACCCATCCTTAAAAAAATTGGAGCGCTTGCTGACGAGCTTGGCGCTAAATCATTTCTTGTTGGAGGCTATGTGCGTGATACACTTCTCGGCAAAGAAGTTCATGATATTGATATTCTTGTTGTAGGCAGCGGTATTGAGTTTGCACAAGCTGTCGCCGAAAAATTGAACAAGAAAAAAATTGTATTGTTCGAACGATTCGGCACGGCAATGCTCAATCTTGGTGAAGATAAAATAGAATTTGTTGGTGCGCGAAAAGAAAGCTACGACAAAGATTCACGCAATCCGGTTGTTGAAGTCGGCACACTGCACGATGATTTATCTCGCCGTGATTTTACTATCAATACTCTTGCGGCATCGCTGAATGCCGCAACATGGGGCGAAGTGCATGATCCGTTCGGCGGAGAGAAAGATTTAGAAAAAAAAATCATCCGCACTCCGCTCGATCCGCTGCAAACATTTGAAGACGATCCGCTTCGCATTATTCGCGCAGTTCGTTTTGCGTCGCAGCTTGATTTTGTTATCGATGAACAAACGCTTCGCGCAATTCCGCAAATGAAAGAACGTCTTGCTATTATTTCGCAGGAACGTATCACTGAAGAATTTATGAAAATCATGGCAAGCCCGAAACCATCCATCGGCTTACGCTTGATGTTTGATACAGGCATGTTGAAAATTATTTTTCCGGAAGTAGATGAGCTTGCCGGTGTTGATCAGCGTCAAGAGTATCATCACAAAGATGTGTTTCTTCATACGTGTGAGGTTGTGGATAATATTTGCACTGCAACTGATAACGTGTATTTACGGCTTGTAGCACTCTTGCACGATATTGCAAAACCGAAAACAAAAAAGTTTATCGAAGGAACCGGCTGGACATTTCACGGACACGAAGAACTTGGCGCGCGGATGGTAAAACATATTTTCCGTCGAATGAAATTGCCGTTCGAGAACATTCCTTATATCGAAAAACTTGTACGCCTTCATCTTCGTCCCATGCAATTGGTGGATGAAGAGGTAACTGATTCTGCAGTGCGCCGTTTGTTGTTTGAAGCGGGAGAAGATATTGACGATTTAATGACACTCTGCCGAGCAGACATCACTTCGAAAAATCCCAAACTTGTAAAAAAAGTTCTTTCGAATTACGATATGGTGTATGCAAAGATGAAAGAGGTTGAAGAGAGCGATCGTATGCGGGCGTTTCAACCACCGGTGCGCGGCGATGAAATAATGCACGTGTGCGGATTGCCCGCAGGTAAACTTGTAGGCGTTTTAAAATCGAATATCGAAGAAGCTATTTTTGATGGACGCATCCCGAATGAACATGATGCTGCGTTGGAATATTTGCTTGAGATTAAAGATGAGGTGATAAAAAATTACGAAGGTATTGAGAAATAAAAACCCCGATCTCTTATTAATGATGACCGGGCTTGATAAGGTAAAAAAACTGTAACTACTCAGAAACTATGTTAAGGGCAGTTCCAAAAATTAATTTTTTTTCACCGCAAAGTCGCTAAGACGCAAAGTCCCGAAGGGATTCCCTTGGAATATTTATTATTATTTGTTTTCTTCGCGCCTTTGTGTCTTTGCGGTAAAGTTTTTTTGAACTTTTAGAACCACCCTTAAGAGTCAAGAGCAGGAAGAAAAATTTTCATCAGTGAACAATTTCAAATAATTTCCTCTAAGTAGTTCTCACTGAAAAAGTAATTTTCAAGAAACCCTTCAAGGGTTTTCCTCGACAAAATGTAAATATTTTTAATTTTTTAAGTCTTTCAATCAGTAAACCCTTGAAGGTGGCAAAGCCATCCCTTCGGGAGTTGTTCGTTTCGCTGAGTTTTTCAGTGAGAACTAAGTAGTTAAAAAAAAATTATGGTTTATTTTCAATTTCAAATGTCAGCATATACGTATCAAACTTTACAGAAAAATTTTCAAAAAATCCTTTGTGTCCAAGCAAAATTCCCACGTTTGGTGAATCTATAAATTCGACTTGCACCGTTCTTTTGCTGTTAAGTAAATTTTCAACCTCAATCTCTATGTCAGCAATCCACGTTTTCTGCGCACCCCCAAATATTCCTATTGTCTGACCATTTTTACAAAGTTGAAAATCTATTCCAAAATGTTTTCTTATTTGTTTATTGATAAGAGTTATGTCTGCACCGGTATCAAGTAAGCCAATAGCATTAAATCTCTTTGTTCCATTAATCAAACCAACTTTGAGCATTGGTCTATTAGTAACTCACGTTACGCAAAGATGAAAAACCAACCGTCATTCCCGCAAGTTTTTAGCGGGAATCTATTCTATGGATGTCCGATAAGAGCATTCGGGCATGACGAAGATACCTCGCTGCTTGCGGCGAGGTCATTCATTATCTTCCGCCTTACGTGGTTGCTGCGAAGGGATGGTGGCGAAGCCATCCCTTCGGGACTTCGCCAGACTCCTTCGGAGAAAGACATGAAGTTGGAAAAGAAATTCAACTGCGGGAAGCGGACTTTTTTTGTAGAAAATAAAATTGAAGTTGCGGAATCTCTGTTTTATATGGCGGATTGCCGATTTAAGATTGTGGAACGCGGGCTTTTTTGTAAGAATTGCAACTTTTCACGCGGGAAGCAGACTTTAAGCTGCGGAAAGCTATCTTTTATGTAGGAATTACAACTTTTCTCACAGAAAATGGAATTCGAATTACGGAACGCAGGTTTTTTTGAAAGAATTACAACTTATCTCGTGGAAAATAGACTTGAAGTTACGGAAAATCAATTTTTTGGCGAAAACAGACTGTTTTTGAGATGTATGCTGATTCTTTTTTTGTAACTACTCAGTCATGCCATGAGTTTGTCTAATGTTTTGGTGAATGTTGTGGGAATCCATCCCTTCGGGACAAGTTTTATTCGCCGCGGCGAATCAAAAAGTTACTCATGGCATGACTTTAAAGGCA
>CAYHZL010000289.1:0-3037 GCA_964361075.1 uncultured Chitinophagaceae bacterium
TCGGGACGGGGGATTTGTTTTTGTTCTTTGGAAATACTGAAATTATGCCGAAGGTAGCTAAGCCATGCCTTTGGCACATCCCTTCGGGACAAAAAACAGATCTATTTTATGTCCAACACTTTTCGCACTGTCGTTAGTAGTGTGTGCATCTTGAACGGTTTCGAAATATACTCTTGCGCTTTTCTTCCGACAAATTTTTCTATTTCACTATGTTCAACAAGACCGCTCACAGCAATAATTTTTATATCCTTATCAATTTTCCAAATCATATCCATCATTGTGCTGCCATCCATCTGCGGCATCATTATATCTGTAATGATAAGAGTGATTGATTCTTTGTGCTGCACAAATGTTGCGAGAGCTTCATTGCCATCTTTCGCCGTTAATATTTTATAATTGTGCATTTCTAAAATATCTTTTGTCATATCACGCATCGAAGCTTCATCATCTACAAGTAAAATAGTCTCACCGTTACCTTCCACCATACCATCGGAAGATTGTGCGATTGCTTCGTTACTTTGTTCTTCAACAGCGGGCAGATAGATGCTGAACATTGTTCCCTTGCCAATTTCACTTTTAAATGTAATAAAACCCCCATTTCCTTTTATGATAGAATGAACTGTCGAAAGTCCAAGCCCTGTACCTTTACCGATTTCTTTCGTGGTAAAAAACGGTTCGAACATTTTTTCCATAACGTCTGCTGCAATACCGGTGCCGGTATCTGAAACATGTATGCAAATGTATTCGTCTTCCTTCGCACCAATATGTAATGACGCAAAATGAGTATCCACAGACATATTTTCTGCCGTAACGGAAAGCACTCCGCTATTCACCATTGCATCGCGCGCATTCACACACAGGTTCATCAATACTTGATGAATCTGTGTGGCATTGCCGTAGATATTTTTTAAATCCGGTGCAATCGAGAATTGAATTGTAATGGCGCGAGAAAATGTTTCGCCAATAAGATGTTCAATTTCTTTTAAAAGATGTTTCGGATTAAGCATTCTACGATCTTCATCTGCGCCGCGCGCAAATGTGAGCATCTGTTGTAAAATATTTTTTCCACGAAGTGTACTTGTTTCTATGGTGTCAACGAGGCGTTGAAATCTCTCGCGTGGTATATCATTGCGTAATATTTCAACAGACATTAAGATTGGTGTCAGCACATTATTTAAATCATGCGCCACACCGCCGGCAAGAGTGCCTAAACTTTCTAAACGCTGTGAACGCAAGAGTTGCCGCTGTAATTGATTTCTCTCCGTGTTATCGGTATTGATGACAAGAATTGCTTTCGGAATATTGTTGCTGTCACGTAATAATGTCCAGCGATTTTCTACCATAATCGTAGTGCCATTTTTTCGCTGTTGCACTAATTCACCACTCCACACTCCATTTGCAAAAAGTTCTCGTACTGCCGTATTTCTCTTTGCAAGAGCTTCTGCATTCGGGTACACAAATTCAAAAGGTTTTTTGCCAATTACTTCTTGAGCCGTCCAGCCATACAATAACTCTGTTCCTTTATTGATATACTTTAAACGAAATTCTAAATCAACAATTGCTATCGCATCGTGTGCATTATCAAGCAGTGTTGCTTGCTCAAGAATTTTTTCTTCTGCAATCATTTTTTCAGTAATATCTTCTTCGACCGCCAACAAGTGAGTAATAGCACCGTCATCATTGAGAATTGGTGATATGGATGCAGATACCCAAAACAACTCACCATTTTTTTTCTTATTGTGGAACAGACCGGTCCATTCTTTCCCTGCCAGCACTGTCTCCCACATTGTTTGATATTCATCGGGAGAAATATTGCCACTGCTTAAGATGTTGGAATCCTTTCCGATAACTTCTTCGCGCAAATAACCGGATACGTCGGTAAATTTTTTATTCACATATTCAATTTCACCTTTAGGATTAGTAATAATAATTGAGACTGAGCTCTGCTCAACAGCGCTGGAAAGTGTATGTAATTGGTCTTCTGCTTTCTTGCGTTCCGCAATATCGACCGACAATCCAACTAAGGCGATTGGCTCGCCATGGTTGTTACGAACGATCGATGTCGAAAGATATATCGGAAATTCTGATCCATCCTTTCTGCAATTCCAGATTTCTCCCTGCCAACCACCCTTCAGCGTTGCCGGAAGAATTTCCGCAAAAACTTCAGGGGGAGTTTTCGATGACCGCTCAAAGTTGATAGGCTTCCCTACTAACTCTTCGTCTGTAATGCTGTACATTTTTCGAAATGCTTCATTAACATAAATAACATTATCATCTAAATCTGTAATGGCCACACTTTCCGAGGCACTGCGAAGTGAATGGGCAAGCATTTCAAGTTTCTGTTCTGCTTGTTTGCGTTCAGAAATATCGCGGGCAAGTGCGATAACAACATCCTTATTATCATATTTTCCTCGATTGAGCTGCACTTCTTTCGGAAATATTTCACCGTTGCTTCGCATTCCCCAAAATTCAAATCGCTGCGGTTCACCATGAAAAGCTTTTTCTATACACTGTTGTAATTGCTCAACATCATTTCTTCCCGGTGCGGAAAGAACATCAGGAAACTTGCCGATAAAAAATTCACGCGGATAGCCATACATTTCTACTGCACCGTTATTCACATCCAAAAATTTTCCATCATTGTCTTGAATATAAATTGCATCGCTGATCGCGTTAAATAAACCACGGTAACTTTTTTCTGAATCGTGCACCATTTCTTTCGCTCCTATCCGTTCTGCTACATCGCGATCGATACTCGTTGATTGAGAAGAAAGATTCGCCGCGGCGAATTCAGATTCTTTCAGTTTCTTTTCAAGGACTTCGTTGTGAGCACGGAGTAATGTTACTTCATTCAGCAATGCATCGTTTGTTGTATCGTTCACGTTCATCAGTACATTCTCCTTTCATAGCATTTGCTGAAGCAACGACATATCAGGTTGTGCCTTTAAAGTCATGCCATGAGTTACTTTTTGATTCGCCGCGGCGAATAAAACTTGTCCCGAAGGTCCCAAAGGGATTCCTTTGGAAGATGGATTCC
>CAYHZL010000290.1:0-2872 GCA_964361075.1 uncultured Chitinophagaceae bacterium
CTGCGGCGTAATTTTTTCAAAAAGAGTAACTCATTCGCCGCGGCGAATGAGTTACTTAGGAGTTACCATTTTTTTGTAACTGCCTTTTTCTCTTTCTTCTTCAACTCGTACGCATGACGCAATTTTTCAATTGCTTCCAGCCGTTCTTCTTTTGTCAATGGAATC
This sequence comes from uncultured Chitinophagaceae bacterium, assembly GCA_964361075.1. GTDB lineage: Bacteria > Bacteroidota > Ignavibacteria > UBA10030 > UBA8401 > CAYHZL01. The sequence goes on from CAYHZL010000290.1 coordinate 166, forward strand.
ATGGTAGAAAGAACAACATCCATTGTTCCGGTCGGCTTCATCAAGAAATCATCCAATGTTCTGCCAAAACGCGATTGCACATCTTCCACTGCCAATGCAAGGTCGGGACCAATCTGTGCAGCGGCTTCCACACCAAGCGATGACACAGAATGACAAACGAAACATCGTCGCTGCACAAAAAATGCACCCGGACCGTTTTTCATTCGCTCTTCTTTTTCCATTTCTTCTTTGGTTGGAACATCCTTAAAATTATTTGCGGGAATAAAATCAATCGGCAGTTTTGCTTTCTTCCAACTCATCACAAGAAGTGTTAATGCTTGTGCATCACTCGAAGAAAAATTAAAATTCGGCATTACGGTTTCCGGGACAAACTCTTTCGGATTTTTGAAATGAGACACATGCCATTGAAACATTGATGCAAATCCTTTGATGCGCTCGTAACTGAATTGCTCTGCAGACTTTTCTCCTTCAAATGTAAGATCGGGTCCGACAGTGCCCCCTCTTCCATTGACCACATGGCACGCACGGCAGCCTTTTTCGTTGACAAGTTGTTTTCCGCGATTGATAACATCGGCGCCTTTTGTTTCTTTATCGTAACGATGGCAGTGGTTGCAATTCATTTGCATCAGCGCTTTTTTGTCGCTGATAACATAAAACTTGGAAATATCTTTTCCCAGCAACGGTTCTTCCCAATGTTCTGAAAATCCGTGAGCCGACTGCATATCGGTTGCATATCCTTGGCCGCCATGGCATGTTGTGCATCCGAATTTATTGATCGGGTGTTTTTCTAAAATTTCTTTCGGATGAGTTTTGTATGGATTCTCAACATTCTCTAATCCCTTCCACTCCATTCCCATGTGACAGGTAATGCACCGATCATTGAGATTGAGTTCCGGTGAATAAATTTGTTGTAAACCTGTTCGTACTGTAGCGACTCTTTTCTCACCAAATTTTTCTTCTACGATGGATTTAAATTCTGATTGGTACTCTCTCCACTCCGGCATCATGTACTGATAGAAAAGAAAACCCATCGCCAACAACAAAAGAATACTGGAGATGCTCACGAACGCTTTATCCTTCATAACAAAGTTAAGTTTCTGCTGAATGTTTTTGTGATTCATTGTTTATCTCGTGTTGTCATTAAGTAAATAATTCTGATGGTACGCAAAATACAAAATAGACCACTGATGACACAGATTAAACTGATGTACACAGATTTAAATCCGTGAAAATCTGTCAAAATCAGCGTAATCCGTGTTCTATCTATTCTTTAAATCGTTCTTTTTTCTCATAAAAAGTTGAACTTTGCGTAACTTCAATCAGTAAGTAAATGATTCTTTTGTTACACAAATTAGAATTTTACCGGCATTGTCGGCCACGATTCCCACGGCAAATAAAAATTCCAATACGGTCCGCGTAAGAATGTTCCAATAATAGTAAAGATGATGATGAGAATGCAAATGCCGATAAAGAAGTAGTTTTGTTTTTTTCGTTCCGGTGCAAACCACACACCAACGCTCTCCGGTCCCGATGAATCGCGATAAGGCCACCACACCGCAAGCGCAATAAGAATTGTCGGCAATAAAATTCCGCCGATGAATGCACCGTTGATGGTAATGAATCCAAGTTTTAAAGTTGTATCAGTAACAATTTCTTGCAGCCAGAGAAAATACCACGGCGCTTTGGCAGGATTCGGTGTTACCGATGGATTTGCTGCTTCTTCCAGCGGTGCTTTGAAAAGAATTGAAAGAAGAATTGTTATCAGAGTGGTTGCAAGTGTTACCAACCACACACGGCGGACAAGATTTGGCACTGATGGAACCGAATTTATTTCTTCGTTCACCATTGTAGTTTGCACGTGAACACTTGTGCCGTTGGTAATGCCGAGCAGTGAATACGTTTTGGATTTCACGGGCTCTATTGATTCCGGTTTTTGATTGAGTGCTTCATTATCTACCACAGCCAAGCCGCCATCTTTGCGAACACGCCACATGTGATACGAAAAAAGTACCAGTACAATCACCGGCAAAAAGAAAACATGTAACACGTAAAAACGAATCAGTGCATTTTGATCAATCGTATTTCCGCCGAGTAAAAAGAATCGGATCGTTTCTCCGACTACAGGTGCAGAACTGGCAATGTTCGTTCCAACGGTAATCGCCCAATACGCAAGTTGGTCCCACGGAAGCAAATATCCCGTGAACGAAAGCAGCAGCGTTGAAAGCAGCAGCACAATTCCGATAATCCAATTCACCGGACGGTTGGAGCCGACTGTTTTTCCGTTTTTATATGCGCCTGTTAAAAAAACGCGAACCATGTGAAGAAAAACAACTGCCACCATTAAGTGTGCAGAAATTCTGTGCACAGAACGCAGCAACCATCCGAACGACACGACAAATTCGAGATCCTTCACAGACAAGTATGCGCGCTCCACCGACGGCACGTACAGAAACATCAAAATCATTCCTGTGACTGTCAGAATGATAAACAACACAAAAGAGATCGTGCCGAGATAGAATGAGTAATTCCACGACAAACTTTTTTTGCTGATCTTATTCGGAAACCAGTGGAGCAGAACATTTTTCACAACGGCATCGCCGGATTCTTTATCGCTTTGCGGATTCCACGTCCACGTAAGTTTTTTGTACAATTCTTTAGCTTGTTCTACAAGTTGCATTGTGTACTCCAAAATAAAAAAATCATTTAT
>CAYHZL010000291.1:0-2748 GCA_964361075.1 uncultured Chitinophagaceae bacterium
AAGCCATTCGCCGTGGCGAACCTTCGGGACAAAAAACACGCTGAGCAGTTACAAATATTTTATGTAACTCTTTCCGAACGTCAACCAATGCGAATGATTGGTTTACCTTTGAATTCATCTATAACAGGATGGATTCCTTTTTTTTCTTCTTTCATTATGTCTTTATTTTTTTATTTTTTATTCACCGACAGCATAATCTCTCTAAAGCTTTCCAACCCTGCTTCAAGATTTTCAATAATATCTTCTGCCAATACATCAGGATCGGGTAAGTTATCGAGGTCTGCAAGCGATTTGTCTTTTAGCCAAGTAATATCAAAACTTGTTTTATCACGATTGACTATTTCGTCGTAAGTGTATTTTTTCCAACGACCTTCAGGATTTGATTTCTCGTTGTAAGTTTCTTTTCGCTTGTTGCGGTTCTTCGGGTTATAACAATCAATAAATTCTTTCAGATCGCTCAATTTCAAAGGATTTCTTTTAAGCGTGAGGTGAACATTTGTTCTAAAATCGTAATACCATATCTCTTTAGGGCAGTTCTAAAAATTCATTGTTTCACCGCCAAGGCGCAAAGGCGCAAAGAAAACAACTATTAAAGCATAATAAAATCAATACTTTGCGACTTCGCGTCTTTGCGAGAAATTTTTTTTTCAATTTATAGAACCGCCCTTTAGTCCACGCTGTTTTTGCGGCTGGCTTTGCATCAAAGAATATGACATTGGCTTTTACACCATTAGCATAAAATATTCCTGTTGGCAAACGCAAGATCGTATGAAGATCGGTTGTCTCTAATAACTTCTTACGGACTGTTTCTCCTGCTCCACCTTCAAACAACACGTTGTCGGGAACAACAACAGCAGCAAGACCGGTGGTTTTGAGCATTGTGCAAATATGCTGCACAAAATTTAATTGTTTGTTGCTTGTTGTTGTCCAAAAATCCTGACGGTTATAGGAGAGGTCTTCTTTCTCCTGCTCTCCTTCTTCGTTGGTAAATGTTTGACTGCTTTTTTTACCAAACGGCGGATTTGCAAGAACATAATCAAAACGAACTCCCGCATCTGCAATCAACGAATCTGCCGGAGAAATAAAATTATCACTTTCAATATCGCCGATGTTATGGAGGAACAAATTCATCAATGCTAATCTGCGAGTGCCGGCAACGATCTCGTTCCCGTGGAATGTTTTGAATTTAAGAAACTGCTTTTGTGATTTATCAAGATCATTATTTGCTACGATGTAATCATACGCCGCAAGAAAGAAGCCGCCTGTTCCGCAGGCAGGATCAGCGATTGTTTTATTTGGCTCAGGACGAAGACACTCGACCATTGCTTTTATGAGTGCGCGAGGAGTAAAGTATTGTCCGGCTCCGCTTTTTGTATCTTCTGCATTTTTCTCAAGGAGTCCTTCGTAGATTTCTCCTTTAACATCTGCACCGATAACATTCCATTGCTCTTTGTCGATTAGATCGATCAACTTAAAGAGTTTTGCAGGATCTTGGATTTTGTTTTGGCTTTTCGTGAAGATCTGACCGAGAATACCTTTTTGCTTTCCAAGTTCACGAAGCAATGTTGTATAATGCAGTTCTAACTCAGCCCCTTTTTTTGGCGTAAGACTTTCCCAGTTGTATTCTTTGGGAATTGGAAGTTTTCTGTTATACGGCGGTTTGCTTAACTCATCTGCCATTTTAAGAAATAGCAAATATGTAAGTTGTTCCAAATAATCGCCGTAGCTAACTCCGTCATCACGGAGTGTGTTACAGAATGACCAGACTTTGGAAATGATACTGTTTGTTGAAGTGTTATCGCTCATTATTATTTTAATTTATTCTTCATTTGTTCGGTTAAATAATAACCACCTGTTCTTTTACTTCCTCTATATTCGATCAAATTGTGTTCTCTAAATATTTTGAAATATCGCTCAATGTTTTTTTCAGATTCAGACATTTTATTCGCATAGAATGGTATCCGGTTCCCTTCTTCACTCAAAATTACCTTTACAAGATCGATGAATTTAGTTTTTAATCCCTCAGTTAATCCCTCACTTATTCCCTCAATTGCACCCTCAACTGCACCGCCATTTACACCGCCACCAATTTTCACCTATCCGGAAGAATCCGGAAATACTTCCTTAAAAATAATCAAATTTTATTAGCATTTTATTCATTGTGGAAAATTATCCGGTAAAATCCGGAAATAATGAACCAGTATTTTTTATTCAATCCATTCAAACAAATATTTTTTATCGTGCGCTATTTCAAATTTTTCAAGCAACTCATTATATTCTTCACGAAAGGTCTTTTTCTTGTGATGTTTTTTCTGGTTTGCAATATATGCAATCACCGTGCTTAATTGAGAATGGCTGTAAGAAAATGCACCAAACCCTTCCTGCCAATTAAATTTATATTTGGTGAAATGATTCTCTTTGATGAATTCATTTGATGATTTTTTTATCTCTCGCACTAAATCCGAAAGACAACACGTTGGCTTCATACCAATTAAGAAATGGATATGATCGGGCATTCCATTGATTGCCAGCATCTTTTGTTCTTTGTTTTGTACAATACCGGTAATGTATTTATACAAATTCGTTTCCCAATCAGGATGGATTAGACTGGTTCTTCCTTTTACCGCAAAGACTATATGAATATAAATTTGTGTATAGGTTGACATATTGTTATTCCAATTATTTTTATCGAATCATCCCGAAGGGATGAAACATTTATAGCGTTTGCATTATCATCATTCGTTCGAC
>CAYHZL010000292.1:0-2746 GCA_964361075.1 uncultured Chitinophagaceae bacterium
TTGCGTGCCGGAATCCGGCTGGCTAACCAACCAAAAATTAAGGTTACAGATAATGTTATGATAAATCCAAGATTACTGAATGCAAAGTCGAGCGGGACTCCGCCTCCTAAGATTAAATTTCCGAAGAACGCAGACGCAACAATACTTAAAGGCCATGCGAGGAGTAACCCAAAAAAAATACTGATAATACTAATCACCATGCCTTCCGCAACGAATAAACTGTAAATCATTTTTGGTGTCGCACCAATGGTTCGCAGCACGCCAATTTCGCGTGTCCTCTCCATAATATTAATACTCGTTGCGGAAGCCATACCAAGCGCGCTGACCACAAGAACTAACAACGCCAAAAAAGCAATCAGAGTGAGAATGATGTCCAAATGATTGTAAATGATTTGCGCGCGTTCAGCTTGCGACAACACATAGAGAATACTTAAATCAGATGAGGTAATAGCATTCTCGATCTCTTTTTTTAAAGTAATAATTTTGTTATAGTCGTTATCTTTTGCCACGAACATTAAACTGTTAATTAAATGATCGGGATTTACCAAAGTGTCATACTGATGTTTATCAATATAGATTTTTGCTATTTCAAATTCTTTAACAATGCCTACCAATTTAACAGTAAGCAATTTCCCTTTGATATCAATTTGGTAATACCTGCCAACTATGGGATTTCCAAATGTCTCCACTGCCTGTTGATTCATTACGACTTCGGTCTCATCTGACGCTTTTAACCATCGCCCTTCGGTTACATTCCACTTGATGAGATCGGTATTGTACGGGAGAGCTACAATACCAATTCCATTTGTTGTTGAAATTTTTCCCGATTGAAGACGACCGCGGCCACCATTCCATAATTCAATACGGTTGATGTTATTCACAGATTTAAATGGCGCTAAGGCTTGTTCAATTGAAATTTGATCCTTGAGCACTACCTGAACATCATGCTTCATGGAACTTCTTGTGTTCTCCAAAAATACTACGAGTGCTTGTCTGACATTAAACCCGGTGCTGAAGATAGCCACACCAAGCGCCATCGTTGCAATCGTGATTACCAATCGCTTTTTACGGCGCAAAGTATTTCGAAAAGCCAACGCCATTCTATTTGATATAGGCAGTACAGCAACTACATCAAATTTGTTGATATATATATCTTGCCGTATGCCGTAATCAGAAAGCGCGCCATGCACAGAGACTTTAACACCCTTTAGTATTGCCGGAAGTGATAATAAAATTGGTAATAACAAACCAGCAGCGATAAGATAAAAATACAAATCAACCGGCAAAGTCGTGGTGAGAATTTCAAAATTAATTATTTTTGATACAAAGCGGGCAAATGCATAGCCCGACATTATTGCCAAAGGTATCGCGATTACGCTCGACACAATTCCAAATATGAGAACCATTGTCGTATAGATGATAAGTACTTGAAACCGCGAGGCACCTATAGCTTTGATTATACCTATTTGACGAATTTGCCGGGCTAAAATTGAGTCCATCAATTGCGAAACCAAAATAGCACCCATAAGGAATGCAAGTAGCCCGATGCTGCCCTGCAAGGCAAGCAATGTATTTAATTGAAACTGGTGTGGGTGTTCATTCAATTTAGGAATGTTAACTGTTGAGACAGTAATTCCTAAATGCTCAAAATCATTCAAAATACTTTTAGTAATGTTTTGTATTTCTTGTTTTGTGGTTACGTTCTTTAATCGAAAAATCAAACGCTGGTTGGCGGCTTCGCCTGTAATTTCAGTGTACGTTTTTTTGTCAACGTATGAATAGATGAAAGCATCCTGCGTGGCCGGAGCTTGGGCAGGGTCAAAACTTATGCCGTTGATTGGTACGTGAATAACTTTACTCTCAACGCGAACCTGTGCCAATGATCCAATCTTCAAGTTGGAGACAAGTCGCCCGTTACGTTCAACCAACATGGTGCCCGGATCAGGAATTTTATTTCCTTCTTCTTTATAAATTTGCGCCAGGTTGAAGTTATTAAAATCTTCCACTCCAAAGACCCACAACGGAAGCCATTGATTTGGAAAAACTTCAATTCGTTGAAATGAGAGATCTCGAAATTCAGCGCTCTCTACTTCCGGGCGATTTCTAAACGCCGACAAATCCAATCGACTAAAATCTTTTGACGTCATGATAACGTGGGCAGGATGAGTTCTTGTATAGTTCTCGTTCAGATCACTTTTCAAAATTGTATATGTAACCAAAATAGATCCGACTCCCCACAAGCCAATGACCAAGGCAAGAATAACAAGCGCGGTACGACCGGGATTTATCCACAGGTCGCTAATCGTTTTTTTAAGTTTGATATTCATAATAATTCCTTTTTTTCTTCTGCAACTGCACCATCGTTAAGTGTAATAATGCGATCGTATGTAGTGTCGGATACATTTTCGTGGGTTACAACAATAACTGTTTTTCCCTTACCAACCAGTTCAACAAATAATGTTTGAACGGACTGAGCAGTTTTACTGTCCAAATTTCCTGTCGGTTCATCTGCAACTAAAATTGGCGGATCATTCGCCAAAGCTCTGGCTATAGCAGCGCGTTGCTGTTCTCCTCCGGATAATGCCGCTGGTAATTTGCCTGCGTGTTGTGCGATACCAACCTGTACAAGTAACGCTTGCGCGAGTTGTTTGCGCTCTTTTTGTGGAATGACGTTGACAAAATCCATTGCTATAAGTAAGTTTTCTAATATCGTGAGTGTTGGAATGAGCTGAAAGAATTGAAAAAC
>CAYHZL010000293.1:0-2733 GCA_964361075.1 uncultured Chitinophagaceae bacterium
ATGTGCCCTATGTTTCTATGTGGTTAAAATTTACTATATGATTTTTTGCTAAGTAGTTACAATAATCTTAAATAATGAATAAGGAAAAATCTTGTATTAATATAGCGAGAAATGCACTTATAAAAAATAATAGCGAGTGATTTCAAAATTCCGCACTCACACCAATTGAAGGAAGAAGACCAATGCTGGTGTTATCTTCAAATTTTTTCTCGCGTTCATTATAGCGCGGAACATCAATCGGTTTGCGGTTGTAAATATTTTGAATGTCAATATATGTGATGAGTTGAAATGTGTCGAATGCCCAGCGTCTATCAACACGAACATCCAAACTATGATTTGCTGCAATGCGTTCTGTATTATATTGCGAGGCAAGCTGCACAAGTCCATATTGCGTAAGTGTGTATGGCGTGTACGGTCTTCCTGTTGCAAAACGAAACTTCGCACTTGCTTCCCACTCTTTGTTAAAAATATATCCGCCGCCGATATTAAAAATAATTCGTTGATCAAAACTGCTTGGTCGGGGTACACCATCCAGCGCCGTAAATTCAGAAACATTATAACTGATGCTGAGTAAAGCGTACAGCGGATCATCGGAAGATTTTTTCTGAATAAAGAGTTCGACTCCATGCGCATTGCCGCTGCCGGAACTGAGAAGCGTATCTGTGCCGAACGATGCAAATCCATCTTCTGTGCCTCCAAATCCTGCGCCTGTGTTTGCCATGATGAGATACGGACGTTGTTTGCTTATCGGATAGTCAAAATATTTTTTGTAGTATCCTTCAAAACTAATTTTAATATCACTGCGGAACAGATGATCGATACCCAACACAAATTGATTGACTCCGATGTACCGCAAATTTGAATTTGTTGTAGGATTTGCAACCATCCAGATATACGCAGGCGCTTGATAGTATTGACCAATGCTGGTGTTAATGTTGGTAATTTCGGTTACGGCATACGTTGCTGAAAAACGTGGTGCAGCAACGAAATTATTTTGTATCAAATTAAAATAATCAGCGCGCGCGCCAAGTGTAACACGTAAATGCCTAAACTGATGCGAGAGTGTGGTGTAGAGAGCGTATTTGAATGCTGTGGTATCGTAGCTGGCAGCAACTGTTGGAATGAAGACGCTGTAGTTTGTCCAAAATCCTTGCAAGAATAAATTGCTCGCTACACGCACAACTTTTCCTTGAACGCCGGCAGAAAATTCTGTTCTCTTTGAAAGTTGGTACACAATATCACCGCGCAATGAATTTTCGTATTCGGTAGATTTATTAGAAAAAATCGGATTGGTTGAAGCATCATTCTGGCGCGTATTGTATTGAGTATACACATTCCCGTACGAAAGCGTTGAGAATCCATTTTTAAAAAGATGTTTCCAAGCGACTCCGACAACTGATTGGTTTTCGTCGCTCGACAATATGCGTGAGTTATCAAATTTTTTCTTTTCAGTATCATTAAATTGTTTTACGTTATCAAGCACGCCAACACCAAGAATGGTGAGTTGATCGTTCTTGCTTAAATTATAACTTGCTTTGGTTAAGAAATCCCAGTATTCAGGAACAAAACTAAATCCCGCCGCCTTAAAAATAAAATCTAAGTAACTGCGCCGCGCAGAAAAAAGAAACGAGCCATTGTTGGATAATGGTCCTTCCAGATTTAATCCGAATTGTGATGCGGAAATAGTTGCTTTCCCTCCGAGACGATCAGTTCGTCCATCTTTTAAATCGATAGTGAGTACTGAAGAAAGCTTGTCGCCGTACCGCGCACCAAATCCGCCGGTAGAAAAAGATGTCTCGTTTACGAAATCGAGATTGATAAAACTGAGCGGGCCGCCGCTCGCACCTTGTGTGCCGAAGTGGTTGATGTTTTGTAATTCGATGTTATCGACAATAAATAAATTTTCTGATGGCGCACCGCCGCGGACAATAAGATCGTTTCTTCCTACCTGCACCTGTGCCACGCCGGGAAGAATTGCCACTGCGCGTGCAACATCTTCCAAACCGCCGGGCAGTCTGCGAATTTCTTCCGCACCTAATGTGTGTACGCTGACAGGCTTTTCCGCATCCTTTAAAAAATATTCCGTTGTAACAGTAACGCCTTCAAATTCCACAATCGTTTCCATCAGCGCGAACGTGAGTTGCGTTGGTTTGCCAACAGCAACGACAACATCAGTTCTTGTCATCGGTTGGAATCCGATTGTTGTAACTCGCACTTGGTACGTGCCGACAGGAATATTTGTTATTGAAAAATTTCCGTTGCTATCGGCTGCATTTCCGATTGTCGTTCCCGCTACAACAACAGTAGCGCCAACAATAGGTTCTTGTGTTGTGGAATTAAAAACTTTTCCTGTGATTGATCCACACTGCGATTGTGCTAATGTTACACTCTGTGCAATGAGAATAATGAGGAGGAATAAAAATGCACTTTTCATTGGTAGTTTATCATTATCTGTTCTGTAATAATATGTATAAGGTATGGTTAATTTTATCGTAAAATAATATGTAATTGCTCAGCGTATTTTTTGTCCCGAAGGGAATGGCGTTGCCACCTTCGGCATAATTTCAGTATTTCCAAAAAAAACGAATCCCCCGTCCCGATTAAAAAACAAATCGGGACACCCCCTTTTCAAGGGGGATTTCCTCGTTCTTATTCCCCCTTGTCCCGAAGGGATGCCTTCGGCAAAAAGGGGGTGAGGCTGTAAGTCCGCCGTCTTTTTGGCGGAGGGATTTT
>CAYHZL010000294.1:0-2635 GCA_964361075.1 uncultured Chitinophagaceae bacterium
ACAACAATGAAAAAATATCTCTTCCACACACTCTTCATTACTCTTCTGTTCGTTTCTGCACACATTTCATTCGCACAACCACCAGTAACAAATACTAATTGGAATAAATGGAAATCGTTACTCGGTGAGTGGGTCGGCGAAGGAAGCGGACAGCCCGGACAAGATGGCGGGACATTTTCTTTTGCATTCGATTTAGAAGGAAAAATTATTGTCAGGAAAAATCATTCAGAATATCCGGGTGGAAAACAAACACCTGAAACGATTCATGATGATCTGTTAATCGTGTATGCAGACAGCACAAGAATTTTGAATAAAGCAATTTATTTTGATAATAAAGGACACATTATTAATTACGCCATCACTTTTTCAGAAAAAGATACTGCAATTACTTTTACAAGCGATGTTGCCCCGCAATCTCCGCGGTTTCGTTTATCGTACATACTATTGAACAGTGAATCTGTGAACATAAAATTTGAATTTGCCCCGCCGGGAAAGCCGAATGATTTTAAAACATACCTTGAAGGAAAAGCGTTCAAGAAAAAATAAATTATCTCCGCAGCAAGCTGCGGAGTATTTGTCATGCCAGCGTACGCTGGCATCCATTTTGTGGATTCCGGCTTTCGCCGGAATGACGACGCAAGCGTCGGGGTATTTACCCAAATAAAATAAATCGGTATGTACTACTTCACCAAAAACTTCAACAATGAAAAATCTGCTCATCTTTTTTTTCTTTATCATTTCATGGAATGCTAATGCGCAAGTTCAGGAACAACGTGCCAACGACCCATGCGGATACCCCGACACAACATCTCTTTCCTTTCGCATTGCAGCTTCCGGTAATTGGGGCTACGGATACGATACGCTAAAAATTGACCTTCAACAGTGGAGCAAAAGTCCGTTCGTAAAAGTTGATTCAATTGGCGCGACAGTGCAACAACGAACAATGTTCATGCTCACCATTCAAGACACTGCACACTCTGCCGTACTTCGCAAACGAATCATAATTCACGCGCGCACTCATCCCGGTGAAGTGCAAGGCACGTATGTAACGAATGAGATAATTAAATTTCTTCTCACTGATACGCTTGTCGGAAAAAAACTCCGCGATAGTTGTGTCTTTAATATTATTCCCATGTACAATCCGGATGGTGTAGAACTTGGCTATGCACGTGAGAATGCAAATAAAATTGATATAGAAAGTAATTGGAATTACATCACACCTCAACCGGAAGTGCAGGTATTACGAAACACATACACGCGATTGATGAAAGAACCGAATCGCATTCTTGTTATGTTAAACATGCACTCGGCATACGCCTGCCAGCGGTATTTTGTATTTCATGATTCAACCGGAACAACACAGTTGTATGCACAGCAAGAACGAAAGTTTATTAATCTTGTTCGGAATAATTTTCCAAACAATATTGCGCCATGGAATTATTACGTCAGTTGGGTTGGCACTGCTTCAAAAAGTTATCCTGAAAGTTGGTTCTGGTATAATTATCGCGATAGTGTTCTTGCGCTCACCTACGAGGATATGAATTGCACCGCCAATGGTAAGTATGATAGTACAGCAATGGCAATTCTTAACGGTGTTGCTGAATATTTGGGAGTTGTAAAAATACCGACAGCAGTTTTTGCGTCGAGCACAACGCCGGAAGGATTTCAATTATTTCAAAATTATCCGAATCCGTTCAATCCGACAACCACTATTGAATTCACTGTTCCGTCTCACGGACGGGCAACGCTGAAAATTTACAGCATACTCGGGCAAGAAATTGCGACATTGTTCGATGAAATTGCTGGCGCAGGAAAATATTATCGAACAAAATTTGACGCGTCAACATTAGCAACAGGAATTTATTTTGCGAGATTGCAGTTCGATAATACAATGCAGATAAGAAAATTATTGATGGTGAAGTAACGTACTGAACCGATACAACATGAAGTCTATCTCACTTCCCCTTTTCATCTGTCTGCCACAACACTTCACTTGGCAGCACATCATCACCGTTGAGTAAACGCAAACCAAAATCCCTTCCCAATGCGTTCGCTAATTTGTCGCGCACGTCGTTCTCCCCTCCCACAACGATTGCATCTTCAATAATTTCCATTTGATTGCCAATAAACGTGGTGAGTTGTTTGGAGTTTTCATCGTAAGCAAGCAACGCGGAACCAAAAAAATGCTGGAGTTTATCTTTATCATTTCTTTTTTTGCCGATACTATCAGGAAGAACACGACGCGGTAAATGACTTCGTCGAATACGAAATTCTTCCAGCGTCTCGGTCGTCAGAGGTACACGAAGCGTGCCAAGCAGCGGCACTTTAATGCCTAAACGAAAATGATCCATCGTCGCCAGCATAGCAATGAACAACGCATGTCCGATATTCCCTTCCGCAATAGCCAACGCGCGAAGATACATTGCATCAACGGCAACAGTATCGGTGTAATGCAGCCGAAGCTGTAAAAATTTTTCATCGCGAATATATTTTTTTAGCAGAAGTTCATCACGGAGAAACGGAGGAAGAAAAGAATTGAGTTCGATACATAAAGTGGTATCGTCCACAGAGTAGTTCCACTGTACTGCTACGGAAGAATCCCGCATGGATTGAGAAAAGAGCAAGGATGAAGGAT
>CAYHZL010000295.1:0-2634 GCA_964361075.1 uncultured Chitinophagaceae bacterium
ACCGATGATATTCAATCGGGTTTTGTTTTTTAACCGGAATCCTTCACAAGATTTTCTTTTGTGTTCGGTATTTTTTTGGTATATTTGTTTAACAATTCAACGGAGAGGTGCAAGAGTGGTTGAATTGGCCACCCTGGAAAGGTGGTGTACCGGTAACGGTACCGTGGGTTCGAATCCCACCTTCTCCGCGAGAAAAAGGACATCATTAAAAATATGATGTCCTTTTTTTATTCCCCATAGAACAAAGATTGTCATATTTTCGTTTAATATTTACAGATAGATACAATCTTAATAGTTATATTAAATACATGAATAAAATATTTTTATACTTTCTTCTATTTTCCTGTTTACCTCTCTTTGCTCAAACAACCGGCACTATCAGCGGTTATATCAAAGATAAATCCAACGGTGAAACACTTCCATTCGCAAATATTGTTTTTAAAGGTACGAAACTTGGAACTTCATCAAACAAAGATGGGTACTACGCTATACCAAACCTTCCCTATGGTACATACCAACTTTCTGTTTCGTTACTTGGATACAAAACAAAATTAATTGAAATCGAAATCAACAAAGATATTGTCAAAAATTTTGAACTCGAAAGCGAAGCAATCCAAGCGAAAGAAGTTGTTGTTTCTGCAGAAAGAATAGAACAGCAAAAGACAACGCAGACCAGCCGTATTATTATGCAAGCAGAGGATTTGAAAAATCTTCCCGCCATCGGCGAGAGTGATGTGTTCCGTGCATTGCAGTTAATGCCTGGTGTGAAAGCAAGCTCTGATATCTCCAGCGGATTGTATGTGCGCGGCGGCGGTCCGGATCAAAATCTCATTCTTATTGACGGCACAATAGTGTATAACCCTTCTCACCTCTTCGGTTTTTTTTCAACATTTAATACTGATGCAGTGAAGGATATTGAATTAATGAAAGGCGGCTTTCCGGCAGAGTACGGCGGACGGCTCTCTTCCGTTTTAAATGTGACGAACAAAGATGGCAACAGAATAAATTATCACGGCAAAGGCTCGGTAAGTTTAATTAGCAGCCGTCTCACAGCCGAAGGACCTGTTGGTAACGGTTCATTTTTTCTTTCCGGCAGACGCACGTATTTTGATGTGCTAGTCCATGCGGCCGGTTTAGATGTAGGAAAAGATCCGCTGCCTCTTTATTATTTCTATGATGCGAACGGAAAAATAAATCAGGAGATTGATGAGAACAATAAAATTGCCTTCGTCGGATATTTGGGAAACGATAATTTAACATTCAATCAAAATGACGGCGCAATAAATATTAATCTTCTTTGGGGAAACAACACCGGTTCACTGAAATACACACACATTTTTAATCAAACACTTTTTTCAAATTTAATTGTAACGGGAAGCTCATACAAATCTGAAGTGGATGGCGGATTATTCAATTCCAAATTTCTTTTTGAAAATACCATCAGCGATTACTCCGTTAAAGGTGACGTTGATTATTTTTATTCGAATGAGCATTTCATCAAAGCCGGATTTTGGTGGTCTCAATATCGTTTTGGTGTGAAGCGCACATTTGCGGGAAATGAATTTTACAATTTAGTATTGCGTCCGGCAAATATTGCAACATACATTCAAGACGAATGGAATATGAACGAACGATGGAATCTTTCGGGCGGGTTGCGTTTCGAATATCAAGATGCGAGCAAACAATATAAACTTGGTCCGCGTTTTTCTTCGCGCTACAATCTTACAGAAGACGTATCGCTCAAATTTGCTTCGGGTGTCTATTACCAAACTCTCAATTTAGTAACACAGGAAGGTTTTTCATTTGTTGATTTATGGATTCCACTCGACGATAAAATGGTGCCGAGTCGCGCAATAGATTTTATCCTCGGCACGGAAACACATCCATTTGAAGGATTCGATTTCAATATTGAAGCATACTATAAACAATACAAAAATATTGTCGAACTGAAAGCTGTAGCATCGCGGACATCAGAAATCAATCAATTATTTAATCTCGGAGATGGCGATGCGTATGGTGCGGAATTTTTCTTTCAGAAAAAAATCGGACAGCTTTCCGGTTTCATCGGCTACTCGTTAGCGTGGACAAATCGTACCTTTGCAGAAATTAATAATGGAAAAACTTTCCAGCCAAAGTACGATAGACGACACGATATTTCCGTAGTGGCAAATTATCAGCTTGATGAACATTGGAAGTTTGGTGCAATCTATACGTACGCAACCGGACAAACGTACACCGCCGGTGTTGGTCGCTATGCAATTAATACCAATGAACGCACGTTCGATAAAATTCTGGCAGGTGATCGTTACAACAGACGGCTCGAACCGTACTATCGTCTCGATTTCAGCGTAACGAAACGCGCTGCATTTTTTGGAATGAAAGGCAGTTGGTACATTCAAATTTTCAATGTGTTCAATCATCGAAATGTATGGTTCAAGCAATTTGATACAACAACAAATCCGGTGGATGTTGTTGATGTGCGGCTGCTCCCCATTATTCCAACATTCGGTTTGGATTTTGAATTTTAATTTGTAACTACTCAGCGCGTCCTTAAAGTCATGCCATGAGTTACTTAGACAAACTCATGGTATGACTGATCATGACTGATATAGATACAAAAATTTTTAAAAGATG
>CAYHZL010000296.1:0-2601 GCA_964361075.1 uncultured Chitinophagaceae bacterium
GGGTGTCCCGATTTGCTTTTTAATCGGGACGGGGGATTCGTTTTTTTTGGAAATATCAAAATTACAAAAAATACACTGAACAGTTACGAAAAATATAAGGAAAATTGCAGGAAGTATCAATGAAGAGAAATGGAAAATCCCCGACAATAAATTGCCGGGGATTTGCAGTAGCGTTTTAAAAAAACATATTACATCAATTTAAATGTGCGCTAACTTTATCAACAAGACTGCGTTTGGGAACAGCGCCCACAATTTGTTCAACAACTTTTCCGCCTTTGAAAATTAATAACGTTGGAATGCTGCGAATACCGAATTGCATTGAAGTTTGCGGATTGTTGTCAACATCCATTTTGCCAACTTTTAATTTGCCTTGGAACTCACCGGCAATTTCTTCGACAATAGGCGCAATCATTTTGCACGGTCCGCACCATACAGCCCAAAAATCTACAAGTACAGGTGTTGCTGAATCGAGAACTTCTGTTTTAAAATTTGCATCGTTTAGTTCGACTGCTTTCATTACTTCTCCTTTTATGAATATTTAATTGAATTTTTTCCTAAAATTGATTTTATATTTTCTATCACTTCATTTGTCGGATGAATACTGAACTTGTTCGCCTTAAAAATTTGTTGTTCAGGAAACTCTCTTCCAACAACATTGAAATAACAATTGCAGTTCCCTTTATTCTTCTCCATCACTTTTTTTAATGACGAGAGAGTGTCGTTCGTTATACTATCGGCATTCAAGAGAAGAAAAATTTTCTTGGCAAATTTTTCGCGCATTAAATCAATCGGCACAATATCATCGGCAATAATTTTAATAACATCGCCGGAGACTTCTCCTTTGCCATCAACGAACACCATCGCTTCTTCAACAACAAGGCTTTCAATCTTTTTATAGACGCTGGAGAAGACAACACAATCTGCTTTACCGGTAAAATCTTCGATGGTAATAAACGCCATCATATTTCCTTTTTTGTCTTGCTTCTTTTTTATGCTGCTGATAATTCCTGCCGCGCGTACTTGTCCGTTCTTCATTCCTTCAACATCGCCGAGATGCACATTAGCAAACGCATTAATTTCGTGTTCGTATTTCAGCAATGGATGACCGGAAACATAAAAACCAAGCACAGCTTTTTCTTGCGCAAGTTTTTCTGCATCACTCCACATAGCAACTTTGGGCAACGGCGGTTCGTGCAAAGAAATAGATTCACCGGCAGCAGGTGCCGCTGCAAATAAATTATCTTGTCCTTTTTCTTTATGCTGTTGTGCATTTTGCGCTGCAATCATAATTTGTTCAACAGCTTTTGCCATTTGCGCCCTATTCGCATTAACAGAATCGAACGCACCGGCAAGAATCAAGCCTTCAATTGTTTTTTTATTTGCAGTACGCAAATCTACTTTTGTACAAAAATCAAACAGCGAAGAAAATTTTTTACCATCGGAGCGAGCAGTAATAATAGACTGCACTGCACTTTCCCCGACACCTTTAATTGCAGCAAGTCCGAAACGAATTCCCTCTTTCGTTACCGTAAAATCCGCATCGCTTTCATCAACATGAGGCGGCAGCACTTCAATGCCAAGTTTGCGGCAGTCATCAATGAACAATACGATTTTATCTGTGTTGCCCACTTCGGATGTGAGCGTTGCAGCCATGTATTCTGCCGGATAGTGCGCTTTCAAATATGCAGTTTGATATGCAACAACGGAATACGCAACGCTGTGCGATTTATTAAAACCGTACGAAGCAAATTTTTCAATCGTATCAAAAATTTCTTCTGCAACTTTTGCGGAAGCGTTCACCGTTTGTTTAGCGCCATCAACAAATTCACTCTTCAACGCTGCCATTGTTCCTTTATCTTTTTTTCCCATAGCGCGGCGCATCAAATCCGCTTTCGCAAGCGAGAAGCCGGCAATGTCGCTGGCAATGCGCATCACTTGTTCCTGATACACGATGATGCCGTACGTTTCTTTCAAAATCGGTTCCATCTTCGAATGGAGATATTCAATTTTCGATTGCCCGTGTTTACGACGAATGAAGTCGCCGATATTTTCCATCGGACCCGGACGATACAACGCATTCATCGCAACTAAATCGCTGATGCTAGTTGGCTTTAATTTTCTCAACCAATCTTGCATTCCGGAACTTTCAAACTGAAACACAGCAACTGTTTGACCTTTGCCGAATAGCTCAAATGTTTTTCTATCATCTTCAGGAATTGTATCAAGATCAATTTCAACATTGTGATTTTTTTTGATGAGAGCGAGTGCATTTTCAATTACAGTTAACGTACGCAAACCGAGAAAGTCCATCTTCAACAGACCGGCATCTTCCAAATCTTTCATCGTGAATTGCGTTACCAATTCCGATGACGGCGTTTTGTACATCGGCACATAATTGTGAATTGCTGATGGCGCAATCACTACGCCTGCCGCGTGCATACCCGCATTGCGATTCATTCCTTCCAATGTTTTTGCAACTTCAAAAAGTTGTTGAATTTTTTTATCGTCACTTTCCTTAAACTGCTTCAGCTCAGCAAGTGTTTCCAACGCTTCTGCTATCGGCATCACTTTTCCCTGAAACGTAGGAATCTGCTTTGTTAT
>CAYHZL010000297.1:0-2481 GCA_964361075.1 uncultured Chitinophagaceae bacterium
TTTCTCCCCCAGAAAGGGGGAGAAGCAAAGAGGGGGTGATTTGAAGTAAAAACGAATTTTTAATTTGCCACGCTGTGTAGTTACCTTTTTTATGTATATGCCTATGCGTCTGAACATTTTGTATTTGTTTCTGTCTCTGTGTGCTGCAACGGCTCCGGCACAAGATACTTTAAAATATCAGTGGCCCGTAACTCCATTTAACCAAACGCAGCTTATCACCGGCAGCTTTTGTGAATATCGCAATACACTTTCAAGCAATCACTTTCACAATGGCGCTGATATTCCTAAAGCAGATGGCTCGCCCGTATATCCATGTATATCGGGAACCATCACCGCACTTTCTCCTTCGAGTGCTTCAGGAACAAGTGCATACGTCCGTGTGAATGGAACAATCAACGGTGTTGCGAAAAGTATTGCCTATGTTCATATCGAACCAAATCCTGCGCTCAAAGCCGGCGACGAAGTTACAATGGACATTACAGTGCTTGGAAATATTCTCACCGGACTTGGACATACACATTTGGTTGATGGTATTGTTAATTCTGAAAATAACGCTCTTCGCAATAACGGCGGATTAACACCGTTCGTTGACACGTATTCTCCAAAAGTGTTGTGGGTGAAATTTTTTGTTGATAATTCTACCACTGAATTTATTTCAAACCGAATCAACGGGTATGTGGATATCATTTCACAAATGGTTGAACGAAACAGCAATGATGCGCCGAACTCCGGTTCAACAACAAATAATGGTGTCTATCGAAATGGATTTATCATTTATTCCGCAGACAAATCATCAATTGTCTATACACCACCTTCCGACGGAACGCGGTACAACTTTGATTGGAAACCCAATGATGCAAATGCCAATGTTGTGTTCACCACTACTTCCGATGTTTCAAATCATATTTATATTCTTACAAACGGTTCGGGAAATATTGGCACCACACGATTGAATAGTGTCTATAATAATTATTTCGATACCCGCATCCTTCCCGCAGGACAATATCAATTAATGGTCTTTGCGATTGACACTCGCGGAAATGCTGATACTGTGTTTGTTCCTTTTGAAATTACTGATCAAGATTTAGCACCACCAACTCAACCTGTATTGAAATCTGTCTTGAACGATTCCACGAACCGCATTACTATTTCGTGGTATCCTAACACCGATGCCGATTTAAAAGGATACCGTTTGTATTTTTCAACCGATGCACTCGCTTGGAAATTGAATAGTGATGAAACAAAACTTCCGCGTTCTTCTACTAAAGTTTCTTTCTCGGGAATCATGTCAACGTTGCCGATCTATTTCCGCATCACTGCAGTAGATTCGGCAGTCATTCCAAACGAAAGTAATTATAGCGACATGTACGGGCTTCGTCCCAATATGCAAACGCAAAAAATTTTAATAGTAGATGGTTTCGATCGCACAAGCGACAGCTATAAACTTCCCGCTCATCCTTTTGCAATGACGGCGGGGCAATCTCTTCCTATTAGATTTGAAACATGTGCCAACGATGCAATTATTGATGGAAGTGTACAGCTTTCAAATTATGATATCGTTATTTGGAATCTTGGCGATGAATCAACTACAGATCGAACATTTGATGAAATGGAACAAACAAAAGTTATTGAGTATTTAAAACGGGGTGGAAAAATTTTTGTGAGCGGATCTGAAATTGCATACGATCTCGATCGTGCAAGCAGCGGCGGCAGACCAACCCAAGCAGATAGAGATTTTTTACACAATTATTTGAAAGCGCACTACACCGGCGATGCATCAAACAGTTACACAATTAACGGTGTAGCCGGCAGTGCGTTCAGTGGAATTTCTTTTGCTTATGGCGATGTTGCCAATGGTTCGCCCTATCCGGAAAATTATCCAGACTATATTGACGCTGTTGGCGGAAGTGCAATTGTCGCTGCGTATGCGAACAATCTTAATGCGATGACTGCATTTTCAGGAACATTTCCAAATGGCAGCACACCCGGCGCATCCATAGTGTTAGCGGTGCCGTTTGAAACAATCCAAACAAAAGCTAACCGCGATGCGGTGATGAACAGTGTCTTACAATATTTTGGCGTCCCGCTTTCTGTTGAACAACCACGTTCATCAATTTCAAATTCATTCGAACTACAACAAAATTTTCCAAACCCGTTCAATCCTTCGACAGTGATCAGTTATCAATTACCAGTGAACAGTAAAGTGAGTTTAAAAATATTTGATCTTCTTGGAAGAGAAATTGCAACTGTGGTGGATGAATATCAGTATGCGGGTTCACATAGCGTACCTTTTTCAATTTCCAATTACCACATTGCAAGTGGTATTTATTTTTATCAATTAAAAGCAGGATCGTTTTCAGAAACTCGACGAATGGCAGTTATCAAATAAGGTAACTACTCAGCGAAAAATCATATAGTAAATTTTAGTAACTACTCAGCGCAATATAGACGCAGATTTTTGTAATAAAAAATAATCTTTAA
>CAYHZL010000298.1:0-2466 GCA_964361075.1 uncultured Chitinophagaceae bacterium
ACATGTACCAGCCATAATAAATATTCCGGTGTTGCAGTATGATTCATGCTTTCACGTTCCTGCTTCGCTATAAGTTTTTCAATAACGATATCGGTATGGTCATCAGTTTGAAACGCGTCAACGAAATAGACAGAGTCATATTGCGCAATGGTATCAACAAGTTCAGGCATCAATTGATGATGAGAAAGAGCGTGCACATATTCATCATTCCAATCTTGCACAACCTCGGCAATATATCTACCGACACCATCATCACTGCGCATAGTGTTACCGTAACCAATCACCAAAATTTTTTGCCGTGCGTGTTCAGCTTCCATCATTTACTCCCGGACCATTTCATCAATTACTTCACCATCAGCATTGCACAACGAAACATGCAGCGGCATCATTCCCGCAGTATGCGATGAGCAGCTCAGACATGGATCGAACACGCGAATGCCGGCTTCGATGCGGTTCAAAATTCCTTCCGTAATTTTATTGCCGTCAATGTAATGCATTGCTAATTGTTGAATAGTGCGATTCATCGCCAAATTATTTTGTGCAGTTGCAATCTGCAAATTTACTTTTTGCAGCACGCCGTCTTCATTCACCCAGTAATGATGATATAATGTTCCGCGCGGCGCTTCGCTAAAACCAACACCTTCTAAACAATTAATCATCGCTTTTGCACGAACATGGCTGTTGAGAATTTCCGGATCGCCGGCAAGTTTTTCAATTTCTTCAACAGCAAAAAGTATTTCGATGAGGCGTGCGTAATGGTAGTAAAATGAATTGTTAATAACACCGTGCTGTCCGGCAATTGCTTTAAATATTTTTCGTTCTTCTTCTGCAAGCGGTGTGGAAATATGATCGCAGTTATTGATGCGTGCAAGCGGACCAACGCGGTACATTCCTTTCGGATAACCGAGCGGTTTGTAGTATGGAAATTTTAGATACGACCACGATTCAGCAGCTTCACCGAAATATTCGTAGTATGTTCGCGGATCAAGTTTATCGGCAACAATATTACCAATGCCATCCATAATGCGAAGCGAACCGCCATAATATTCCAACTCTCCCTTATTGCCAACCAAGCAGACATACAATGAATGAAAGTTTCCGAAATTCGGAATATCTTCTGCAAACTGTATATGAATTTTTTTAATTGTTGCAAGTGCAATCTGAGCGGTCTCTTTTGCTTCAGGAATCCACTTTAAAATCGCATCGCGTTCCTCTGCAGTAATCGGTTCACGTACACCGCCGGCAACCGCCCACGGCGTGTGGATTTTTCTTCCGCCAAGAACTTCGATAACATCCTGACCAAATTTACGGAGACGAATGCCGCGTCGCGCAAATTCTTTATGCTCATCCATCAAACCGAAAATATTTCTCTTTGCAGGGTCAGCATCAAAGCCGAGAAGAAAATCGGGCGATGATAAATGAAAAAAGCTGAGCGCATGCGACTGCACCCATTGTGCAAGTGTCATAATGCGGCGAAGTTTTTCGGCTACCGGCGGAATTGCAATAGAAAGAATTTCATCACCCGCTTTTGCTGACGTAATAAAATGGCTTGCAGGGCAAATGCCGCAAATGCGGGAAGTAAGTCCGGGCATTTCCCACACAAGGCGTCCCTCGCAAAATTTTTCGAAGCCGCGAAATTCGTTCACGTGAAAGTGTGCATCTTCCACTTCACCTTTGTTGTTTAAGTGAATTGTTATTTTTGCATGTCCTTCGATGCGTGTAACAGGAGAAATAGTAATAGTGCTCATAATAATTTCATTCTAAATGGTTGTCGCTGAAATATTTTTTGCCTAACCGTATTTTAAAAAGACCGCAGAAAATTTCGGCATTCTTCCGGCAAGCAATTCGTTTACTGCAAACCAAATTTCATCTGCGCTTGGCGGACAGCCGTGCAAAAACGCATCTACTGTAATGTATTCATGAAGCGGACGCGCCTGCGGAAGTAGCTGGGCAACAGTGTTGATCGGAATTTGCGGTGTTACATCGGCGTACTCGATGTACGCTTTTTCCAAAATTTCTTCGTTCGAAAATTTATTTCGCATTGCAGTAACATTGCCCGTTACCGCACAATCACCAAATGAAACAACATATTTGGAATTTCTTCTGATGATGTGCGCCATCTCTTCGTTTTCATCATTCGTTACTGCGCCTTCAACCAACACCACATCTACATTGGTTGGAAATTCTTTCACATCAGCAATCGGAGAAAAGACTAATTCTATTTTATCAGCAAGCTCAAACAGCCGCTCGTCCATATCTAAAAAAGACATGTGGCAGCCAGAGCAACCCCCAAGCCAAACTGTTGCAACGCGTGGTTTCATTGTATATCCTTGATTAAATGTAACTCCTAAGTAACTCACATCGTGAGTTACTCTTTTTGAAAAAAATACGCCGCAGGTGCACTGAACGCGCTACTCAGCGTTATTGTTGATTCAACTAATCCCTCCGCCAAAAAGACGGCGGACT
>CAYHZL010000299.1:0-2451 GCA_964361075.1 uncultured Chitinophagaceae bacterium
ATAATTTCAGTATTTCCAAAGAAAATGAATCCCCCGTCCCGATTAAAAAGCAAATCGGGACACCCCCTTTTCAAGGGGGATTTCCTCGCTCTTATTCCCCCTTGAAAAGGGGGTGAGGCTGTAAGTCCGCCGTCTTTTTGGCGGAGGGATTTTTGAATAAACAATAACGCTGAGGAGTTACGATTCCTTTAATGCGTGTTCAATGTCTTCTATAATATCAGCAATGTTTTCCAATCCGGCGGAGACGCGAATCAATCCCGGAACAATGCCAACCTGTGCACGTTCTTCCTCTGTTAATTTAGAATGCGTAGTTGAATCCGGATGCGTTACGGTTGTGCGCGTGTCGCCGAGATTTGCTGTTACCGAAGCAAGTTGAATTGCATCAATAAATTTTTTTGCGCGTTCAAATCCGCCGCGTACCACAAATGTTACCACGCCGCCGCCGAGTTTCATTTGTTTTTTTGCCAGCGCATATTGCGGATGCGACGGTAGGAACGGATACTTCACATTTTCTATTTCGGCATGACGTTCTAAAAATTCTGCAAGTGCGAGCGCGTTCTTGCAATGGCGATCCATCCGAACAGCGAGTGTTTCTAAACTTTTCGAAAGAACCCATGCATTGAACGGTGAGAGCGCCGGACCGGTATGGCGCGCGAAGAAACGAATTTCTTTTATCAATTCTTTTTTTCCAACGATAACGCCGCCGAGTACTCGACCTTGTCCGTCAATAAATTTTGTTGCGGAATGAATAACAAGGTCTGCGCCAAAATCAATTGGTGTTTGTAAGTAGGGCGTTGCAAAACAATTATCAACACTTAACAGAACATTATATTTTCTTTTCAACGCGCCGAGCCATTCAAGGTCTATCAATTCTAAACCGGGATTGGACGGTGTTTCGATGAAAATCATTTTTGTATTTTTTTGAATTGCCGATTCCCATTCTTCAGGTTTTGACGCATCAACGTACGTGTGCGTGATGCCCCACTTCGGCAGCACTTTCGTCAGTAATTGATGCGACGAACCGAAGAGAGAACGGCACGCAAGAAGATGATCGCCTGATTGCAACAGCGCGCCGAAGCCGACAAAGACTGCCGCCATGCCCGTTGCAAATGCGAAACCATCTTCGGCATGTTCTAGCAGAACCATTTTTTCGATAAACTCCGACGTATTTGGATTTGAGAAGCGCGAATAAATATTTCCTTCAATTTCATCAGCAAAGAGCGCACGTCCTTGTTCGGTATCATCAAAAACAAAACTGGAAGTAAGATAGAGCGGAACAGAGTGCTCGCGGTTTTGCGAACGCGGCGTTTGTGTTCGTATGGCATCTGTTTCGAAATGTTTCATGGTCTCTTTCTTAAAAAGCAAAAAGTCTTTCGGGAGTGAAAGACTTTATGTGTAAAAAACAATATGACGTGTTTACGAGTCTTCCGTTATATTCGGCATGGCATTAAACAACAGGGTGTGAAATAATTCATCGTCATATTTAGCATACTTTGTTAATAGTAATATAAGAAATAATTTGAAAGACGCAAAGAAAGGAATTGTTACAATTTTTGTAACTACTCATCGTGCCTTTAAAGTCATGCCATGAGTTATTTTTTGATTCGCCGCGGCGAATAAAACTTGTCTCGAAGGGATGGATTCCCACAACATTCACCAACACATTAGACAAATCCCGAAGGGATGGCTTAGCCACTCATGGCATGACTGAGTAGATACCAATTTTTTTTAACCCGACCTCTTGTTTGTGAAGTTCGAGAGAGAAGATGTCAGACGACTGGAGAGCGTCGTCAGACATCGTGCATTAACGTCTGACACGTTGTATGCGCGTTCTTTGTTCCGCTTTTTGAATCCCGCAAAAGCGGAATCTTAAGATGCGGGACGTCCCGCGCTTTCACGTTTTTTGTATCCCGCTGATTTCTAGCGGGATTGGCGGGGTGTCTGACGTTGATAACCGTAGCAGCTAATTTTTTTTAGTTGACCTGTAAACAAATATACACTACCTTTTAGCAATCTAATAACCGATACACACAGGAGATACAGGTGAACGGTTCAAAAAAAATATGAAACCTTCTGATTCGCGAATGCGATGATGAGGGTTTTTTATTTATAGTAGTTGATGTCTGACAGCGTTTTTTGCTGTCTGACATCTTGTTTGTGAAGTTAGAGAGAAAAGATGTCAGACGATTGGAAAGCATCGTCAGACATCGTGTATAACGTCTGACACGTTCTTAGTGTCTGACGTTTTGGTGTAACTTAAAAAAGATGTCAGAAGATTGGAAAGTCCCGCTGTACGGGATGCCGTACGACGGCACATCGTCAGACATCGGGATACAACGTAATGCAGATGGACTCCACCTCAAAGGTGGAGTCCATCTTAGTAACTGATGTTACGAACGTTGGGAAAATGCCTAAAACATTAAGGTCGTCATGCCCGAATGCTTTAATCGG
>CAYHZL010000300.1:0-2370 GCA_964361075.1 uncultured Chitinophagaceae bacterium
TGCTTCGCCAAAGAACGGCTCGCAATGACAATTTTTTTAGGTTTTTAGAGATGCCTTAAAGTTATATTGATTTTCATTAAGGAGCAATTGCAAAGATAAAGGATGAATAATTTCACACGTTTCTGTACGAATATGCTCGATTTAATTCATAGAGACTCCGCCAAAGACGGATACGCATAATGCAAAGCATAAAGCTGCTACACTCCAACAATTCTTCTCTTTGTAACTATATTTTTTTCCTTTATATTTACAACAACAAAACTTTTTATCAATAAGAATTATGAACCGACAAGAACTGATAGCAAAAATTGTTGACGAAGTGCTGAAGAAAAAAGATACTTCCCACGAATGCTGCCATGATGGTATTTGCAAAGATGGTTTGTGCATCGTTCACAATAAAGAAGGTGTCAGAAATATAGTTCAAACAGGTGCAACACGTGTGAGCGCCGGCGTTGGTGTTGATGGCGCCGGTGATATTGAACCTAATCTCGCACACATGATTGATCACACGCTTCTTAAACCGGAAGCAACTGTGGATCAAGTTGAAAAATTGTGCGCCGAAGCAAAAAAATATACATTTGCCAGTGTGTGTATTAATCCTTCAAACATTCCATTATGCGCGCGATTATTAAAAGATACTTCTGTAAAAGTGTGTACTGTAATTGGCTTTCCGCTCGGTGCAACATCCACACAATCAAAAGCGTTCGAAACAGAACAAGCTATTAAAGATGGCGCTACGGAAGTTGATATGGTTATCAATGTCGGACGACTTAAATCAGGTGATTATAAATACGTCGAAGATGATATTTTTGCAGTTGTAAGCACTGCAAAAAAATATGGAATGTTGACAAAAGTAATTATTGAAACAGGTTTACTTACCGATGAAGAAAAAATTGAGGCATGTTTGCTTGCCAAACGAGCCGGCGCGGATTTTGTAAAAACATCAACCGGATTTGCTAAAGGCGGCGCAACTGTCGGCGATATTGCGCTGATGCGATTTATAGTCGGCAGTGCAATGGGTGTGAAAGCATCCGGCGGTGTGCGCAGCCGCGAAGATGCGCTGAAATTAGTCGCAAGCGGCGCAGACAGAATTGGTGCAAGCGCAAGTGTAGCAATTGCAAGCGGCGCTTCAACAAGTGGAAGTGGATATTAATTGACGATGGTACACACGAAAAAAAAATTTATTGTTCACAGTATTGTTGCCATAGCAATTTTTATTTGTTTCAGTGCGCTGGAAAGTTGCTCCTCATCTGAATCTTCAACACAACAAGAAGAAGAAATCGCACCGGAACAAAATAGTATCCACCAAGATTCTGTAAAGCAGAAAGTAAAACCCGTTCCTCCGCTTCAACAGCCGAGTAAGCCAGTCGTAAAACCAAAAATCAGTCAGGGATTTGTAACGCAAGAAGACACGATTGAAATTCAATCCGGCAAAAAACGAATCAGCAGAACCATAACAAAAACACCAACGCAACGCATTCAACCCAAGAAAAAATATTTCACCATTCAAATTGGCGCTTTCAAAAAAAGTGAGAATGCTGAACGCGCAGAAATGCTTCTTCGCAAACGATTTAATGTCCCGACTTCACAATTTTTTGACACCTCAATTAAAATGAATCGTGTGTTCGGCGGTTTTTTTGCCACACGCAAGGGAGCGTTTAATTTTCTTGCTAAAATTAAAAACGAATTCCCAGCAGAATATAACCATGCGTGGGTAGCGGAAAGAATGCAATGAAAGTTATTCGTATAGTACATATTGTGTTGTGTGTTCTTGCTTTCTGCACGCTACAAACTTCTTCTCTCTCTTCCGCTGCACCGAAATCTTGCTTCATCGCAGCCGATACAACCGCGTACCAGCCGCGAAAAGAAAAGTTAAGTACGTTTGAACGATCCTTCAAGCCATCAAATTACGATGCAGATATTATGCTGTTCAAAAAAAATGATACTGCACGCGTACAGGGAACATCGATAGAATATTTTACAACTGTTGCGCCGGAAACCGTTCAAGGATTTCGTGTTCAAATTCTTGCAACACAGAATTACGAAGAAATTAGCAGTGTGAAAAATTTTCTGAATAGTACGTTTCCGGAACTTTCCATGTATATGGTATTTGAATCACCAACGTATAAAATTCGCGTGGGAGATTATGCGAACCGTTACGAAGCAAAGCAATTACTTGATACGTTATTCGAGAAGGGCTATAAAGATGCGTGGATAGTGCCGGATAAAATTATCAAAAATATACCGCCTAAAATGCCTGCCCCTGTTCCAATAGACAGCACTTCTATAAAATAATTTTGTAACTGCTCAACGTATTTTTTTCTAATTTCAGTATTTCCAAAAAAAACGAATCCCCCGTCCCGATTAAAA
>CAYHZL010000301.1:0-2296 GCA_964361075.1 uncultured Chitinophagaceae bacterium
TTTTAATCGGGACGGGGGATTCGTTTTTTTTGGAAATACTGAAATTATGCCGAAGACATCCCTTCGGGACAAAAAATACGCTGAGTAGTTGCCATTGTACTCTACAATGAAACATTCAAAATTAATTAGTCAAACCTTAAAAAATGCGAGTGATGCCATGAGTGTAATAAAATGATTCAGAAATAATTCAAATTTTCACGTTCTTGACAAACAAACTCATGGCATCACTTTGTAAAAAAGACTTTTTAAGGGACGACTAATTATGCGATATGCAATTGTTTTGCTTTTTCTACTGCTTCTTCAATTGTGCCAACCATGTGGAATGCATTTTCCGGCAAATCATCGTATTCGCCATTGAGAATTCCTTTGAAACTGCGAATGGTATCTTCTAATTTAACATAGCGTCCGGGAATACCTGTGAATTGTTCCGCAACTTGAAACGGCTGTGATAAAAATTTCTGAATTCTTCGTGCACGTTGAACAACAATTTTATCATCATCAGAAAGTTCGTCCATACCAAGAATGTTGATGATGTCTTGCAAGTCTTTATATTGCTGAAGAATATTTTTTACCGCACGCGCAGTGTTGTAATGATCATAACCGATAATAAGCGGATCCATAATACGCGATGTTGAATCGAGCGGATCAACAGCAGGATAAATACCCATTTCAGAAATCTGACGACTCAACACTGTTGTTGCGTCTAAGTGAGAAAAAGTTGTTGCCGGTGCCGGATCAGTCAAGTCATCAGCAGGAACATAAATCGCTTGCACAGAAGTGATAGAACCTTTTTTTGTTGATGTGATGCGTTCTTGCAACGCACCCATTTCAGTTGCGAGTGTTGGTTGATATCCTACTGCAGAAGGCATACGACCGAGAAGCGCGGATACTTCTGAACCTGCTTGTGTGAAACGGAAAATATTATCTATAAAGAGAAGCACATCTTTTCCTTCAGCATCGCGGAAATATTCTGCGTGCGTCAGCGCAGTCAACGCAACACGAAGACGTGCGCCCGGCGGTTCATTCATCTGACCAAAGATCAGCGCAGTTTTTTCCAACACACCGGATTCTTTCATTTCCAACCACAAATCATTTCCTTCACGCGTACGTTCGCCAACACCGGCAAACACAGAATAGCCGCCATGTTCTGATGCAATGCTGTGAATCAATTCTTGAATAAGAACTGTCTTTCCCACACCTGCACCACCAAACAAACCGGTCTTTCCACCTTTTGTGTACGGTTCAAGCAAATCAATAACTTTAATTCCCGTTTCAAACATTTCTTTTTTTGTACTGAGCGTATCAAAAGCCGGCGCGGGACGGTGAATTGAATAATTGATTTTGGATTTTATTTCTCCGAGACCGTCAATACCTTTTCCTGTTACATTAATTAACCGACCAAGTGCAATTGGACCAACAGGAATTTTAATCGCGTCACCGGTATCAATAACTTTCATACCACGCACAAGTCCGTCTGTAGAATCCATTGCAATAGTGCGCACGCGATTTTCACCCAGGTGCTGCTGCACTTCAACAGTAAGTTCTTCTTTGACACCTTCAATGTTGGTTCGGGGAATTTTTAATGCGTTTAATATGGAGGGAAGTTTTCCGTCTGAAAAATCAATATCAACCACAGGTCCAATCACCTGGATAACCTTGCCTTCGTTCATTGAAATCCTTTCGATACGATAATGTAGTGGGTAGTTCTAAAAATTCATTGTTGCCTAGTGAGTGGATGGATTTTTTATTGCATGAATTTTATCCAAAAATAGAATTTACTAGGGAAAATTTATAATAGAAGTTATTCTTCCTAATTTAGAATAGTAGGGTATTATAAAAACTAATGGTTACAACCTATTTAAGTCATAGAAATAAAACCGTGATGTTATTGCATCATGATGATTGTGTTGGAGTTAGTATTGTAAATACAAAAAATTTTTATGAACTTCCAATTTTGGATTATATTTATCTTAATTATCAAAATTTAGAAGGAAGATTTATAGATATTGGCGCTAATATTGGTAATCATTCGGTGTTTATGTTTAATTACATGCGGTTTAATAATATTGAGTGTTTTGAACCGGAAGAAGCTAATTGGAGTTATTTATGTAACAATTTAGCTGATTTACAAAACCCTAAGAAGGGACTTGCATCAGTACATTTATACAAAACAGCTTTATGTGATATTGACGGCATGAAATTTAGTTCTAAGTTAAATTATGAAAATTATGGCAATACCGAATTAAGCCGGGATGAAGAAGGCAAGATTATAGGAAAATGTCTAGATTCATTTAAA
>CAYHZL010000302.1:0-2293 GCA_964361075.1 uncultured Chitinophagaceae bacterium
CTGTAAGTCCGCCGGCTTTTTGGCGGAGGGATTTTTTGAATCAACAATAACGGTGAGTAGTTACAAATATTTTTAAGAAAGAATTTTTTTGTTGAAGTGTTGCCGGCTGGCATTTTGTGTTATTAACTTTTGTTGACTATGCTCATTCATCCTTCGCCGATGACTGACGCAATGCAATAAGCACCGAGTTAATGGTATTTATCTTGGCGCTTACTTCGGATACTTTTTTGCGGAGCTTTTCATAGTCTAAAGGATATTGCGGATGGTCTTGATAATACACTAACACTTTTTCAACTTCGAGCGCAAGTTTTTCCAACACAAGTTGATTTGTTGAAAGTTTTTGCAATTGCTCCGATGTAATGAGTGTTGATGGCATGCTCTATTTTCCAAAAAAATATAAAGGGCATCTCTAAAAACCTTCAAGTCACGAAGTGATGTGCCAAAGGCATGGAGACTGTATCAAAAGTTCCTAAAATGTCATCGCGAGGAGCGAAGCGACGTGGCGATCTTCAAAATTTAAGAAAAAAACGAGATTGCTTCGGCATAAAACGCCTCGCAATGACAATGATGGAGTTTTGACACAGTCTCCATGGACTTACCAGTTTCGCTCACGTTATCTTTTACGCCACACACATGCACGTTCCAGCGCTTCTCTGAATTTCGGATGTGCAATGTCGATTAATGCTTTTGCCCGCTCTTGCAAAGTTTTTCCGAAGAGGTGCGCAATGCCGTACTCGGTTACTACATACCGCACATCGCCGCGTGTTGTAACAACACCGGCGCCATGTTCAAGCAGCGAGACAATGCGTGAGACCGTTCCGCTTTTTGCTGTGGATGGCAGCGCAATAATTGCTTTCCCTTTTTTTGAAGCTGATGCGCCGCGAATAAAATCCAACTGACCGCCGAATCCGCTGTAAATATTTTTGCCAATCGATTCGGCACAGACCTGTCCGCTTAAATCAATCTGCAATGCAGAATTAATGGCAACCATATTTTCATTTTGTGAAATGATAAACGGATTGTTGGTGTAATTACACGGACGAAGTTCGAACAACGGATTGTCGTTTACATAGTCGTATAATTTTTTTGTACCGAGCACAAATGTTGCCACCGCTTTACCAACGTGCAGCGTTTTTTTTGCATTGGTTACAATTCCTTTTTCAATCGCCTCCATTACGCCGTCGGAAATCATTTCCGTGTGGATGCCGATATTTTTCTTCCCTTCCAATTCGGAAAGCACCGCATTGGGAATTCCGCCGATGCCGATTTGAATTGTTGCACCATCTTCAATAAGTTGTCCGATGTAATGTGCAATTTTCTTTTCTACATTTGTGTACTCCGGCTTGTGCAACTCAATCAGCGGTGTGGAGTGCACAATAATTTTATTAACGGCAGAAATATGAATAAACGTATCGCCGTGCGTACGGGGCATGTTGTCGTTGAGTTGTGCAATAACAAATTTTCCGTTTTCCACTGCTGCTTTCGATGCAACACATTCAACACCTAAACTCATAAAACCATGCACATCCGGCGGAGAAACATGTGCAAAGACAACATCGAGAGGAATAATTTTTTCCGAATAAAACTTCGGCACTTCTGAAAGCATCGCGGGAATATAATCGCCCTTTCCTTTTGCGAGACCCTCACGCTCAGATTTTCCCACAAACACAGAGGTATGACGAAAACTTTTTTCCATTCCATCTACCGAAAACGGATCTTCTCCCAACAAGAGAAGATGATGCACTTTCACATCTTTCAATTCTTTTTTTCGCGCTGCTACCGCTCGCATCATATCAGCTTGTGATGCTGCATTGCCGCTGAAAAAAATATTGTCGCCGCTTTTTACGAACGCAGCGGCTTCTTCCATCGAAACCAATTTTGATGAATATGCTTTACTCATAGCTATTGTATTTTTGCCGCATCCTTCAATGCATTGTGCGGACACAGCGTATGCGCTTTCAGTATTCGCTGCAACTCATCGTTGGAGTGCGGTTGTTTGTACACGTATGAAAAAACATCCGACTCGTCAAATGTTATCAAATCACTTGCATACGATAAGCATTGACTGCACCCGTCACAATGTGCCGTTGTGAAAAAACGGCCTTCGATATTAAACGGTAATGGTTGAAGTTGATTGTTGCGCATTAATTTTTTCCCTCACTATATATATAGAAGAATGAAATAATTCCAGGGCATCTCTAAAAACCTAAAAAAATTGTCATTGCGAGCCGTTCTTTGGCGAAGCAATCTCGTTTTTTTCTTTTTAATGGAAAGATTGCTTCGGTCGCTTCGC
>CAYHZL010000303.1:0-2283 GCA_964361075.1 uncultured Chitinophagaceae bacterium
GTGGACTCCATCTTATGTCCTTGCGTAAGATCAGTTAATGAGTTTCGTCTTGTCTTTTTTTCTGTGCAAATTTTGAAATAAGAATGCTGACTTCGTATAAAACAATCATCGGTGCAGCAAGCAGACTTTGTGTTACAATATCCGGTGTTGGTGTTACAACCGCCGAAACAATTAAGATGATAACAATAGCATGGCGGCGATATTCGCGCATGAATGCCGGTGTCAGAATTCCGAGTTTCGATAGAAAGTATGAAACCATCGGAAGTTCAAACAACAATCCCGCGCCGAGAATTAAACTGAGTACAAAACTGACGTACTTATCAGCGGCGATATTTAAGTCAATATATTGTGTGCCAAATACTGCAAAAAATCCGAGCGCAGTTGGTATCAATACAAAATATCCGAATGCAACACCGGCAAGAAAACAGAATGATGTAAAAAAAATAATCCACCATGCATACTTGCGTTCGTTTGGCATTAATCCGGGAGCGATGAAATGCCACAGTTGATATAAAATTACCGGCATGCTGATTATTATTGCAGTGAAAAGTACAACCTCCATATACAAAAGCATAATACCGTACGGCGTAAGTACTTGCACCTTTAGATGC
This sequence comes from uncultured Chitinophagaceae bacterium, assembly GCA_964361075.1. Lineage (GTDB taxonomy): Bacteria > Bacteroidota > Ignavibacteria > UBA10030 > UBA8401 > CAYHZL01. The sequence goes on from CAYHZL010000303.1 coordinate 612, forward strand.
ACAGCGCGAAGCGGTCCGAGTAAAACATTTTGCACAAGAAATTCAGCAAAGAAACCTGCGCCGATTGCCGCAACGACGATGGCAATGACAGCTTTCAGTATGCGCCAGCGTAATTCCTCGAGGTGATCGAGAAAAGACATTTCTTTGGTTTCTATTTGTTCAACTGCCATAAGAAAAATTTAAAAACAATGTCATCAACATTAGTTGTACAACGGAAAACCGCTGCACAGTTCGGCAACTTTTTTCTTTACAGATTCGTACACAGAAACATTACCGATATTTGTAATCACTTCGTCAATTAAATCGGCGACGATGTTCATTTCATTTTCGTTCATGCCGCGAGTTGTCAGCGCAGGTGTGCCGACGCGTATTCCGCTGGTGATGAGCGGCGATTTATCATCGAACGGCACTGCATTTTTATTGACAGTGATGCCGGCTACATCTAATGCTTCTTGCGCATCTTTTCCGCTGATATTTTTATTGCGAAGGTCAATCAACATCAAGTGATTGTCGGTGCCGCCGGAGATGATGAAATAATTTTTCGATGTTAAGCGAGCGGCAAGTGCTTGTGCGTTGTTGATAATTTGTTGCGCATACGTTGTAAATTCCGGCTGCAATGCTTCTTTGAACGCAACAGCTTTCGCAGCGATAATGTGCATGAGCGGTCCGCCTTGAATACCGGGAATAACCATCGAGTCTAATAATTCCGACATCATTTTCTTCCGTCCCGATTTTGGAGCAACAACACCGAACGGATTTTCGAAATCTTTTCCCATCAAGATAATTCCGCCGCGAGGTCCGCGCAATGTTTTGTGTGTTGTTGATGTAACAACATGGCAATGGGGAAGAGGATCGTTCAATAATTTTGTGGCAATCAAACCTGCAGGATGAGCGATGTCGGCAAATAAAAATGCACCGACCGAATCTGCAATCTCTCTGAATTTTTTGTAATCAATATTACGTGAGTACGCGCTGGCGCCGACGGTAATTAATTTTGGACGTTCGCGTTTCGCAACTTCTTCAACATTGGTATAGTCTATGAATCCTGTTTCTTTTACAACACCGTACGCGGAAAAGTTATACATCTGTCCGGAAAAATTTACAGGCGAGCCGTGTGTAAGATGTCCGCCGTGCGAAAGATTCATTCCCAATACTTTGTCGCCATGTTTAATGAATGTAAAATAGACCGCCATGTTCGCTTGCGAACCGGAGTGCGGCTGTACGTTTACATATTCCGCACCGAAAAGTTTTCTTGCGCGCTCACGTGCAATGTTTTCTGCAACGTCTACAAACTGGCATCCGCCGTAATAGCGTTTGCCCGGATATCCTTCGGCATATTTATTTGTCAACACGCTGCCGGCTGCTTCCAGCACAGCGTTGCTCACAAAATTTTCGGAAGCGATAAGTTCAAGTTTTGTATTCTGACGATTTTTCTCGTCGTTCATTGCGTTGTAAATATCGGGATCGAATGATTGTAGGTTGTTCACTGTAGTAATTGGAAAAATTAAAAATTAGTTGTTGTTCCTAAAAGAGTAATAAGATGTCTGACACCCACGAAGTGGTCCTTTGGACTTGTAGATAAAGAGCGTGAAAACTTTTTAATTTTTATGAAATATATTAAGGGCATCTCTAAAAACATCGTCGTCATTGCGAGGGAGCGAAGCGACCGAAG
>CAYHZL010000304.1:0-2253 GCA_964361075.1 uncultured Chitinophagaceae bacterium
ATGATTACAGAGAATAAATAAAATCATAAAGAGAAATTAAGTTGACGCCAATGCGAAGAGAGCGGGATGCATAGAACGCACATAGAACGCACTAACGACGCGTAACGAAAGATACAATTGCGTCAGAGGCGCATCAGCCTTTGGCTGAAACCGGCGATGTGGCGCCTTAGGCGCCATGCCGCCGGTGGTTTGTTACGGAGTTGTGGCGATATTTAAAATTAAAATATAATTTGAGAGATGTCAGACACCTTTAGATTTGCAAGTGCATCTGCGCGGTGTCAGACATCAAAAAGAGAAACACGTAAGCGTTGCGAACAAAGAATTTGAAGTGACTACAGAAGAGCAGCAACATACGTTAAAAAAAATATTCTGGGATGTGAACGTTTCCGGAGAATTATTATATTCTATTATAATAGGGCAACGCTTTCACAATGCATTGTCACGAGAAAAAATATTTGTGCGAATGCTTGAACGATTAGGATGGCATGATATTCTCACTATCGTTGGGGTCGAAACAGTAAAAGCACTGCTCAGTAAAGAGATTATTTCAACAATACGGCAACCGGAATTGCGTGAACGGTATGAATTTATACGATCAATATTATTCAGAGAAACTGTATCCTTTACAGGATGGGGTGATGAATATTATCAAAAAATTAAACACACCCTTTTTTCTGACCGGTGGTACCGCTCTCAGCAGACATTACTGTAATCATCGGTATTCCGATGATATAGATCTATTTGTAAACGCCGATGACAACTATCAGTTGTGGGTTGAGCGGGTGTTAGAAAAAATATTTGAGTCCGAACATCGCAACGAACTTGTTATTGACCGTGCAACGTTACGAAGGTTACAAAATTTCTCCCAAGTATTTGTGCACAAACCGGGAGATAAGGATAGTGTGTTGAAAATAGATATTGTGAATGATGTTGCGATACATTACGGGGAGTTTGAGACGCACGAGCGATTAGGCACGATTGATAGTTGGCGAAATATTTTATCGAACAAGATCAGCGCGTTGTTCCGTTTTGAGCCAAAGGATGTAGCAGATATCTGGATTCTTTCCAAGAAAAAAGCATTCGAGTGGAAAATAATTCTCGACGAAGCGAAAACGAAAGAAGCCGGTGTTGATCCGGAAATTATTTACAATATTATCCGGTCGTTTCCGATAGAAAAATTGGACATCATTCGCTGGGTACAAAAACCTGATTACGCACAAGTGAAGATTGATCTTGATACGATTGCCGATGATCTGTTCTATGGCAGAGTAAATTCGTTGACAAAAATAGATAGTTGATAAAAGCCGGAAGTAAGAAAGTGCAATTTTTGGTCTGCACTCGTCATTCCCGTCCCGACTTGTTCCGACACGAAGTGTTCCTTTGGAAAGGAATGCCCTTGGCATCGGGAGACGTGGCGATCTTTAAAATATAATTTGAGAGATGTCAGACACCTTCACTACGAACAAGTTAAGGTGTCAGACATCAAAAATGTTTTTGTAGGGATGTTATGCACTATGATTTAATTATTATTGGTGGTGGTATTGTTGGACTCGCTACAGCATTGCGTGTAATAGAGCAAAAACCAAATTTGAAAGTGATGATTGTAGAAAAAGAATCATCAATTGGCAAACACCAAACAAGTCATAATAGTGGTGTTATTCATTCCGGAATTTATTATAAACCGGGAAGTTTAAAAGCAAAAAACTGTATCTCGGGATATCATCAACTGATAGAGTTTTGCGATACATATAGCATCAAGTATGATATTTGCGGGAAAATTGTTGTTGCTACCGATGAATACCAATTGCCTCAATTGGATGAATTGCGGCGGCGTGGTGAAGCGAATGGGCTAACGGGGATACGAGTTCTCGAAAAAGAAGAAATTCGAGAGTATGAACCTTACGCCAATGGCATTAAAGCGCTTTACGTTCCGCAGACCGGCATTATTGATTATGCGGATGTTATTAAAAAATATTCAGAATTAGTGCTTTCTTTTGGCGGAAAGATTCGGTGCGGGGAAAAAGTAATGAAGCTGCATACTTCATATAATGAGATTGCAGTAGAAACATCAAAGAATTCTTACACTGCATCATTTGTTGTGAGTTGTGCAGGACTGATGTCTGACCGTGTGGCAACAATGACACAGGAAAAATTGCCGTTGCGTATTATTCCGTTTCGCGGCGAGTATTACACACTAAAAAAAGAAAAAGAGTATTTGGTAAAGAATCTTATTTATCCTGTTCCCGATCCTGC
>CAYHZL010000305.1:0-2243 GCA_964361075.1 uncultured Chitinophagaceae bacterium
GCCACCTTCGGCACTGGGGGAGAAAATTCCCTCCCCTAAAAGGGGAGGGATAAAGAGCAATGCTGTCAACTTAAGAGAGGTATGGTAGGACAAACATTCTTGTTTGTCCAAATAAAAATAAATTGACAAGCAAGAATGCTTGTCCTACTTTATTTCTCATAAAAGAATTCCTTAAGTTGACAGCATTGGGGATAAAGGGTGGGGTTGTTTTCGCTGAGCAATTACGTTAGTTTTTTATTATCCGAGTACTATGAGAAATGTTACTGGCTCATTTTGGAGGATATACAACTACTCTTCCAAGAGAGTTGTATTTGCTACTTCTTCAGGTGTTGTTACACCTTTCTTTAATAGTTCAAGAGCAACTTCGCGCAACGTCTTCATTCCATTTCTCACAGCAGCCTGTCGAATTAAATCTTCATCAATAGAAGCTCCAGCTTCAAGAACAATTTTTCGAATTTCTTTCGTAAAATATAACGCTTCGTGAATTGCCGTTCTTCCTTTATATCCTTTAATGCACTCGATGCAGCCGACAGCTTTGTAAATTTTTGTTGTGCGAACATCTTCCTCAGTGAGCCCGAGCTTTATAAGTTCCGCAGGATCGTAATTGTTGTTCACGGCTTTACAGCGAGTGCAAAGTTTTCTCAAGAGCCGCTGTGCAAGAATGATATTAATACTATATGCAATTAAGAATGGTTCAACTCCCATTTTGTACAAACGAGCAACAGCACTTGGCGCATCATTCGTATGCAACGTGGAGAGTGTAAGATGTCCAGTGTTTGATAACTTCACGGCAATATCGGCAGTCAAGCGATCGCGAATTTCACCTAACATCACAATATCCGGATCGTGCCGAAGAAGTGCACGAAGCGCACCATCAAAATCAAGTTTTGAACTCAACTTTACTTGGCGAGCGCCATCAATAAAAAATTCGACAGGGTCTTCAACAGTTAAAATATTAAGCGAAGGATCCATGATTGTTCGCAGCGCACCAACTAATGTGGTACTTTTTCCGCTGCCGGTTGGTCCTGTTACAATTACAATGCCGTACGGTTTTTTAATTGACTTTCGTAAACATTCTAAAGAATAGGGATCAAAACCTAAATCTTCCAATCGCACTCCGATGGATGGCTCTTTTAAAACACGAATAACAATTGATTCGAATTTACTGCGAAGTTCTTTGCCGACAAGCGGGATCACTGAAACACGAAAACGAACTAATTTTTTATCAATAAGAAGTTGTGCAAATCCATCCTGTGCCGCAGTACGTTCAAAGCGATCCAGATTTTTTGCTCGATCTTTAACAACGGCTGATACTGCTTCGGCGCGCGTATCGTTGTGCGTATACCAAAGAGAAAGTTTCGAATCGACACGGAAGTGAAATTCAGTAATTTTTTCGCCGCGCGGGATGACATGAATATCACTTGCTCCAACGCGTACGGCATCGACAAAAACATTTTCAATTAAATCAACAAGACCGCTTCGATTAATTTCTTCATCTAATGCGCGTTCGTACTGTTCTACATCTTCATCAACGGCAATTTCTTCACGCATCACCGACTCTTTATCTGTATACATGCGGTCGATGCTTACGCGCTTCCATAATTCTTTCCACTGCGAAAGCTTGATATAACAAATTTCAAATTTTTGATAATGGAATGTGCGCGCAATTCTATACACCGCCGAATTTGTCGGATCAGGGGTGATGACAATTAAGCGTCCATTTCTATGAGTGTCAACAATATAGGGCAGCACTAAATGTTCAGCTGCCATCGCACGAATTGATTCAGGAAGCGAATTAATTTCTTTGCGCATGAATGCCAACAGTTCATCTTCTACCGATTCCATGACAATATTAATGGTACGAATAGCGTAGTAGTCGGCAATCTCTTTATACACAGCATCTCTATTCGCTTTAAAATCATCCACTAATACTTGAGGAAGCTTCCGGCGATTTTTCGGATCTTCTTTGCTGATAATTTCCTGCGCATCAAGAATCATTTGAGAAGTAACAATTCCCTTCTCGATAAAAATTTCTGTGATTTCTTTTTTAAGAGTTCGTATTTGGCTTGATGGTTGATTCATATATTTTTGTAGCTTCATAAGTAACTACTCAGCGTTATTGTTTATTCAAAAAATCCCTCCGCCAAAAAGACGGCGGACTTACAGCCTAACCCCCTTTTTGCCGAGTGCATCCCTTCGGGACAAGGGGGAATAAGAGCGAGGAAATCCCCCTTGAAAAGGGG
>CAYHZL010000306.1:0-2222 GCA_964361075.1 uncultured Chitinophagaceae bacterium
ACTATGTTTTTCAGTATGATTTCCATCATTCACTCTACAAGCTTTTCAACTAACTTTGGCATTTGTTCTGAAGCTGTTCCTTGCAACATCGCGTAATTGTCGAGCACATCGTAATTCGGGTTCGGATCAATAAAATATTTTTCGGGCGTATGACGAAACAATGGCAGCAATCCTGCCGCCGGATATACTATTGCTGATGTCCCGACACCTATAAAAATATCTGTGCGTGAAGTTAACTTCTGCAAATATTCTTCGCGCATATCCACCGCTTCGCCAAACCACACAATATCCGGTCTCAGTTGTCCGCCGCAGTGCGGACATGCATCGCCAAACTTTATCGGTTGTGAAATTGCAGAATGATAATCGCATGACGCATCTTCGTACGTAAATCCAATTGAATGATGATGTTCACACTTTTGCATATCAATACGTCCGTGAAGATGCCAAACATGTTCGCATCCGGCACGCTCAAGTAACGTGTCGATGTTTTGTGTGATGTTGATGACTGTGTGATGTTTGCCGAGCGCAGCGATCGCGTGATGAGCAGGGTTGGGTTGACACTGTTGTTGTTTCAAAAATCTTGCAGCATAAAAATCTAAAACCATTTTTTTATTGCGCATCCATCCTTCTGGCGACGCAACATCTTCGATCCGATGTTGTTCCCACAAACCGCCGCTATCACGAAATGTAGGAATTCCGCTTTCGGTTGAAAGACCGGCGCCGCTAAAGATGACGATTGTTTTTTTTCGATCTTCCATAAATAAAAAAAGACAAACATCAATGCCTGTCCTTTTTACAAAACTAGTAATTATTTAAAAATCTGTTGAAAGTTTAAACCGTACTATTCGATTATTTCCTGTGTCGGCGATATAAAGAATTTTGTCAAAATACGCTACACCGTGCGGTTTGTTGAATTTCTCTTTCCCGTTCCCCGTTCCCCCAAACGAATATTTTTCTATCCCGCGCGTCGTAAATCGAAAGAGGCTATCTTTACCGGCATCGACAACATAAAAATTACCCGATGGATCAATTGCAACGCCTTCAGGATTATTGAAGTGATTCAGTCTGAATATATCGAGATCAGGATCGGTTTGCGGATTAAATTTTGACTCCCAATTAGTTGTTTGTCCGGCACTCACAAGCTTTATCCATTGAACTTTAAATTGTGCTTTACCACCGGTCTGACTTATGACAAACTCCACAGATTTGACCGTCGGTACCGTTGCAATCCCGGTAAGAGTGTGCAATGATTTAATTCCTGTTCCATCAGGAGTAAGGTCGGGAATTGTTGATAAGAATTTATCATCGGAAGAGAATTGCATCACTGCAATATCTGGGTCGAAACGCTCCGGTTCGTTTTTTGTACCAACCCGCGTGATATAGAATTGATTATCATATAAGGTTGCCACTGCGGTGAAGCGACGAACTGAATCACCCGGTTCATAATATATCCGCTGAATATCCGCAATGGAAATATTGTTACGAGCATCATAAAGATCAATCTTGTAAACAGCTCCAAATGTAGTCGGTACAGAATGACCTGAAAGAAGTGTATCAAATTCGGCACACACGATTAAGCGTAAACGATTATCTTGCGCCAATCCAATCGGTCTCTTAATATATTTTGAATATCCGATCACATTCCCCCCAATATCCATCATAACAATTCGATTGTTATCAGTATCTGCAACATACACAAGCGGTTCTTTACCAATGATAATTGCCTGAGGTTTATTAAAACCGGTCCACTCAGGATTTTGTTGAATATAAACCGTATCACCAATATTTTTTGCAGTTTCTGCAACGGGTAAAGAACTCAATGGATATTTTGACTCTTTACACGCTGCAAAGAATAATACAAGAGCAACGAAGGAAACGAAAAAGTATTTTTTCATAATCGTAAAAGCAATGAAATTCTTTGGACGTTCCCTAAACGATTGAATACTGCATATCCATAATCAACCGACAGGTTCACTATATTAACCGGTACGGCAACCCCTGCACCGAAGGAAAATGTTTGTTCATCCACATTGAACTTATATCCGCCACGAACAGAAAAAGTTTTCAACCATGTATATTCAGCACCCAGTGAAAGATTTTCTGAATTATCATTTGGGTGGTTTAGTTGGATCGACGTGGTCATCATATTCGACTCATCATTGATCGGCTCGAATGCGAAGCCAAACTTAAAAACTGTCGGAGGAGAATATTTCTCGAACTTG
>CAYHZL010000307.1:0-2203 GCA_964361075.1 uncultured Chitinophagaceae bacterium
ATTGCTTCGGTCGCTTCGCTCCCTCGCAATGACGACAATGTTTTTAGAGATGCCCAAAAGGAATATACGCAATGTCAAAATGGGCGATGGTAATCGATCTAGATAAGTGTACAGGATGTGGTGCGTGCATGACGGCATGTAAAACAGAAAATAATGTTGCAATAGTTGATCCCGATGAAGCTCAACACGGGCGCTCGATGTTTTGGATGGATATGATAACGACGTATGAAGGCGAATATCCAAATATTCATGTAAAAAGAATGCCCAAACCATGTTTTCATTGCGATGATCCACCGTGCACAAAAGTATGCCCCGTGCGGGCAACGTATCGTAACGAAGATGGATTGGTCGCACAAATATATCATCGCTGCATCGGTTGTCGTTACTGTATGGCTGCTTGTCCGTTTACATCAAAAGTTTATAATTGGGGAGAACCGAAATGGCTTGATGGAGCGACAACATGTTTCAATCCCGATGTTTCGAAACGAATGGTCGGTGTCGTTGAAAAATGTTCGTTTTGCGCACATCGATTGCAGAAAGCGAAAGAAGACGCTGACATTGAAGAGAGACCAATTCGAGACGGAGAGTATGTTCCGGCATGCGGAGAAAATTGCCCGACTAATGCAATTTATTTTGGAGATATCGAAGATGAAAAAAGTATTGTCTATAAACTTGCACGCAGTTATCGCGCATCCCGAATAATGGAGGAACACGGCATCGAACCAAAAGTATATTATCTATCGAAAAGGAAGGCGTGATGGCCAAATTTACCGGTTATGAAAACGATCCCAACGCAACTCTTTTCCGTCCCATCTATGAAACGGGAAAAGGATTTTATATTCTTTCAGGAATTTTATTTACCGTGTTATTGTGGGCAGTGTATATGTACATTACACAAGTCCGCAACGGTTTAGGTGTAACAGGTATGAATCAACCCGTTACGTGGGGTTTTTATATCGTTAATTTTGTTTTTTTTATAGGTATCAGTCATGCAGGAACGCTGATTTCCGCCATTCTTAGATTATCGAAAGCAGAATGGCGTCGTCCGATAACACGAATGGCAGAAGTGATAACAGCAATTGTATTGGCGATCGGAGGTTTGCATCCAATCATTGATCAGGGAAGACCTGATCGCATTTTAAATTTATTTGAATACGGTCGTTTACAATCACCATTACTCTGGGATGTTACAAGTATTACTGCATATTTTACAGCAAGCACAGTGTACCTATACATTCCGATGATTCCCGATATTGCCCGCTTGCGCGATCAAGGTGGGAAATTAAATTGGTTTTATACCTTTTTGGCGTGGGGATGGGAAGGAACTGAACGTCAAAAGAAAATTCTGAACCGAGCAATAAGCATCTTAATGGTAATGGTAATTCCCATTGCAGTGTCAGTTCATACCGTGATCTCGTTTATCTTTTCAATGACGTTACAGCCTGGTTGGCACAGTACAATTTTTGGACCCTACTTTGTCGTCGGTGCAATTTTTTCCGGTATCGCTGCTCTGTTAATCGTAATGATCGCATTCCGAAAAGCATATCATCTCGAAAATTATTTGAGGGAAATTCATTTCCAATATTTGGCAACATTGCTGCTCATTATGTCAATTCTCTGGTTCTATTTTACTTTTTCGGAATATCTTACGGGCATATTTGGAGATGAACCGCATGAGATGCATATCATCATCTACAAATTTACTGGACCATTTGCAATTTTCTTTTGGGGAATGGTTGTGTGTAATTTCATCATACCTGTAATTCTTCTCGGATTTAAACGCTTCAAAACAATACTTGGAATATTGATTGCGTCATGCACTGTTGTTATCGGGATGTGGTTAGAAAGATTTGTTATTGTTGTACCATCACTTGCAAATCCTCGCATGGAATTGCCGATTGGAATTTATATCCCGTCATTGACAGAATGGGCGTTATTTGCCGGTGGAATTTCTGCTTTCATCCTGGGTTATATGGGATTCTCAAAATTATTCCCGATTATTTCAGTCTGGGAAATAGAAGAGGGTAGACATGAAGGAATAAAAGAAGTTGAAGAACGCATCCATAGTTATCTCCCCATCATTTCTGAATCAGAAGAAAAGAAATGAGTTTTTGTGAACAAAGGATATAAAATAGTAACTACTTAACATGTTTTTTGTCCCGAAGGTTCGCCACGGCGAATGGTGGCGAAGCCATCCCTTCGG
>CAYHZL010000308.1:0-2179 GCA_964361075.1 uncultured Chitinophagaceae bacterium
GGTCGCTTCGCTCCCTCGCAATGACGACGATGTTTTTAGAGATGCCCATAAGATACTGCAACTTCTTTGCCCGCGCAAGAATGAAAAAGAAAAATTATCAACATTGTATTTGTAAGAAAATCTCCTTTATTTGTATGTATGAAAAGCGAACAACCGAAACCTGCAAAGCCTGAAGAACGCATTGCCATTTCCAACCGAAAAGCACGGCACGAGTACGAAGTGCTCGATTCGTACGAAACAGGAATTGTGCTCAAAGGTTCGGAAGTAAAATCTTTGCGACAAGGAAATGCAAACTTGCAAGATAGTTTTGCATCAATTCACAAAGGCGAAGTGTGGTTAGAAGGAATGCATATCAACACGTACGAGCAGGCAAATCAGTTTAATCACGATCCGGTTCGAAAAAGAAAACTGTTGCTGCACAAAAATGAAATCAGAAAATTATTTGGGAAAGTTTCTGAAAAAGGATTAACTTTGATTCCGTTGAAAGTGTATTTCAGAACCGGCAAAGCAAAAGTTGAACTTGGTTTGTGCAAAGGCAAGAAAAGTTACGACAAACGCGAAGACATTAAGAAACGCGACAGTGAACGCGAAATGCAACGGGCTCGGATTTCGAGAAGATAAAAAACTTGTAATAACATCAATTCATAACTCATAACTCATAACTCATAATTCATAATTCATAATTTGCCGAAGGTGGCAATGCCATACCCTTGGCACATCCCTTCGGAACATCCTTCATAATTGCAACACATGTTTCCTTCACTTAACGAACAAATGGATACCATCCGCCGAGGCGTTTCGGAAATTATTCCGGAAGAAGAACTCGTGCGAAAAATTGAAAAATCAATTAAGACAAACAAACCGCTCATCATCAAACTTGGCTGCGATCCATCGCGCCCTGATTTGCATTTGGGACATTCTGTTGTGTTGCGCAAGCTGCGGCAGTTTCAAGATTTGGGACACCAAGCAATTCTCATCGTCGGTGATTTTACGGGCATGATTGGCGATCCTTCGGGCAAAAGTAAAACGCGCCCTTCCCTTTCGCTTGAAGAAACGCGCAAGAACGGACAAACATATTTTGAACAAGCAGGAAAAGTTCTTTCGACAAGTCACGTAAAGATGATGTACAATTCTGAGTGGCTTGGCGGGATGAGTTTTGCCGATGTAATTAATCTTTCAAGCAAATATACTGTCTCGCAGATGTTGGAGCGCGAAGATTTTCATAATCGGTTCAATAAAGAAGAACCAATTTCGCTGCACGAATTTTTGTATCCGCTTGCACAAGCAATGGATTCTGTTGCGATTGATTCCGATGTTGAACTTGGCGGCACTGATCAGAAATTTAATTTGCTTGTCGGAAGAGAAATTCAACGCGCATTCGGAAAAGAGCCGCAGGTTATTCTCACCATGCCAATTCTTATCGGCACGGATGGCGTAGAGAAGATGAGTAAGTCGCTCGATAATTACATCGGCATCAGCGAGTCGCCGAAAGAAATATTCGGCAAAACACTTTCCATCCCCGACAAATTGATGTACCAATATTTTCTTCTCGCCACCAATGTTTCAACGGATGAATTGAAACGTATTCACTCCGGATTGGAAAACGGTACGGCGCATCCGCGCGATGAGAAACGAAAACTTGCGCGCACATTTGTTGCAATGTACCATTCGCCGGAAGCAGCACAAGCAGCGGAAGAAGAATTCGATAAAATTTTTATTAAGAAAGATGTTCCCGACGATATTGAAGAAGCAACGTATGCCGCAACAGACAGCGTCAGCATTTTGCAGCTTCTTGTTGATACAAAACTTTCAGAATCAAAAAGCGAAGCGCGCCGGTTGGTTGATCAAGGCGGTGTGAGCATCAATGGTCAAAAAATTTCCGACAGCAAAACTAATGTTTCTGTACGCGAACCGATAATTGTAAAAGTCGGCAAGCGTAAATTTTTGAAAATCATCCCGACATAAGTCCGCTTCTCACGAAGTGATGGCTTCGCTCACGCACTGGGCAAAAAAAATAAAAATATCTTTCGGATTTTACGTTTGAAATATTTATTTTTAAACACATACATAGTTGAACCTTAAAAAATCTTATTTACAAAGTGATGCCATGAGTTTGTTTATCAGGAACGTGAAAATTTGAATTATTTCTGAATCATTGTATTACACTCATGGCATCACT
>CAYHZL010000309.1:0-2160 GCA_964361075.1 uncultured Chitinophagaceae bacterium
ATAGGTTAGAAAAAATTTCACAACTCTTATTCATTCGCCACGGCGAATGTTTGTTATGTGTTCCTTCGTTTTACAATAATTAAACATCTACGATGTTTTTAATATTAGACCTCGTAGAGGTCAAATTATTGTAGAAAAAAATCAAAAAATCCACAATAATCCTCGTAGAGGATTTATAAGTAACTGCTTGTTAATTGCTGATTGATGTTTGCACATCTTCTTCCCCTCAGTAATCACGAGTTAAGTTGACGCCTATGCGTACAGCGGGACAATCTCGTTTTTTCTTTTTAATTGAAAGATTGTCCCAAGGGGATCCCTTTGGGACTTCGGTCGGTACGCTAAAGCGTACCTCCCTCGCAATGACGGACATAGTTTTTAGAGATGCCCTTATGTAACTTCTCTGTGTGCATCCGTGTTTCGCGTTTTATGCGTCCCGCGCTTTTTGCGGGATTCGTGCAATTGCCGAAGGTGGCAAAGCCATGCCTTTGGCACATCCCTTCGGGACAGTGGTTAATGTAAATTTTTTTTGCTCTTTAAGTGAGCTGCTTCAATTGTGAAGTGGATGCCGATGAAGAGTGCGCAGCATCGCTAATAGTTTCGATACTCTTGCTAATGTGTTCACTCGCCGCCAATTGTAATTCGCTTGCTTGGGCAACTTTTGAAATTGTTGCAACAACCTCGCGTGTACTGAGTATAATTTTTTTCAAAGACTCACCTGCTTTATCAACAAGTTCTTTGCCGTGTTCAACTTCAATATTACCTTGCTGCATCGAATTCACGGCGTTACCGGTTTCTTTTTGAATATGTTTTATCATCGTTGCAATGTCTTTTGTTGCAAGCATTGTACGCTCCGCAAGTTTACGCACTTCATCTGCGACAACCGCAAAGCCGCGTCCTTGTTCACCCGCGCGCGCCGCCTCAATAGAAGCATTGAGCGCAAGAAGATTTGTTTGATCGGCAATATCTTTAATGAGCAGTACAATTTTGCCGATTTCATCGCTCGATTTGCCAAGCCCTTTTACCGAATCTGTGGAGAGACGTACGACATCAGCAATGCGATTCATACCAACAATAGCTTCTTCAACTTCCTTTCCGCCTTCCTGGGCATTATCACCGGAACGTTTTGATGATTCCGCCGCATCAAGCGCACTCTTTGTTGTTTCATCAATACGCTGATTCATTTCTGCAATGCTGTTCAAGAGAGAATCAATATTACTGGCAAGATATTCGCGCATATTTCTATTAGAACGAAAAGAATCTTCTGTAACTTGTAATGCAGCGGAAACCATAAACAACGTTTGCTTAAATTGTCCGTGTAAACCGGAAGGTTGTATCTTTCGAAAAAATTTTTCCAGACTGATATACTCGGTTGTTGTTTTCACTTCTCTGAAAAATGCTTCTAACTGATCAAGCATATCATTCAACTCCAATGCAATCCGACCCAATTCTGTTGAATCATCAATATATGTGATACGCTGCTCGAACCGGCCTGCACCGACTTCCTTCGTGAGCATGGAAATGTGCGGCAGTATGTGTAAGAATTTTTTTGATAGTTTTACAATATACACCGCAGAGACACATTGAATACCGACTACTACAATCGCTTCAACCCATAACGCTGCATTTGCCATCTTGAAAAAAAATAATGCAACCACTGAAACGCTTATTGCAAGAATGAATATCTTTTTTATTTCAGAGACTAAGTATGAACTCTTCATAACTTACTCCTCCTTTCGATAAAAGACTTAATAAATGTTCCGTTGCTGCTTCCATACCATCTTTCGTGCCGACTCGTTGTTCGATGCTCAGCATCTCTCTGTATAAACCTGTTGCTGCTTTAACACCGCTTGCTTTAGGTTTCCGGCGAACCGAATAGTAGCTGATGATATTGCCTTGTTCATCTTCTGATGCAGTAACGTTGGCAAACACCCAATATGCACTTCCATCCTTCGACATGTTTTTGACGTACGCAAAAATTTCTTTTTTCTGCGTAATTGTATCCCACAATAATTTAAACACAGAGCGCGGCATATCAGGATGACGAATAATATTGTGCTGCACACCTAATAGTTCCGCTTCGGTGTATCCGGAAAATTCAATAAATGTTCTATTGGCGTACATGATGATGCCTTTTAAATCCGTTTTGGAAACAATAAAATC
>CAYHZL010000310.1:0-2102 GCA_964361075.1 uncultured Chitinophagaceae bacterium
GATAAAAACTAAAGATATTATTTGCGCAATTGTTCTACAAAAGAAATGCGTTGAATGGTTTTGTAATCAGATTGTTTTCACAGGATATTGTTTTATCAGTGTATCTGAAGTAACGAGAGTAAGATGTTCCTGCAATGCTTGGCAAATCAACATTCTGTCAAACGGATCATGATGATACAGCGGCAAATGTTGTAAGTGTAGTAAAGAAGACTCTGAAAAATCGAGAGGCAAGAATCTGTGTAGTTCGCGCATACGCGGAAGATATGTTCCGGCATATTCCGGAAGATCGAGTTTTTCCGTTCAGTTGTTTAACGGATGCTTCCCAAATAGAAATGACACTGACATACACATCGTTTTTGGAATCCCGTATCAGCGAACTCTGCTTCGGTTTTAATTTTTTATCGCCGGAGATGTACCACAAAAATATTGAGGTATCAAGAAGTAGTTGCATTATTTTTTAAATGCCTTCAAGAAAGATTCCGGCAAAGGATCATCAAAATGGTTTGTTACGCTGAATTCATTTTTGCATAATCCAAATGGACGTTTTTGCGAAGACGGTGTATTTTTTTTAGCGGCACGGGAACGTTTTGGCGGCTCTTCTAAAAAAAAGACAATAGCGTTTTTGGCAGTGTTTGTTATCGACGGTTTTTCCAACAGTTGCAATTTGCCGTTGCTGTATTTTGTTTTGTATGCATTCATATTGTGTTCCTTTTTTTAAATATACTAATCTGGTTTCCGATATGCAAAAAATAAAATGTTTATTTCTGTTTTTCTCCGTTTTCACTATATATCTCAACGCTTCCGAACGTCCTCGCTGGATTACAGAAACTCCATCGGCTACATACACGATTTTTACGTTGGCGTTGGGAGAAGTCGAAAGACCGTTCCTAACTTACATTCTTGGCGCGGATTTTTCCCAAAGGGATTCCTTTGGAACATCCGTGCCTACATTTGTTTGTTGGAATAAAAATATTGTCGTAGGAAATTATTTGAGTAATTGCTCTACGGAAGAAATGCGTTGAATAGTTACATTTGCATTTTCTCTCTGCTATGGTTAATTTAGTATAAAGGAAGACGATAGTGAAAGAAATATCGTATCAAAAATTTTTGGACAACGAAGAAACCGAAAAACTTCGCCTCAAGATCCAGACGGAACGAGGCAAAGTAATTGATGTTGTAGTGCAATACGAAAGTTTCATACAAAACAAATGGATGCCAATCGTTCGTTATGATTGTTCACACGGATTCTTTCATAGAGATGTGTTGCATCCTAACGGTGAAAAAGAAAAACACGCGATTGTTATTGATTCTTTAGAAGCAGCATTGAATTATGCTGAGCAGGATATTAAGGATCGATGGGAATTTTACAAAGAACGATTTGTAAGGAGAATAAAAAAATGACAAAAAAGGAAACAGTACAAAGAAATATTGGATTAACGTTTGATTTTTTGCGTCAAGTTGCAAAAAACCCTTCTCTTATTGAACAGGAAGAAAACGGGTCAACGCTGGAATACATTGAAAAAGATTTTTCCAAAAGAGTAAAAAATAAAACATCGCGCACTAAGTCAAAGAAAAAATATCTACGCATAAAAACAACATTAGAGCCGGTGTAATGTGAGTGCTAAATACCTTACTATTTGCATTCCTTTCTCTTGCTGCTTAATTTAGCGTAAAGAAACGAGGTAATTATGACGACATTACAAACAAATCTTCTTGAAGCGACAAAAGATCTGCCGCCGCAATATGTACAAAAAGTTATTGCGTTTGCACAACTATTGAAGAATAAAAGCAATAAACAAAATCCCGTGCAACCATCTTCGAGCGATATAATTCATCCAGAGATTGTTAAACTTAGCGGCATTCTTCCATCTGGTATAGATTTCACATCCCAACGCTATGAACATCTTTACGTAAAACATCAATGATTTTTCTAAATCACCGATTGAAGCATTTTTTATTTTCTCCCTTCTTATTTTCATTTCTTCTTGCATCCGAACGTCCTCGCTGGATTGCAGAAACTCCATTTGGTTATGTTCACGATTTTTATGTTGGCGTTGGGAGAAGTTCAGTTTCAGAATCTGAAGCGCGAAACGTTTTTATTT
>CAYHZL010000311.1:0-2083 GCA_964361075.1 uncultured Chitinophagaceae bacterium
CTTGCCTAAAAAAAATTGTAAAACCGTGTAATTATCATTTCATTTGTTAAGTAGGTGGACTCCATCTGCTTAACTTTTTCTTTGTTTTGCGTAACATCAGTCATTAAAAACCCGCTTCATGAATTTTGCAAATACATCCAGTCTTGATGAAATTAAAGCGCCTGTAAAAAAAGAAATACAGGAGTTTACGAAATTTTTTAAGCAGTCAATGCGTTCCAGTGTCGGCTTAGTGGATACCATTGCCCGTTACGTTGTAAAACAAAAAGGGAAACGCATCCGCCCCATCGTTGTGTTTCTTTGCGCAAAAACATGCGGCACCGTTAATGAAAGCACCTACCGCGGCGCAACGCTTGTCGAAATTCTTCACACTGCAACATTAGTGCATGATGATGTTGTTGATGATGCCGATACGCGGCGCGGACTTGCTTCCATTAATGCCGTGTGGAAAAATAAAATTGCAGTCTTGATGGGCGATTATCTTCTTTCTACGGGATTGATGATCGCGCTGAAACATGATGACGTATTTTTTTTGAAAGCCGTTTCCGATGCGGTGCGCAGAATGACCGAAGGCGAAATTTTACAAATTCAAAAAAGCCGCGAGCTGGATATTGATGAAGCAACGTATCTGAAAATTATTTCGAATAAAACCGCTTCGCTCCTTTCAACGTGTTCGGAAATCGGCGCGGCAAGTACTACCGATGATGTTGAACAACGACGATTGATGAAAGAATTTGGCGAAAATGTCGGCATGGCATTTCAAATTCGCGATGACCTGTTAGATTATACTAGCCGGACAAGCATTCTTGGAAAGCCAATCGGCGGTGATATTAAAGAAAAGAAAATTACACTGCCGCTGATTTATTCCATTGCTCACGCACCTGCAAAAGAATCGCGCCGCATTTTGAAATTAATTAAAAAAGGCGCCAGGGGAAAAGATATCGAAGAGGTAATTAACTTTACACAACACTATGGCGGCACTGAATACGCAAAAAAACGAGCACAAGAATACAGCTATGAAGCACTTGCATGTCTTGCTCCTTTTCCTGAATCAGATGCGAAGAATGCATTGCTTGCATTTATTGAGTATGTCATGATCAGAGAAAAATAAGTTGCGTAGTTTAATTTTTTTGAGTTTGTACATAAAAAAAGCGGTGGCGCCAATGCACCGCCGCTTTTTTTATACACTACGCTCGCTCATTTATTTTTCGCTCTCCTCTTTCACCTTTTTCACTGTAAGCAATATCGTAATATCGAGCATTGCTTTCATCCCTTTGTTAAGTGTTTCAATTTCATCGCGCAGCTCGTTAAATAGCGACGTACATTCTTCGCGCCACTGTTCATCTACCATTTCCCGCAACGCGTGTTCGGTGCGACGTAGATTCATAAGGTGTACAGTGAGACTACTCTCAATAAATTGACCGATTTCATTTACCGTATTCTGAAATGCATTGAACGCTTCTTGTTCTTTCGTTTGCACTTTAATGAGCAGTTCAGCTTCTTCGCGAAGTTTTTTTCCAATTTGATGAATATGTTGATTGTGTACTTTTTTAATGATCGATGAGAATTTTTTCAGATTCACTTCGTCTTTCCGAAAGTAATCGTACACTCCATGCTTTATTGCATCCGTAAGAAGTGATTCAGACCCATGAGAAGTTACCATAATAACGGGAGTGTCAATTTTTTCGTTGCGCATCCAATCCAAAAGTTCAAGTCCGCTTATTTCCGGCATCTGATAATCAATAATCGCAACATCAAATGCTTGCTCTTTAAGTAAATCTATCGCGCTCTGTGCAGATTCACATGACTTCACAGCAAACTCCTCGGACATGTTAAGACTTATTTCCAAGCCCAGACGGAAAGCATCTTCATCATCCACAACAAGAACTCTAATTGCTTGCAAGTTTATCATATTCACCGTTCTGTAAAACTAAAAAGGGCGTTAGTAAACCAAGGTTAGCATAGTTCCAACAGACAAAGTTAGAAGACTTTAGTTTGAATGGCAAGAAGTTTTTTAGTGCGCGGCACCGCAATGAAACTCCCCGCCGCAAGCAGCGGGGTATCTTCGTCATGTTCGCCGCGGCGA
>CAYHZL010000312.1:0-2074 GCA_964361075.1 uncultured Chitinophagaceae bacterium
ACGCTGGCGCGTGACTCATTCCTCGCAATGACAAATCCTTAAGTTGACAGCATTGAGAAAGGGGGACTTCGCTCACAATAAAAAATCCCGTTCTGAAAAATATCTGAACGGGATTTTTTATTGATAATATTTTTTTGCTTAACGCAGTTTTGATTTTGCACGTTTCACATACTCGCTTGTCGGGTATTCATCAACAAGTTTTTGGTATTCTGTTTTTGCCTGCGAAGCATTTCCAATTTTTTCGTATGATTGTGCTACCATCAATTGAGCATCATCTTTCTTCTCTGAAAATTTATAATTTGCAACCATCTTAAAATGCTCGATCGCATTTTTATATTGCTTCATTTGAAAATAGGATTCTCCAATCCAGTAATGGCAGTTATCAGCATAATCATCTCGTACGTTTCCATCGAGCAATGATTGCAATTGTTTGATGGCGTCGTTAAACTTTCGTTCTTTCGCCAACCCGACGGCTGATTCATACGCTTGAACATTTGCATTTGTAGATGTGCCCGGGGTCGATTTTTTCGCGGACATCTTTACAGGTGCCGGTTCAGCCGCAATCATCTTTGTATTTTTTGCAGCAAGTGCTGCCTCAAGATCCGAGATTTTTGCACTCTGATTTTTATTTAGTTGTTCTGAGGTTTCATATTTCTTTTTTAAATCAATATTTTCAGTTTTCAGTGCATCAATTTCTTGCTGCAACACTTCTTCTTTTGTTGCTTCTTGTGGTTGCGGTTGAACTTCAGGTTGTGGCTGCTGTTGTACTGTGGGATCTGGTTGGGCAGCAACTGTTGTTGTATCCTGCGGTTGAGTTTGTGTTCCGGTGTCGGTTACAGTTTCGTCTTCAACATTTTGACTCGATCCTCCGCATCCGACAAAATTAAATGCTGAAAAAAGCATCAATGAGAATATTAATAAAAAAGCGCGGGTGTTTTTCAAACTATTAGCCATATTTCCTCCGTTAGGTAACAACTACAATAATGTTGTAGAAGAGTTATAATTTTTCATGTGAAATGTATTAAAGGCTGATTAGAAAGTCAAGAAATCTTCTTCACATAGCTCTTAATAATTTTTGCAAGCTGGCAATGTATTTCGTGGACAATATCATCCGGAACCCCGTCGTAGTGTGCCGATTGCAAACGCATATCGCAGATTTCGTTTACATAATCAATAACAATAAATCGTCCATCGTGCACTAAAGCAACTTCAGAAGAAAAAAAATCGAGATGGCAAACGGAATGAATTGATCTTAAAATAGAATAGAGATGATGAAGATGAAAGTGCCGTTCTTCTTCCTTTGTTATTTTGCGGTAGCGATGTGTTTCGTGATCCCACCAACAGAGAAATGAAATGCCGAACGCAAAAATAATTCTGAACCATGCTTTGTGTTTTTCAATACTCTGAGGGACAACCGTTTCCTGTAAAAGATACTTATCGTTTTTATGATGCTTTCTTGTTTCGATGATTTGTTTTAGTGTCTCTGCTCCAATAACCACCCCGACGCCGCCGCCGGTTGTATTTGCCGGTTTAATAATGAACGGTCGTCCGAGATGCGCGAGTTCAGTCAGACTTAATTCAATTTCTTTCTTTTTGTTTACCGGAGAAATGATAATAGTGTACGGTGTATGCAAACCGGCTGCAATAAGTTCGAGATGCATTGTTGCTTTATCTTTTGCATACTCAACAAACTCATAGTTATTAAAAACATGTGTGCCTGATTTTGCTATGAACTTTGCGAGAGGAATGAATACATCATCGGCATCCGAAGCGCGATCGAGAAATGTGTGAAAAGAGATTTTTCGCGTTCGAAGTAAGTGAAGTGTTTCTTCGCAATTGTGGGTTTCGATGCGATACGTTGAAACGCCATGCCGTGTACATTCTTGTTCAATACCGCGAACAAAGTCCGCATCGTATTCCCAATTCCAAGCGATGCCAAGATCAAAAGATTTCATTGCGAACTTAAATTAGATAAACCTGCTGAATACTGCAAGAAAAAATACATTACATAGTCGTCCCTAAAAAATGCGAGTGATGCCATGAGTGTAATACAATGATTCAGAAATAATTCAAA
>CAYHZL010000313.1:0-2069 GCA_964361075.1 uncultured Chitinophagaceae bacterium
TCTGAATCATTGTATTACACTCATGGCATCACTCGCATTTTTTAAGGCTCGACTAGTTACCTATTTCTTACCAAAACTTTCCGGCGAGTGCAATTTTTCTTAACAGCGGACAAACACGGTTGCGTTCTTCGCGCGTGTCGTTGTAGATTGCTTCCAATGTAGCAACTACTTGCTGAAAACCGATTTTTTCTCCCCACTCAATTGGTCCGTGCGGATAGTTTGTTCCCTTCTTCATTGCCACATCAATATCTTTTGGGAGTGCAACATCGCTTTGCATTGCGAAGAATGCTTCGTTGATAATCTGGCACAGAATGCGCGGCATTACCATGCCGATTCTGTCTTGCACAATCGCGGTTTCTTTTTTCAATGTTGAAAAAAACTTTTCCGAAGCAGAAAATGCAGCGTTGTGTGTGTACAATGATGATGCAAGTTCAATAAGCGGATTACTCAGCAGCGTTGGCAGCGCACTCATTCCTACTAAACGTTCTTTGTGTCGAATCCATTGCGCTTGTTCCAACACGCTCACCGTGTGCGAAGAGCTGATGATAATAATATTCGCCGGCAATGCTGTATCTAATGCGATGAGTCTGTTCTTTTTTGTTTCGATAGATAAATTTGAAAACTCAAAGACCATCGAAATATTTTTTGCAGAACGCTTGAGCGCCTCTGACGTGTGTTCAGCCAGCACCGTGCAACCGTGTTCGGAAAGAATTGTTGTGAACTCACTCGTGGCAATTTCATCACCAACGAGCAATACAGCAGGGTGTTCTTGTGTTGAAATTTTGTAACTCGGCTGCGGCACGGTGTGCACTTGTTCGGCAGAAAGTTCAATTTCTTTTTTTAATTCTACTGTTGGTTTTTTAGCCGTTTTTTTAACTGCAGTTCTCTTTGGTGCAGCTTTTTTTTCTTCTGTTTTTTTCTTTGTCATAAATTACAATACAACTTTCTGTTTCGATGTTAATGAAGTAATTAGTTGAACCTTAAAAAGTCTTATTTACAAAGTGATGCCATGAGTTTGTTTATCAAGAACGTGAAAATTTGAATTATTTCTGAATCATTGTATTACACTCATGGCATCACTCGCACTTTTTAAGGGACGGCTAATTAAATAATAATCAGAATGGTTTTTTATTCTCTTCACTATAATCGTAAAATCCTTTTTTTGTTTTCTTGCCCAGCTTGCCTGATTCCACCATTTGTTTTTGTATCCTGTGCGGACGGAATCGCGGTTCGTGAAAGCATTGTTCGTACATTGATTGTGTAACGGCAAAGTTATCGTCAATACCGGTTGCATCCATTGTTTCAAATGGACCCGATTTAAATCCACCGCTGCGTTTTACAATGCGATCGATTTCTTCAAACGATGCAACGCCTTCATCAAGCAGACGCAACGCTTCGCCATAAAACGGACGCGCGATTCGGTTTACGATAAATCCGGGAGTATCTTTTGCTAGTACCGGCGTTTTACCAAGTTTGCGTGCCGCGTCAAGTGTTCGCTGCAATACTTCAGATGATGTATGCTCGCCGCTCACAACTTCCACTAATTTCATTGTATGTACCGGATGAAAGAAATGCATGCCAACAACACGCTCAGGTTTTTTAGTAACCGAAGCGATTGATGTTACTGAAATTGATGATGTGTTAGTAGCGAGAATAGTTGAGTGATGTGCAATCGTATCCAACTTTTTGAACAAATCCTTTTTCACACGTACATCTTCAATGACTGCTTCAATAATAATATCGCAGACATCCAAATCGCCTATTTGTGTGCGCGGCTTAATGCGGGAAATTGCTGCCGCCATTTCTTCGGCGGTAAATTTATTTTTATCAACACTTTTTTGAAACTCGGCGTTGATGCGTTCAACACTTCGTTTCACTACATCGTCGTAAATATCATACAGGTAGACAGAACATGTATGAAGTGCGGCAACGTGCGCAATACCTGCGCCTATTGTTCCCGCACCAATTATTCCAATTGTGAGAGCCATTTTTAAAAGATGAAAAATGAATTATGAACTCACGTTACGCAAAAGGCAAAAGATGGAGTCCACCTTATCTAATGAATGTAT
>CAYHZL010000314.1:0-2025 GCA_964361075.1 uncultured Chitinophagaceae bacterium
TCGTGAGTTTTTAGAGATGCCCTTTATAAACAACGAGCGCGTTACACCGCCGCGGTTTCCATACTCGGAACTAATATTTCAAAAAGCTCTTCTTCTAATTTCAATAATTGTTGACGCATCGTTGCGCGGTAGCTTTCGGTTTCAGCGCTAAGTTTTGGAATGAGCGATTTATAGTATTCAACTCCATCCATTAAATTAACTTTGAATGCTTCATACTGTTTTTTTTGCATTGCAGTAGCGCACTCAAACTTTTCTTGAATTTCTGTTTTAAGATAATCAATATTCATGCGCAGTTCGTTAATGAACATGTTCGGGCGGTCAGCAACAGTAATAAGCTGCGTTCGTCCGTAAATATGACCGACCATTTCTTGCAGAGAAACAATTTTCGAAAAGTATGCAAGATTTGGTCCGGGGCAAACGGCAACCGCATGGTTGGCTTCTGCCGGATTCGGTTCACTGGTATTCAGTGCGGGACCGGCAAGGTCTTCGCACAGACACGCTTTTTCGATAACGCGTTCTATTTTTTTGTCGAACTCTTCTTTCGATAAATGTAATTCTTTCAATTGATTGATTTTCAATTTTTGGTATTGCAGGGAGGCGGTGCAAATCGGTTCTTCAGTAAATTCCGTATTAGAAACCAGAAATTTTTTCACGCACGGGCTTCCGGGTTTTCCTTCTGAATACCGACGAAGAATTTGTTGCTCGCTTGTTGTATTTCTAAGATTGTTAAAGGGAATACCCAACGGCGAAACTCTGCTTAAATAATAATCTTCTTGTTTGGCGTTGGCAAGTTTTTGTCGCGTTGCATCATCAAGATTTGTCGCTTCGGGAACAAGCAAAAACGGTGATGCCCAACCTGTGCCGTCAACTTGATAATGCTCGCGCAAGAAAACATCTTCCTTCGCCGTGCCGATCCCGCCTTGCACCGTGATGCGCACATGCAGCGGCGATGACGGTACTGTTACGCCTTTTTCCTGAAGACCGACAGCGTACAACTGATGCAGTTCATTGATTAACATCTCTTTATTTTTTTTGAACTCTTCCAAAATCGGTCCGAGCAAAAATCCATCTGTCGCAAATGCATGTCCGCCGCAATTCAATCCCGACTCGATGCGGTATTCAGAAATCCAAATTCCTTTTTTTGCAAGAAACTTTCCCTGAATTATTGCTGAACGGTAATCGCTTACTTTCAGAATAACTTTTTTCTTCAACACACCATGTTCGTCAGGAAGAAATTCGGTGCATTTTCCCAAGTAGCTGTACAAACGCGGATTCATACCGGCAGAAAGCACAACGGACGATTGCAATTTGCTCTGCGCAAAGCCGCGTAATGAGGCAATCGCATCGGAAAATTCCTGCGGAAGTTTTTGTCTGTCCTTGCCGATATTCAACTTATCAACTTTGGTCATGATGTTGACATCAATTGCGCCGGCAACAATTTTTTCACGCAGTTCCGCTTGTAACTTCGATTGCAGTTCGGCATCTGTTGCATTCACCATTCTATTGTACAGGTTTTTCAACGGGGAGTTCGCCGAAAGCATTTCGAAATATTTTACAATATCACTTTTGCTTTCAAACGCAGATGTTTTTAATTTTTCAATTTGATTCTGAACGATTTTCTGCACAAGATTCAGATATTCTGTAATTCTTCGCGCGCGATGATCTTCATCTTTCGGTGTAATCTCTACATACGGCTCACCATGCACTTCGGAATAATGTTTGCGCATGTGCTCAATCAGCATATCATCAACAATGGAAATCACCGAAGAGATGCCAAACCGCGCAACGCGTATCGGCGTATCAATTGAAAATGCTAATCCCATTACTGGAATATGAAATGAGTGGACGTTCGTTTCTTTCATTTTTTTATCTCGTCAATAGTTTTAATAATCACTTTCTTTGCACGCAGCGCAGTAAAGTGTGGCTAAGCCATCCCTTCGGGGTAGTTATTGATTTTTTGTAACTGCTCAACTGTAGATTTTTTCATGGACTATTAAACCACATAGACACATAAGGTCACATTCG
>CAYHZL010000315.1:0-2005 GCA_964361075.1 uncultured Chitinophagaceae bacterium
CACCCTTTATCCCTCCCCTTTTAGGGGAGGGAATTTTCTCCCCCAGTGCCGAAGGCATCCCTTCGGGAAAAGGGGGAGAAGCAAAGAGGGGGTGATTTGCCGCGGCGAACGAATTTATAATTTGCCACGCTGAGTAGTTACCAATTCTTTACACTTAAAGATTACTTCTATGAAAATTTTAATTAGCGATCCAATTGAAGAAAGTTGTGTTGATATTTTAACGCGCGAAGGATTTCAGGTTGATGCAAAACCGGGACTTCCTGCCGAAGAAATTAAAAAAATTATTCATGAATATGCTGCGCTTATTGTGCGAAGCGGAACCCAAGTTACTGCTGATATAATAGAGAAGGCAGTGAACTTGAAAGTTATTGGCAGAGCCGGTGCAGGCGTTGACAATATAGACACGAAAGCCGCATCGCAACGCGGCATTATTGTAATGAACACGCCGGGAGGCAATACAATTTCTACTGCGGAACATACTGTTTCAATGATGCTTTCTCTTGCGCGAAATATTCCGCAGGCGAATGCAAGTTTGGTTGCAGGTAAGTGGGACAGAAAAAAATATACCGGCACTGAAGTGATGGGCAAAACAATCGGTATTGTTGGACTCGGGAAAATCGGTCAACAAGTTGCAACACGCTGCCAGGCATTCGGCATGGTGACAATCGGTTACGATCCTGTGTTGTCCAGTGATGTTGCATCAAAAATGAATGTTGAACTTGTTTCGCTTGATGAAATTTATCGCCGCTCAGATTTTATTACTGTGCATACACCGATGACTGCCGAAACAAAAGGTTTGTTAAATGATACAACATTTGCAAAATGCAAAAAAGGTGTACGCGTAATTAATTGTGCGCGCGGCGGCATTATTGATGAAGCTGCATTGCTCACCGCACTTAACAGCGGACAAGTTGCCGGTGCCGCGCTTGATGTATTTGTCGTTGAACCACCCAAAGATAATCCGTTGTTGCAACACCCGAAAGTAATTGCAACGCCGCACCTTGGTGCATCAACAGACGAAGCGCAAGAAAAAGTTGCGATTCAAATTGCAGAACAAATTGCCGACGCGCTGAAAGATCGCGGTATTGCCGGCGCTGTCAATGCAGTTGCATTGCAAGCAGGAATTCCGAATGAGATAAAACCATTTCTTTCTCTTGCAGAAAAACTTGGCAAACTTCAAGCACAAGTGATGAAAGGAACGCTAAAAGAAATTACCATTGAAATGCGCGGCGAATTGTTGCACAAGTACACGGAGTTGTTGAAAGCCGGTGTGTTGCGCGGACTCTTTTCGAAATTGATGAGTGAGCCGGTGAATTATATTAATGCACCGTACATTGCAAACTCGATGGGCATCCGCATCAGCGAAAAGAAAGAAATGGACGGAGAAAATTACACACACTTGCTTTCTGTTGCGTACACCACTGATGTGGAATCGCGTTCGTTTGCCGGAACAGTATTCGGCGGAAAATATTTGAAGATTGTTCGTCTGGATAAATATTATGTTGAAGGAAATCCTGACGGAACATTTTTGTATTATACAAATATTGATAAGCCGGGAATGTTGGCAAACGTTGGCGGTATTCTTGCAAAGGCAAATATTAATATTGGCGGACTCTCGCTTGGCCGCTCCGGTGTCGGGGAAAAAGCATTGACGATTGTTAGTGTGGATAATCCAATTCCAAGTTCTATTGTAGAAGAAATAAAAAAAATTGACGGTGTGTTCGATGCAAAAGTTGTAACGTTGTAATAGTTTTCTTTTGATGAAAAGAAAAACCCTCGATCATTCGAGGGTTTTTTATTCTCTATTGGGTTCAATACCCCGACGTCACAAAGTGATCCCTTCGGGACTTGCGTCGTCATTCCCGCACGCTTTTGGCGGGAATCTAAAATGTGGATGCCCGCCTTCGCGGGCATGACGAATACCCCGTCCCGCCTTGCGGGACTGCGGGGATGATTTATTTTTAAAGCGGCTTGCCGAAATAATCTAAACCTATTGGTAACTACT
>CAYHZL010000316.1:0-2003 GCA_964361075.1 uncultured Chitinophagaceae bacterium
GTTTGCACATCTTCTTCCCCTCAGTAATCACGAGTTAAGTTGACGCCTATGCGCAGGGCTGGACAACCACGATGTTCGCTTTTTATGAATGAGTTCACTCTAAAAAGCCAACTTTAAGCAGCTATGCTTTTTAGTTTTATTGTCGGGAAAAAATTGTTGATTAATTTTTTTTTTGACTATTAGTCTAAAATTTTTACCGTGTACTATTTTTTTAGTTGAATTCTACATTTTGTCTTTCGTTCTTTTCACAAAGTGATGCCTTTAGCAAAGTTCGTGGCTATTTTCTTTAATAAACGTAATAGCCCCGACCTTTAGGTCGGGGAAACATGATTACAAAATATTTTTGGACTTTAGTCCAAAGCCTTAAACTGACAGCATTGCTCTCAATCTCCCCCTTCGGGAAAGGTTTTTAGAGATGTTCTACAAATATTTTTCGAAATAAATTAAACAGCAGGAAAATTTTTATGAAAGTTGGAATTGTTGGAGCCGGTTTTGTCGGTGCGGCGGCAGGATATGCAATGGTATTGCGTGGTGTTTGCCGCGAACTTGTTTTTGTTGATCAGAATAAAACAAAAGCAATTGCTGAAGCGAATGATATTCAACATGCAACACCTGTTTCAAATTCTGTTGTCGTTTCAGCCGGCGATTTTGCGGATTTAAAAAATGCAAAAATTGTTGTCATCACTGCCGGTGTTAATCAAAAGCCGGGCGAGTCGCGGATAGATTTATTGCAGCGCAACAATTCTATTTTTCGTGATATTGTTCCAAAGATTGCGGAGTCAGCACCAAACGCCGTACTGTTAGTTGCAACAAATCCGGTTGATATTCTTACAACAATTACTGAACGCATTGCCGGCGTACCAAAAGGACAAGTGCTTGGTTCCGGTACTACGCTCGATACGGCGCGGTTTCGTTCGTTGGTTGGCGAAGAAGTTGGTGTCGATCCGCAGCATGTTCACGGATATGTTGTGGGCGAGCATGGCGATAGCGAAGTGGTTGCATGGGGAAGCGCAACTGTTGCCGGCATGCCGATTCCGGAATATTGTGCGGCGCGCGGAATTGTATGGACACGTGAAAATGAACTTCGCATTTCGGAAAATGTGCGGCGTGCTGCATACCATATTATTGCAGGAAAGGGCGCAACATATTTTGGAATTGGTGCAGTGCTTGCCGGCATTACAAAAAAAATTATCCGCGACCAGCGCGCCATACTTACTGTCAGTGCGACAAATCAGGAATACAGTACCGCGCTTTCGCTGCCGAGACTTGTCGGCGGAAAAGGTATTCTTGGTGAAGTTGGATTAACACTGAATGATGATGAAAAAAAAGCGCTGGCTCATAGCGCCGATGTTCTTAATCAAGCGCTCACGCAATTACAGTGAGAGAATACACCAATGCTTGCATACCTTGATGCAAAAATTTCTTTTCGCCAACTTCTTGCGTTCATTCCGTTTGTCTTGCTTCTTCATAACTGCGAAGAAGCGATAACAATGCCGGAATGGGTGACGGAAAATATTTCTTTGCTTCAAGAAAAAATTCCGTTTTTTCAGGTGCTGCATTTTTCTTCCGCGCAATTATTTGCTTCGCTGTCTCTCGTAACGCTTCTTCCGTTCATAGTTTTTTGGATTTGCCGTGACGGAGAAAAGCAGAGCAAAAAAATTAAAACACTTCTTCTGCTTCAGGGAATTATTTTCGCAAATGTTTTCGTGCCGCACATCGGCGGCTCGCTTGTATTGATGAAATATAATCCCGGAGTAATTACTGCCGCGATGTTCAATCTTCCTTTTTCGTTCTATCTTTTTCGGCGTGCGGTGCGTGAAGGATTTTCTACGAAGGAATCGCTTCGTAGAATTTTGATTGCAGCCGTTGTTGTGTATCTACCGATTGTGTACGGCATACATATATTTGCGGAATGGAGTGTAGGCGGATTGTAGCTTTTGTTTCTTTGTAGTTAGTCGTCCCTTAAAAAGTCTTATTTACAAAGTGATGCCATGAGTTTGTTT
>CAYHZL010000317.1:0-1974 GCA_964361075.1 uncultured Chitinophagaceae bacterium
AGAAAAGATTGCTTCGCTCATAAAAAACACTCGCTCGCAATGACTTTTTCAGCGAAAACTAATTAGTCGTTCCTTATCAAGTCTTATTTACAAACTGATGTTACGCACGTTGGGAAAATGTCTAAAACATTAAGGTCGTCATGCCCGAATGCTTTAATCGGGCATCCATTATGTAGATTCCCGCTAAAAACATGCGGGAATGACGGTTGGTTTTTCATCTTTGCGTAACGTGAGTTAAGAACGTGAAAATTTGAATTATTTCTGAATCATTGTATTACACTCATGGCATCACTCGCATTTTTTAAGGGACGACTAATTATAACAATAAAAGTGGTAACGTAATCCGGATACGTGTTCCGTGCGGTTGGTTCGCCGCAAATGCAACAGTGCCGCCAAATAAATATGCTCGTTCTTTCATTCCTAAAATACCGAGCGACGTATGATGTGTGATCTGTTTTTCCGTAATGCCTTTTCCGTCATCGGAAATTTCTAAAAAAACAGTATTGTCTTCTTTTTTTAATTCGATAACGACTTGCGTTGCTTCCGCATGTCGGATAATATTTGTGAGCGCTTCCTGAAAAATACGAAACAGTGTCGTGGCGTATTCTTTACTCAAGTCAAAATCAGTTGATGGCTCAAACCGCAGCTCGCACCGAACAGTTGTTTTCTTTTCAAATTCCTGTGCCTGCCATTCTATTGCTGCAGCAAGTCCGAAATCATCCAATATTGATGGACGCAGTTCTGTGGAAATCCTCCGTACTGTGCCGATGGTTTCATCAATTAATGATGCCATTTCGTGAACACGATTTTGAATGACAGGAATTATTTCGGAAGGATCTTGTCCGAGTTTTTTCAAAAGCCATAACAAATCTATTTTCAATCCTGTTAATGATTGTCCAAGCTCGTCGTGAATTTCTCGTGCGATGCGTGCGCTTTCTTGTTCGCGGTGAGAGTGAAGATTCGCCGCCAAGTTACGCAACTGCTGTTGAGAAGAGTGCAGTTCACCTTCAATTCGTTTCCGTTCCGTACTATCCAAACCGGATGCAACAAAGAATATAATCTCGCCTTTCTCATTTCTAATCGGCGAAATAGTTCTGTCTTCAACAATAAGCTCTCCGTTTTTTTTACGATTGGTAAATTCCGTACGAAAAATAATGCCGGCAGAAATTGTATCCCACAATCGTCTGTAAAATTCTTGATCGTGTATTCCGGATTTTAAAACACGCGGCGTTTTACCAATCACCTCATCGCGCGTGTAGCCGGTCATTTTTTCAAATGCGGGATTGACATACTTGATGATACCATTTTTGTCCGTAACAATGATACTTTCAACAATTTGTTCTGTTGCAACAGAAAACTGTTTCAAAAAAGTTGGCGCAGTGCTGCGCTCCCGGTTTTTTCTTGTAACAAGATATGATGCAAACACTGCAGTCACAAAAACAAAAAACCACCCTTTCAGTTCATGAATAATTTTTATTGTTGAAACGGAAAATCCTAACATGGAAAGAGCATAATCAACCGAAACTATCAAGACAATTCCGAGGGCACAAAAAATAGCGATTGCTTTGAAACTTTGCTTATCCATACTATACCACTCAACAATTACAAATATAAAGAAATCCCTCCGCCAAAAAGACGGCGGACTTACAGCCTCACATCCTTTTCAAGGGGGAATTTTAAAATCCCCCTTGAAAAGGGTGTGTCCGCTGTTTTTTTAGCGGACGGGGGATTTTTTGAAGCAACAAACACGTCGAGGAGTTACAGGACATCTCTAAAAACCTTTCCCGAAGGGATGCCTTCGGCACAAGTCACGAAGTGATGGTGGCGAAGTCCCGAAGGGATGGCTTCGCCACCATCCCTTCGGGACTTCGCTCAGCTTTTCCACTTTTGTAAACACGACCCCCTCTCTTTCTCTCCCCCTGTTAGGGGGCAATGCTGTCAACTTAAGGAATTCTTTTATGAGAAATAAAGTAG
>CAYHZL010000318.1:0-1966 GCA_964361075.1 uncultured Chitinophagaceae bacterium
GCGGCTTCGCGTCTTTGCGAGAAATTTTTTTTTCAATTTATAGAACCGCCCATAAGGAATATCATTTTATACATTTATTGAGCTGTGTAGTTACCAAAATTCAATGAAACTCCCCGCCGCAAGCAGCGCGGGGTATCTTCGTCATGCCCGAATGCTCTTATCGGGCATCCACAAATAGATTCCCGCCAAAAACATGCGGGAATGACGACGCAAGCGTCGGGGTATTAAACCCAATAGAGAATAAATTTTTTTCAAGTTTTTTTCTTTATTGTAATTATAGAAGAATTTATCTAATATTATTGTATAGAAAACCCTGTGCCAGCAACAACAAAACACACGCCCATGTCAACTTGTATTTTTTGTAAAATCATTTCGCGGGAAATTCCTTCTGAAATTCTCGCGGAAAATGAATATGCCATTTCCATTTTGGATCTCAATCCAATTCATTATGGACACGCGCTCATCATTCCAAAAAACCATCACAAAGATTTTTTGGAGGTGCCTGGTAATGAAATTGGCGGAATCATGTCGCTTACCCATGCCATCGCACATGCACTTGTGAAGACGTACAACTTGCAAGGATTTAATTTTTTTTCTAACAATGGAGAAATTGCCGGACAGTCTGTGTTTCATTTTCACATTCACGTAACACCCCGCTATCCGAATGATGATATTCATTTTCAACTTTCCCTGAAAAAATATCCCGACGGATTGATGAAAGAAACCGCGCAGCGAATTAAAGAAAATATTTCTTCCATCAAATGAGAAGATAAAGACGGTAGAGTACATGCACTTCTAAATCAAAATTCAAAAAAAATCATCCCCGCAGTCCCGCAAGGCGGGACGGGGTATTCGTCATGCCCGCGAAGGCGGGCATCCACATTTTAGATTCCCGCCAAAAGCGTGCGGGAATGACGACGCAAGTCCCGAAGGGATCACTTTGTGACGTCGGGGTATTGAACCCAATAGAGAATAAATTTTTTCAAATACATCGCTAACATAAACAAGGAAACATCATGGCAGAAAAAATATCACTACAGAACGGAAAACTCACAGTTCCCAACAATCCCATCATTCCTTTTATTGAAGGCGACGGCACGGGACCGGATATTTGGCGCGCGTCGGTTCGTGTGATGGATGCGGCAGTAGCAAAAGCGTACGGCGGAAAGAAAAAGATCGAATGGAAAGAAGTGCTTGCCGGACAAAAATCGTTCGACAAATTAAAGACCTGGCTTCCCGATGAAACAGTGGAAGCATTTAAAGAATATCTTGTCGGCATCAAAGGTCCGCTCACCACTCCTGTTGGCGGCGGAATTCGTTCGTTGAATGTCGCGCTTCGTCAGATGTTGGATTTGTATGTGTGCTTGCGTCCTGTGCAATATTTTACCGGCGTTCCTTCCCCGGTGAAATGTCCGGAAAAAGTTGACATGATAATTTTCCGCGAGAATACAGAAGACATTTATGCGGGAATCGAATATCCGGGCGGATCGGCTGAAGCACAAAAAGTGTTGGATCTTCTTGCAAAAGAATTTCCGAAAGAGTTTGGTAAAGTTCGCTTTGGCACAAAAGAAAAAGCAGAAGCATTCTGGAAACTTGTCGGCACACCAAATTTTCCATCCGATGTGAATGTTGGCGTTGGAATTAAATCGGTGAGTTACTCGGGAACTGTTCGTCTTGTGCACAGCGCGATCAGCTATGCAATCAAAAACAAACGCAAGAGTGTAACAATTGTGCACAAAGGCAACATCATGAAATTTACTGAAGGCGCATTTCGCGATTGGGGATACCAAACGGCGAAAGAATTTTTTGGCGCAGTAGAAATTGATGGCGGACCGTGGTGCAAAATCCCCGAAGGCAAACCGGGCGCGGGCGTCGTGATTAAAGATGCTATTGCAGATATAACATTGCAGCAAGTGCTCACACGTCCGGAAGACTTTGATGTGATTGCAACATTGAATTTAAACGG
>CAYHZL010000319.1:0-1951 GCA_964361075.1 uncultured Chitinophagaceae bacterium
GCCAAAGAACGGCTCGCAATGACAATTTTTTTTAGGTTTTTAGAGATGCCCTTGTTAAATAATGTCAGATGAAAATACAAACTTTTCGAAGAAAATCAAACTATTCTACAGTAACACTTTTTGCCAGATTCCGCGGTTGGTCAACATGGCATCCGCGCTTCACAGCAATGTAATATGCCAGTAATTGCAATGGGATGGCATTAATTATTGGTGAAAGAAAATCCAGAGTTTGCGGAACTTTAATGACGTGGTCTGCAAGCGAATAGATATGCGTATCGTCTTCACTGGCAATTGCAATAACTTTTCCTTTACGTGCTTTTACTTCTTGTATATTCGAAATAATTTTTTCGTACGTACTGTCTTTTGTAGCAATAACGACGACCGGCATGTTTTCATCAATCAATGCAATCGGACCGTGTTTCATTTCCGCCGCCGGATATCCTTCGGCATGAATGTAAGAAATTTCTTTCAACTTCAACGCACCTTCTAATGCCACGGGGAAATTATATCCGCGTCCAAGATAGAGAAAGTTAGGAGTGTGTTTAAATTCTTCAGCAATTTTTTCGATTGACGATGTGTCCGAAAGAACTGTTTGAACTTTTTCGGGAAGTAAAAGCAGTTCACGGCAAATTGACGCGCCTTGCTCTTTAACCATTCCTCGATGACGAGAAATTAACAACGTAATTAATGAAAGCACAACCAACTGCGATGTAAATGCTTTTGTTGAAGCGACACCAATTTCCGGACCGGCGTGAATATACACACCGCCCTGACTTTCGCGTGCAATCGTACTTCCTACCACATTACAAATTCCCAACACCGATGCACCTTTGCTTTTCGCTTCTTTTAATGCCGCAAGTGTATCTGCTGTTTCGCCGCTTTGGCTGATCAGAAAAAGAACATCCGATTTTTTTATTATTGGATTGCGATAACGAAATTCGGAAGCGTACTCCACTTCAACAGGAATTTTTCCGTACTGTTCCAGCATATACTCGCCGACTAATCCCGCATGCCACGAGGTGCCGCACGCAGTAATAATTATTCGCTGTGCTTGTTCTAACAACGGCATCACTTCATTCAATCCGCTCAGCTTCGCATTTCCTTCTTCAACCAGAACACGTCCGCGCATGGCATTGCGAATTGTTTCCGGTTGTTCCATAATTTCTTTCAACATAAAATGGTCGTAACCACCTTTTTCAATATGCTCTATGTCAATCGTAACTTCTTGTACTTGCTTTGTGCGTTCCACATTATCAATTGTTTTTGTTTCGAAAGAGTGTTCTGTGAGCACGGCAATTTCACCATCTTCGAGATACACAACATTGCGCGTGTATTGTACAATTGCGGCAACATCAGAAGCGACAAAATGTTCATTTTCACCGACACCAATAATAAGCGGACTCCCTTTTCGTCCGACTATTATTTTGTTTGGTTCGTGCGAAGAAATAACTGCGATGCCGTACGTGCCATCCACTTGACGCAAAGCCAAACGCACAGCGGTTTCTAAATCACCGGAATATTTTTTCATCTCAGCAATCAAATGCACAAGCACCTCTGTATCAGTTGCCGATTTAAAAACATATCCATCTTTTTCTAACTTAACACGAATTGCATTGTAATTTTCAATAATGCCGTTGTGAATCAGCGCAATTCCCTGCTCGTTGTTAACATGCGGATGTGCGTTCACATCGCTCGGTTCGCCGTGCGTCGCCCACCGTGTATGTCCGATGCCGATGGTACCGCCAACGGAACCGTTGCATGCTTTTTCGAGCTCAACTACTTTGCCAACTTTTTTTATTACAGAAAGAGTGTTTCCATTAAGCAACGCAACACCGGCAGAATCGTATCCGCGATATTCAAGTCGCTTTAATCCGTCTATCAACATAGGAAGAGAATTTTTAGAACCGATATAACCAACTATTCCGCACATAAATGTTCCTTTATAATTATG
>CAYHZL010000320.1:0-1875 GCA_964361075.1 uncultured Chitinophagaceae bacterium
CGCAAATGTTTTTTTGCAAGATGAAATGTCATTGTTACTTCGCAACGGTCGCAGCGTTCAACGTATCCGCATTCATGGCATTCAATAAATGGCGCGTAGCCGCGGCGGTTTTGCAAAAGGATGATGCCTTCTTTCTTTTCTAATCGCTCGCGAATTTTATTTTCGAGCAATTTAGAAATGCCATTGAAACCCTCTTCGAACGCTCTCTTTCCGATTTCTTTAGCGCGAACTTTTGCCGCTGCATATTTGCGTTTGTGTTCATCACTCATACTCACAATACGGATGGAAGGAAGCACGGCGGTATCAATTCGTTCAGGTAATTCGAGCAAAGAATATTTTCCTATCTGCGCGTTGTAGTACGTTTCGATGGAAGGCGTTGCGGAGCCGAGCACGACCACTGCGTTTGCAAACGCGCCGCGTAACACCGCAACATCGCGTGCGTGATAGCGCGGCGTTGCATCAAATTGTTTGTAGGAAGATTCGTGCTCTTCGTCCACAATAATTAATCCGAGATTTTTCAACGGCGCGAAAAGTGCAGAGCGAGGTCCGATGGCAATTTTATATTTTCCAGCGCGCGCCAATCGCCACGCATCATACCGTTCGCCGGCAGACATGCGGCTGTGCATCACGATGACATCATCAGCAAAATGTGCGCGGAAACGCCGCACGGTTTGCGGTGTAAGAGATATTTCCGGAACAAGAACAATTGCAGTGTTGTTTTCCGCCAACACTGCGCGGATGGCTTCGATATACACCTGCGTTTTCCCGCTGCCGGTAATGCCGTGCAGTAAAAAAGTTTTATTCTGATTGGACGAAGTTGCTGCTGTTATCGCATCCAACGCACGCTGCTGGTGTTCGTTTAAAACATGAAAGCGTGACTGCGCGGTCTGCTCATCAATTGCGTATTCCGTTTTTCGCACAACTTCTTTTTCAATAAATGTAATGATGTTTTTTTGTGCGAGCGATTTCAGAGTTGAAAGTGTCGTCTTTGTCTCTTTGAGAAATGTTGTAACAGCGACCAATTCATCAGACAGTGTGCGCAGTATGTCGAGAACTTTTTGCTGCGCTTTTCCTTTCAGCATATTCAATTCCGGTATTTCATTCTTACGAATGAATTTTTCCAACTTCACTTTAGATTTTTTCGATATGTTCTCTTCAGTAATACGAAGATAACCGAGCGAAGCTAATTCGTTTATGCTTGCATACAAATACTTAATGCCGGTTTTCTTTTGAAGTTGAGAAAATGGTAATGATGATTCATCTCCGAATGCTGAAAGAATTTTTTTTCGTTGCGAAGAAAGTTTTGCCAATTCATCTTTTGAAATTTCGCGTGCGAGCGCTACAATCTTTTTGCTTGTGTGTCCCACGCCTTGCGGAAGGAATGCACGAAGCGTTTCGCCCAGCGGTGCGCAATAATAATCAGCGAGCCATTGTGCTACCTTCAATAATTCTTCGGAAAGTATTGCTTCATCCAACACATCGAGAATTGGTTTTAACGATGCGAGCGGTGATGATACAGGAAAGTCAACAATGATTCCGGAAAGACGTTTGCTGCCGAACGGTACGAGAACAAAACTTCCGCGTTTCACACGTTCTGCGAATTGCGGCGGAACAGTGTACGTAAATGTTTGCATCAACGGTACAGGAAGAGCAATGTTGACGAGAAGTTGAGACATGATAGTTGTAATAAAAGAAAAGCCACAGAGTTCACCGAGCAAAAATGAAATTCGATGAAGCTGTGGTCGAAAATATTATTAACTGATGTTACACATTATTAAAATAAGTAAGCAGATGGAGTCCACCTTCCTAAACAAAGACATTCATTAAATAAGGTGGACTCCATCTTTTGCCTTTTGCGTAAGGTGAGTTATTGAA
>CAYHZL010000321.1:0-1822 GCA_964361075.1 uncultured Chitinophagaceae bacterium
GCGGGCATCCATTTTTTAGATTCCCGCCAAAAGCGTGCGGGAATGACGACGCAAGCGTCGGGGTATTAGACCCGATAGAGAATAAAAAAAGATCGCCACGTCTCCGCCTGCGGCGGATCCTCGCGATGACCTCACTCAGGTGTTTTTGAAATAGCTTCTAATAAAATGCGTGAACACTTTATATCTTTTCAATATTCATTACGAAGGTGTCTGACATCTTTTTACTTTTTAAAGGACTACCAACTATGTTGCATATACTTATTGCTGATGACCACGAAATAGTTCGTCGCGGATTACAACAAATTATTTCCGAAGAGGAGGGAATGAACGTTGTTGCCGAAGCAGCCAGTGCGCACGAGGTACGGGAACAACTTAAAAAACATCGCATTGATGTTCTCACGCTCGATCTTTCGATGCCGGGCACAACCGGTGTACAGTTGATAGATGAAATTGTTGCACTAAAAAAACCGCCGGCAATTATTGTTTTAAGCGTCCATTCAGAAGAACACTATGGTGTGCGCGCACTGAAAGCAGGCGCTGCAGGATTTATGAATAAAGAAGCGGCGCCACAGGAGCTTGTTGCCGCTATTCGCAAAGTTGCTGAAGGAGGAAAATATATTACGCCGGCACTTGCAGAAAAACTTGCTCAGACCATTTCTCGCGGCGCAAAGTCTATGCCGCATGAAGATCTTTCAGACAGAGAGTTTGAAGTGCTTCGATTACTTGCTTCAGGTAAAACCGTAACAGAAATTGCCGGGCATTTACATTTAAGCCCGAAGA
This sequence comes from uncultured Chitinophagaceae bacterium, assembly GCA_964361075.1. Lineage (GTDB taxonomy): Bacteria > Bacteroidota > Ignavibacteria > UBA10030 > UBA8401 > CAYHZL01. The sequence continues at coordinate 781 of CAYHZL010000321.1, forward strand.
GCATCAGCACATATCGTACGCGCATTCTCAATAAAATGAATTTGAAAACGAATGCAGAACTTACACACTACGCATTTAAGTATGGCATTGTACAATAATCCTCTGCAGGGATGAGAATAGGGCGGTTCCCAAAATTGGTTTTTCTTTCACCGCGAAGACGCAAAGGTGCAATGAAAGAAAATAAGTAACTCACGTTACGCAAAGATGAAAAACCAACCGTCATTCCCGCATGTTTTTAGCGGGAATCTACATAATGGATGCCCGATTAAAGCATTCGGGCATGACGACCTTAATGTTTTAGGCATTTTCCCAACGTGCGTAACATCAGTTACTCACTTCAAACCATCCCGTTTTTTTTGTAGGCGAAAGACTTACAAAAGAAATATCCATCCGTCTATTCAGCAAAAATAAATTACTACGATAGTGTTAATAGAATCCTGAACTCTATATTATATCGCTATCGAGAGTATGCCTGCATCTAAAATAAAAATCCTCATCGTTGATGACTCAGTTCTTGTCCAATCGAAGTTAACATCTATTGTTGAAAATATTTCTTCAATACATAGTGTTGGCACAACCGGTAACGCACACGAAGCCCTTCGCATGGTGGTAGAACATTCCCCCGATATTGTGCTGCTTGATATTCAACTTCTCGGCGGCAGCGGCATTGATGTATTGAAGAGTATTAAACAATCACATCCGAGCACGATAGTAATAATGATAACAAATTTTGGTTCTTCGCAATATCGCAAACGATGCAAAAAGGAAGGTGCGGAATATTTTTTAGATAAAACAATAGACATGCATCTTCTGGAAGGAATCTTAAAGGAAATCTCAAATGGACAAGCGTTCAATTCAGAGTTCGCGTACGTACGAACATAATTACAGCATTCAAATGTTTTTTTTCGTGTTACTGTTTTACTATTCATCTCTAAAAATCTTTCCCGAAGGGATCCCTTCGGGACTAGTTTTTAGAACTGCCCTTATGGGCATCTCTAAAAACTCACGAATGAATAAAAATAGAACATTCGCCGCGGCGAAA
>CAYHZL010000322.1:0-1805 GCA_964361075.1 uncultured Chitinophagaceae bacterium
ATGATATGTATCAAATTCGTGTGTCTTTGTTTAGGAAGGTGGACTCCATCTGCTTGCCCCCGACATATCCCTTCGGGACTTTGCCAAAAGTCGGGGCTATTATCAGTAGCCACGAGCTTTAGCTCGTGGAACAGGATTTCACCGCATCTTTTTTTGGACTTTAGTCCACCAATTGCGAACCTTACCCCGACAACATTGAATTTATTAGACCCATGAGGATTTTTGTTGCCATGCAAATAAAAAAATCTGTCTCACAGGTTGCGAGACAGATTTTTAGTGTACACGATATTCAATAAATCAGTTCGGGAAAGCAACGGTGTCAGCTAATGCCTTATATAAATCTTTTACATTAGTCAGTGTTATTGAAGGAATTGATTTCATTGCTGATCCCAAAGTACCAAATTTTGCTTTATGCTGTGCTTCGTTTGGTTTTGTACGGACAAATTTACCTACGAATAATCCGGGTGTATGGTCGAGATCCGGAATTGATTTTCCATCGGATCCATGGCAAGAGAAGCAATTGGCGGTGTAAAATGTTTTTCCAGTAGCAGCAATTCCATCTTTACCAATATTCGAATACGTTGCAGAACCTGTCGGATATGTTCCGGTATATGTTGCATCGTATAACAATGTAACATCCAATGCACCTTCTTTAATAAATTTTACAATATCCCAAATTTGAGCATCAGTTAATAAAGTGCTGTAATCGGGCATCTGATCGCCAACTGTTTTATTGGAAGTCGGATTGTATGCTGTTACGCCAACTGAATCAGATATTTTTCTTCTTGTTACAGTTCCTGTTTTAATTGCAGTAAATACTTCCATTGCTGTTTTTATTTTGAAAGAAAGTAATGCACCAGCAACATTCGGACGACTTGTTTTGGGCGCACGATTGATGTATGAACCAGTGTTTCCCAATAAATCCCATGCGTGGCATTGTTTGCAACGGTAGAAATCAGCAAATCTATTTAAATGGCTTATTTCTGCTGAACCATTTACATATTTTGTTTCTGTCGCCCAAAATTTATCGTACAACATTCCGCCATTTATAGCATCGGCATTGTCATAGCTTGAAGAAAATTTTGCATCAATGGTATGTGCCGCAGTAACATTTTTAAAAGTATACGTAGTAACTTTGCCTGCCGATTTTCCATCAACAACAACACTATCAACAACTGCCCCTGCATTTGGAGTTATCGTGTATCGTACACTATCTCCTTGTTTCACTTTTGTTATTCCTGTTGGTGAAATAGATCCATTCGCGTTTGCTGTTGCAGTAATTGCAAATTCAGGAACCGCCGGCGGTGTAACTACTTCATCCTTTTTACATGATACAAGACCTACCATTACAACGACAAATAGAACTAATAGCTTTTTCATTTACATACCCTCCATTTTGGTTAATAAATTATTACTCTATTGTGAGTAATCAGTAGGAATAATGGCAATATATGTGCCACTAAATAAGTGCCGTAATATTAGGCACTTTCTGTATTGTCGTTCTCGTTTTTTACAAAAATCAATTTATTATTTGTATTTTTGGGAATTGATAATGAAAATTTTTGTAACTCCTAAGTAACTCACATCGTAAGTTACTCTTTTTGAAAAAAATTCGCCGAAGGCGTACTGAACGCGCTACTCAGCGAAAACAACCCCACCCTTTATCCCCAATGCTGTCAACTTAAGGAATTCTTTTATGAGAAATAAAGTAGGACAAACATTCTTGTTTGTCAATTTATTTTTATTTGAACAAACAAGAATGTTTGTCCTACCATACCTCTCTTAAGTTGACTGCATTGCCCTTT
>CAYHZL010000323.1:0-1782 GCA_964361075.1 uncultured Chitinophagaceae bacterium
CGCCGCTGCAATCGAACGAATGGTTGGTGAATAACATGCTGCCGATGTATCCGGTTGGCGATTTGAAAGCGCCGCAGTAAAAAATTTGTTTGCAGAAAAAAGTTTTTCTCTGCGACTTTGCGACTTTGCGTCTCTGCGTTGAAATAATTTTTTAAAGGAAAAAATTATGACTCACGAAATTTTAATTGCCGGCTTTGGCGGTCAAGGTGTTCTTTCAATGGGAATGACCATTGCGTATGCAGGTATGATTGAAGAAAAAGAAATTACATGGATGCCGTCGTACGGTCCGGAAATGCGCGGCGGTACGGCAAATTGTATTGTTATCGTTTCCGATAAAAAAATCAGTTCGCCGATTCTCACTACCTTTGATGTTGTCATCGCACTCAATCAGCCATCGTTTGATAAATTTGAACATGCAGTGAAGCCGGGCGGATTGTTATTGTTCGATTCAACAAATATTGTTCGTCAACCCACACGCAGCGATATTTTAGTGCTGCCGATTGATGCCAGCACAGAAGCAGTGAAATTAAAAAATGCAAAAATAATGAACATGATTATTCTTGGTGCGTTGCTCGCGCGTGTGCAAGTGGTGCAGCGCGAATCGGTGATGGGCGCGCTGAAAAAAGTTCTTCCCGAACGTTATCATCACTTGCTTCCGTTGAACGAGCAAGCGTTGCAGCGCGGAATGGAATTAGCAGAAGGTGTTGTGGTAGAGTGAAGTTCTGAAGTTACGCATTACAACAAGTAATAAGATGGAGTCCACCTTCCTAAACAAAGACACACGAATTTGATACATATCATATATTCATTTAGATAAGGTGGACTCCATCTTTTGCTTGTTGCGTAAGGTGAGTGAGGTTTTCAAAAAACAATAGAGGATAGTATGGAAACAACTTGTGTGCATACGTGTAACGGTTCGTGCAATGCGTTGGAAGCGGCTGAACATCGCCAGAGAGAAGTAATTCAAGAGTACAAAAACTATCTGATGCAGTGCGATATTCCCGAAGTAAAAAATATTTTGAGCGACATGATTGAATATTACGAAAAAGGTCTTGTACTTCTTAAAGAGAAAAAAGGAATGCTTTCGGCGGAAATTCAGACAGCGCACGATATCAATACAATGTTTGAATAGTGGGCATCTCTAAAAACTAGTCTCGAAGGGATCCCTTCGGGATTACGAAACCTTCAAGGTTTTTATTTTTGCGATGTACCATAAAATTTGGCCAAGATAAACTGAGCGAAGTCCCGAAGGGATGGCTTCGCCACCATTACTTCGGGACTTGAAGGTTTTTAGAGATGCCCTAATAAAAGAATGGATGAAACGATGAAACACTTTCTCATAGAAATTACCTACACTGCACCTATGACCACCATTGATGCAATTCTTCCCGAACACAGAAATTTTTTGCAAACAGGATACGATGCCGGAATGTTGCTGTGTTCCGGTCCGCAAAATCCGCGCACCGGCGGAATTATTATTGCGCGTGGAGAATCGCTTGAAGCAGTGCAGAATTTTTTCATGAACGATCCGTACCAAAAAAACAATGCCGCAACATATCGGTTTGTAGAATTTTCTCCGGTAAAACATCAGCCATTCTTAAAGGATTGGGTTTGAAAAGATTTTTCGTTACCTACCGCCATTTCAATTAGGTCAGGTTGTATTTTTGAAAATATTTTTTCTGCCACACTACTGACCCCACCCTAACCCTCCCCTTGCAGGGGAGGGAAATTGTCTTCTCCCCCTGCAAGGGGGAGATTGAGAGGGGGTCGCAATAACACAAG
>CAYHZL010000324.1:0-1772 GCA_964361075.1 uncultured Chitinophagaceae bacterium
ATTAACTGATGTTACGCACACAAAGAAAAAGTTAAGCAGATGGAGTCCACCTACTTAACAAATGAAATGAAAATTACACGGTTTTACAATTTTTTTAGGCAAGGTGGACTCCATCTTATGTCCTTGCGTAACATCAGTAATTAACACAGAACAGCATTATGCATATTATTTTATTTGGACCTCCCGGCGTTGGCAAAGGCACGCAAGCAAAAATTTTATCGCACATTTATCATATCCCGCATATTTCCACCGGCGATATTCTTCGCGAAGCAATTAAAGAACAGACACCTCTTGGCAAAAAAGCAAACGAATTTATGGAACACGGCTATCTTGTTCCCGATGACGTAGTGATTGGTTTAGTTGACGAACTACTCGGCTCTGATCGTTGCAAGAATGGATTTATCCTTGATGGTTTCCCGCGCACCGTTGCACAAGCAGCAGCATTGGAAAAAATGTTTCCCAAGTATGGAATTCACTCTTACCATGTTGTCAATATTTATGTGTCTGAAGATATAATCATCAGCCGCCTCACTGACCGTTATGTCTGTGCACAATGCGGAAAAATTTACAACTTCAGTATAGATAAATTTAAAGCGGGTGATGCTTGTTTTAAATGCGGCGGGACAGTGTACCAACGCGACGATGATAAACCGGAAACAGTGAAAAACCGTTTGGAAGTGTACCACACTTCAACCGAACCGGTAAAAAAATATTATCAGGATCATAATTTATTTACGAATGTTGATGGTGTAGGAGAAATTGAAGACATCACACAACGATTACTCGCAACATTAAAAGATTGAATATCGTTTTTTCCTTTTGTACGTCTCAACAACTGAAAAATTGTACTACGAATGACCGCAAAAAAAATCTCACATCAATTCGGCACGCAAACGCAACCGATTGTCATTGCGCATCGCGGTTTTTCGGATGAAGCGCCGGAAAATTCTCTCGCGGCATTTCGCAAAGCGATTGATGCCGGCGCGAATATGATTGAACTTGATGTTCGCCTTTCTGCCGATCACCACTTCACCGTTTTTCACGACGTGCGCCTGCAACGAACTTCGAATGGTCGTGGTGCATTGAAAAATTTTGATGCTGCCGCGCTCGTCCAATTCGATAACGGTTCGTGGTTCTCATCGAAATTTTCCAAAGAACGCATCCCTCTTCTTGCCGACGTTTTTCCTTTAGTGAAAGAAAGAACTCTTCTCAATATTGAAATCAAACCGGATGTTATCAGCACAAACAGCACTCCCGCCGCAGCAATGATTCTTGAGCAAGCGCGCAAAGCTCGTGTGCTTTCGAAAATTATTTTTACTTCATTCAATCATAAAATTGTAAAAGAAATAAAATCTCTCGATGATTCAGTTGTGAGCGGAATAATTTACCATCCTCTCACAAACTTCCGCAAGTCTCCGGCACAACTTGCAGCGCTCGCTCATGCCGATGTGTTTGTCTGCAGCAAGTATCAAGTGAACGGCGATGTTGTTGTCGACGCACAAAAATCGGGATACAAAGTGTACGTCTATGGAATTAAAACCGAACGCGATGTAAAACGTATGCTGCATCTTGGCGTTGAAGGAATGATTACAAATAATCCTCTCTTCGTACAAAAGACGATTCACTATTTGCGCTCGGCGGAGTTGTAACACGATCGTCCCTTGAAAAACAGGATCAGCCATCTCACAATAAGAAGTCAATTTTTCTTTTTTAGTATCTACTCAGCGAAAACAACCCCACCCTTTATCCCTCCCCTTTTAGGGGAGGGAATT
>CAYHZL010000325.1:0-1697 GCA_964361075.1 uncultured Chitinophagaceae bacterium
AGGCATCCCTTCGGGACTTCGGACTTTCGGGACAAAAAATACGCTGAGTAATTACAATAAGTTTTTGTATTTTGAATAAGAACATTTCGCCGAGGTGGTGGAATTGGCAGACACACTAGCCTTAGAAGCTAGCGCCTTGCGGCATTAAGGGTTCAAGTCCCTTCCTCGGCACACTGCTTTACTGATGTTTATTTGTATTGCTCTTTTCTTGTTGTAACGAAATACCGACGGATAACAAATTTTTACACACTCAATAAATTATCTCCGCAGCAAGCTGCGGAGTATTTGTCATGCCAGCGTACGCTGGCATCCATTTTGTGGATTCCGGCTTTCGCCGGAATGACGACGCAAGTGTCGGGGTATTTACCCAAATAGAATAAAACAATGCTGTTTAAATACTGCGTTGTTTCATCTTTACAGCCGCGCAACAATCAAAGACATTCCTGAATCGGTGAACAACCGCTACGAGAAAGCCGTTGCGTTTCTGAAAGATGTGGCGCACGGAATTGCATCGTTGCCAGAATTAGCATCAGCGCAAACAGCATCCGCCTCGTCTTCGTTTGAATGTAACACAACACCAACGGGGGCGATGTGTAGCAAAAGCAATGAGGTTGGAAATACAAAGTAAAACTAATACTTTAGCGCAACTACTCAGCGTGTTTTCTGTAATTTCATTAATGGATTCGCCGCGGCGAATCTGACACGTTTTTTGTGTCTGACGTTTTACCTAACAAGATGTCAGACGGTTGGAAAACACCGTCAGACATCATTCCAGTGATTCAGTTTCGATGGCTGAGTAGTTACACTTTAGCGGAAAAATGATTCCGCCGGAATGTGTAAATGCTTGTGCAAACTTTTCATCATCAAAAAAGAAAGTTTTCTTTTGCCGTTCAATATTTCGCTCACACGGCTTTTTCCGCCAAGAAGTTTTGCAAGCTCTTCCCGCGTAGTACTCATTTGGTCTAAACGAAATTTCACCGCTTCAATCGGATCGGGTGATTCAACAGCGTAGTATTTATTTTCGTATGCCTCAAGAAGCGTGGAAAGTATTTCTAACTCATCGCCATGTGGAGTATTTGGTTTTGCATTCCACAATTCATCGACGCGCTTCAGTGCGTTGGCATAATCTTTTTTGGTACGTATTGGTGTAATGTTCATATCGTCCTCGCATCTATGGAATCGTATTGGCTATGTGTTCCGATAAAACGGATATATACAATGTGAAACTCATAACGAATGGCAACCACAAGTCGGTAGGTGTTTCCTTTGATGTTGAACACTACGCGGTCATTAGGTAAAATACTTGCCGAAGGATAGAGCCGTTGCACGTCCGCTGGCGTTCTCCATTCCAAATGCGTTGCTTCTTTGTGCCACGCTTTGAGCGGCTGTTCACAATCGGCGCGGCGTTTCCAAAAATCGCGCAATTTTTTTTTCGCTATAATTCTCACATCATCAAGATACAAAGTTACCAAATTGGGAACAAGTAAGAAATTTCCCGCCGAGGTGGTGGAATTGGCAGACACACTAGCCTTAGAAGCTAGCGCCTTGCGGCATTAAGAGTTCAAGTCCCTTCCTCGACACAGAAGGAAAGATGGTTGAAACTCCCCAGCAAAAAAATGTTGGGGAGTTTTAGTCTTAAATTATCTCGTCGCAATGTGCAAGGTTATCCGATGAACATTGTCGAGTTTATCAAACAA
>CAYHZL010000326.1:0-1679 GCA_964361075.1 uncultured Chitinophagaceae bacterium
TAAATAGTAATGGCGCACATCCATTAGTTTTGAGTGTATTCCGCGACATCACCGAGCGCAAGCAGGCAGAAGAAACAATCCGTTTACAAACCACTGCATTCCATTTGGTAGCGAATGCCATTTATATTACAGATACAACAGGGAAAATTATTTTGGTGAATTCGGCGTTTAGCAAAATGACGGGATACTCTGCGGAAGAGGTAATAGGTAATACAACGGGCATTCTTAAATCGGGAAAGCAGGATTCATTATTTTATAAACATTTGTGGAACACAATTCTTGCCGGGAAAACATGGAGCGGCGAAATTACGAACAAACGCAAAGATGGAACTTTATATCCCGAAGAAATGACTATTACACCGGTGCGTAATGACCAAGAAATAATTACTCATTTTATTGCGGTCAAACAGGATATTACTGAACGTATGAATTTTCGGGAACAACATATTCAAAGCGCGAAGATGGAAAGTATCGGTACGCTGGCATCCGGTATTGCGCACGACTTCAATAATATTCTCGGTATCATCCTTGCTTATACCTCTCTCTTACATCGAGTGAAGAATGACCCTGAAAAATTTTCTCAGAGCGTCAATGAAATTACGAATGCAGTGCGCCGCGGCGCAAACCTTGTTAAACAAATTCTTACATTTGCTCGAAAAACAGAAGTGGTTACCGGTCCTCTCGATGTGAATATTCTTCTGAAAGAGATTGTTAAAATGCTGCAAGAGACTTTTTCTAAATCGACTGAAATATCACTTCATCTCTACAATCCAATGCCGTTCATCAATGCTGATGCAACACAGATTCATCAGGTCTTTCTCAATATCTGTGTGAATGCGCGTGATGCGATGCCGCACAGAGGATCGTTGGTAATAAAATCGAGCGTTGTGAAGAGTGCAACGATCCAGAATAGATTTCCAGCAACAAGAGAGTGCGATTATGTGTGTGTAAGCATTACAGACAGCGGAGTAGGAATCGAGAAAGGAATACTCAGCCATATCTTTGATCCGTTTTTTACAACAAAAGAAAAAGGAAAAGGGACGGGATTGGGTCTTTCTGTTGTTGATGGAATAGTAAAGAATCATTATGGCTTTGTTGATGTACAGAGCACACTTGGAGAAGGGACAACGTTCTTTTTGTATTTTCCAATTTCCGAAGAGGAAATGAAAAACGTCGACAATCTCGCCGAGCAAGGCACGTACATTCAAGGAGGAAACGAAACTATTCTTTTTGTGGAAGATGAAGAGGGATTGTTATCAGTGATGAGAGCGGAGTTGGAAAACCACGGCTATAACGTTCTCACCGCTACGGATGGAATGGAAGCGTTGAATATGTATCGAGAACTTCACGGTAAAATTTCATTAGTTGTTACTGATATGGGTCTGCCCAAATTAAGCGGCGACCAAATGTTTTTTAAAATGCATACGATAAATCCTTCGGTGAAAGCAATTCTTCTTAGCGGCTATTTGGATCCTAATTTAAAATCTGAACTTTATAAAGCAGGCGCAAAGGAGTTTGTACAGAAGCCGTATGATATCGATGAACTTCTGAAGAAAATCCGTGACATACTCGACTTAAAATAAAAAACGGACGGAAGAAAAAATGTTCAGTTTGCAGTTAATTTGGTAACTACACAGCGTGTTTTTTGTAATTTCAGTATTTCCTAAGAAAATAAAGAA
>CAYHZL010000327.1:0-1668 GCA_964361075.1 uncultured Chitinophagaceae bacterium
AAAGAGTGAGTGATTCGCCGCGGCGAACGAATTTATAATTTTCCACGCTGAGTAGTTACAAAATTAATTAACTAACCCACAAATACATCTACATACTTTTTCTTGGATTACAATGACTAAACCTCGGTTAAATTTTTGGCAAATATGGAATATGAGTTTCGGATTTCTTGGAATTCAATTTGGATTTGCGTTACAGAATGCAAACGTGAGTAGAATTTTTGAAACGCTCGGTGCAAAGGTCGGCGATATTCCGATTTTATGGATCGCAGCACCGGCAACAGGGTTAATTGTTCAACCAATTATAGGTTACATGAGCGATCGGACATGGGGAAAATTAGGAAGACGACGTCCATACTTTTTAATCGGAGCTATTTTAGCAACCATTGCACTTTTCATAATGCCTAACTCGCCAATATTGTTGGTCGCGGCAATTATGTTGTGGGTGATGGATGCATCAATTAATATTTCGATGGAACCGTTTCGCGCGCTAGTTGCAGATTTGTTACCATCAGAACAACGCACTACCGGATTTGCAGTGCAAAGTTTTTTTATCGGCATTGGTGCTGTGATCGCTTCAGCGCTGCCGTATATTTTTACAAATTGGTTTGGCGTTAGCCACACCGCACCGGCTGGAGAAATACCTCCTTCGGTGATTTATTCTTTTTATGCCGGCGCCATTGCTTTTATTTCTGCTGTAAGTTGGACAGTGTTTAGAACGAAAGAATATCCGCCGGAGAATATTGAAATTTTCAATCGAGAAAAAGAAGAAAGCAAAGGATTCTTTGTTGGTGTGCGGGAAATATTTAGCAACTTAAAACAAATGCCGAAAACAATGGTGCAGCTTGCCGTTGTTCAATTTTTTTCTTGGTTTGCACTTTTTTCTATGTGGATTTATACAACCGGCGCTGTTACAAGTCATATTTACAATGCAACAGATCCAACGTCGGCATTGTACAATGAAGGCGCCGATTGGGTGGGAGTATTGTTTTCCGCATATAACGGTTTCGCAGCGCTTGCAGCATTCTTACTTCCCGTTATCGCAAAACGCACGAGCAGAAAAATTGTTCACATGATTAGTCTTGTCTGCGGCGGAATAGGTCTTGCATCATTTCACTTTATCACCAGCCCGACCATGCTTTTATTTTCTATGGTAGGAGTTGGTTTAGCGTGGGCAAGTATTTTGTCGATGCCGTACGCGATTCTTGCCGGTGCACTTCCTTCAAAAAAGATGGGCGTGTATATGGGCATCTTCAATTTCTTTATTGTGATTCCACAAATAACCGCTGCGAGTCTTCTCGGATTTTTTATGAGGGCGTTCTTACATAATGAAGCAGTCAATGCGTTGCTGTTGGGTGGATGTTCGATGGTACTGTCTGGAATTATTGTACTCTTTGTTGACGATGTTGATGAACATGCACTGGGCGCGAAAAAATAATGTAATTTATTGGCGAAACAGTTACATTAATTGTAAGATAAATTGTAACTACTCAGAAACATATGAGCGTGTTTTTGTAATTTCAGTATTTCCAAAGAAAATAAAGAAATCCCCCTAACCCCCTTTGTAAAAGGGGGAATAAGAGCGTGAAAATCCCCCTTGAAAAGGGGGAAACAGGGGGATTTTTTGAATTAACAATAACGTTGAGTAGTTACGAAAAATTTTAGTTGTGT
>CAYHZL010000328.1:0-1572 GCA_964361075.1 uncultured Chitinophagaceae bacterium
CGCTAAAAACATGTCCCGAAGGGATCCCTTTGGGACGGGAATGACGGTTGGTTTTATCCTTTTTGCGTAACGTGAGTTTTTAAGACTCGACTACATACTTTATCCGCCTCGGCGGATTACGCCGCGTGTCCGAGTGATTTTTGATAACCGGCGACTATGTACAAATTCATCATGCGTTGAATAATTTTTTCCCAGCTCTGCGTTGCAGCAAAGGCATACGCTCGCTTTGCCATTGTGTCGCTTGATGCCGGTGAATTGAGAACGGTTTCAACAGCAGAAACAAAACCATTCACATTGCCGGGTTCAACAAGAAAACCGGAAACACCATGTTCAATGAGATCAACAGCGCCGCCGGTTGCGGAACAAACGGGAATAGTGCCGCACGCCATCGCTTCAACCGTAACATTGCCGAATGTTTCTGTGCGCGAAGGGAAGACAAACACATCGCTTGATGCATACGCCGTTGCAAGTTGCTGCGCATTGAGATGTCCGAGAAAAATTGCATCAGGCATCAATGTCTGAAGTTCAGCGCGCGCGGGACCATCGCCGGCAATTACAAAAACAAAGTCATTATATTTTTTCCGAAGGATGGCATTCATTTCTGCAACAAGACGAATATCTTTTTCCCACACAAGTCTGCCGGCGAACAGAGCAACAAATTTATTTTCTGCACCGATTTTTTTCTTCCACTCAATATTATAGTATGAAGGATTGAACATTGTGGTATCAACACCGTGCGGAAGAAAAACTAAATTTTTCATATTGCCTTGTTCCAACTCATGCATAATCGGCATTGAAGGAACATAGACTTGCGCACAGTTATCATACAATTTGTGATACAACGACCAACATGCTTCTGTCAATGCAGTCATTTTGTAATAGCGCGCGTAACTGAGAAAATGTGTGTGGTATGTTGCAACAACAGGAATATCATGTTTCCTTCCATACCGCAGCGATGCAAACGCGAGCGGACACGGACTGTTGAAGTGAATTACATCCGGTTTAAATTCATCTAAGACCGCATCAAAATATTTTGCGGTAGGAATTGCCACGCGATACTCTTTATACAACGGAAAAGGAATTGAAGGAACTTGAAACATGGGAACAGTTTGTTCATTCTTTGGCGGAACATCTGCTGCAATAAAAATGTGTTCGGTGTTATTTTTCAGCAGTGTTTCATTCCATTTGTAAAGAACGCGAGTAACGCCATCAAATCCGTAGCGCACCATTCCGGCAGTGTAGGCAATTTTCATTGTATGCTCCTTTTGTTGTTGCATACAAGATAGAGTATTGTGGTTATGAGAGTGTCAAGAATATGTAAAGAAATTGTAAAAAAATTTTCAACTGAACTTAGCACAACAGCAAAGAATACCACAAAGACACAAAGGGGCAAAATATTTTAAGGAAATTAATTTCAAAATTATTGAAAATAAATGTAACTACTCAACGTGGAAAATTATAAATTTGTTTTTACTTCAAATCACCCCCTCTTTGCTTCTCCCCCTTTCTGGGGGAGAAAAATTCCCTCCCCTAAAAGGGGAGGGATAAAGGGTGGGGTTGTTTTCGCTGAGT
>CAYHZL010000329.1:0-1564 GCA_964361075.1 uncultured Chitinophagaceae bacterium
TTTCTTTATTTTCTTAGGAAATACTGAAATTACAAAAAACACGCTGTGTAGTTACAAAAAGTTTAAGATTGCTTCGACAAAAAACGTCTCGCAATGACTATTTGTTATTATTGAGATGGACTCTAACTCAAAATTACGCACACCACACCCAAAAAAATATAGGATACACAAATAATTATGAAGATTGCCATTATAGGAACAGGATATGTCGGTTTAGTCTCTGGAACTTGTTTTGCCGAAACCGGCAATCAGGTTATCTGCGTAGACAACAATCCACAAAAGCTTACCAAACTTCAGAACAAAGAAATTACCATTTACGAACCGGGGCTTGAGATTCTTTTTCAACGCACCGTTCAACAAAAGCGGCTTGAATTTACCGGAGATTTAAAATCAGCGGTGCTCTCTTCAGAATTTATTTTTCTTTGTCTTCCGACTCCGCAAGGCGAAGATGGTTCTGCCGATTTAAAATATATTCTTGATGTTGCTGACGACATCGGAAAAATTTTATCCGAATCCACAGACAGTGCGCAGCAAAAAATTATTATTAATAAAAGCACAGTACCTGTCGGCACAACAAAAAAAGTATCCGACGTTATTAAAAAATATGGTGTAAAAAATTTCGATGTGGTGGCGAATCCGGAATTTTTACGTGAAGGATTTGCTGTTGAAGATTTTATGAAACCTGAAAGAGTTATTATCGGTGCTGATTCAAAAGAAACAATGGATCGAATGAAGGTGTTGTATGATCCTTTCTTTAGAATTGATAAACGAATTATCGAAATGGATATTGCGAGTGCGGAAGTAACAAAGTATGCGGCAAATTCCTATCTTGCTATGCGTATCACATATATGAATGAATTGGCAAATTTTTGTGAAAAAGTGGGGGCAGATATTGATTTAATTCGTAGAGGAATAGGTTCAGATTCTAGAATTGGGAAAAAATTTTTATTTTCCGGTATTGGGTATGGCGGCTCATGTTTTCCTAAAGATGTGAATGCTCTGATTAAAACTTCGATTGACGCAGGTTCTGAAATGCAGCTGCTGACGATCGTTGATAAAGTGAATCACCAGCAAAAAGAAGTGTTGATAACAAAAATGTTGAAACATTACAACAACACTCTAGCAGGCAAACATTTTACGGTATGGGGATTGGCATTTAAGCCGAATACCGATGATATGAGAGAAGCGCCATCGGTTATCATCATTAAAAAATTATTATCACATGGAGCAACTGTCAGTGCATACGACCCGGCTGCGAATGAGACTGCAAAATTTTATTTACAAGACACGATAGAGTACTGTACCAATGAATATGATGCACTTGCAAATGCTGATGCCTTGCTTATTTTTACGGAGTGGAGCGAATTCCGTAATCCTGATTTTGAAATTGTGAGATCGAAATTGAAACAACCGGTGATCTTTGACGGTAGAAATATTTTTGATCCGGAAAAAATGAAAGAATTGAATTTTACGTATTATGGTATTGGTAGAAAACCGGTGATTTCAGTTATCAGTCATCAGTCATCAGTCATCAGTCATCAGTCATCAGTCATCAGTCATCAGT
>CAYHZL010000330.1:0-1528 GCA_964361075.1 uncultured Chitinophagaceae bacterium
GATTGCTTCGCTCATAAAAAACACTCGCTCGCAATGACTTTTTCAGCGAGAACTATTCAGATTAAAAACCCGATTCCCTTTTCAGAAATCGGGTTTTATAAAATTTATTTATCTAAAGATAACCAACTCCCTTTTGAGAAGCAATGAAGCCGCAGGAGAAAATTTGCGTTGCTCTCGCAGTAACTGATAGCTATATTTGTGGCATGAATTTTTGGATCATTTTCTATAATAGTATTGTTGTGCCGCTTCTCTGGATTTTATTTCGTCTCGGCGGACTTCTCAATAAAAAAATTCGCCGCGGCATTAATGGACGAAAAAACTTATTGCAACGTCTTCAGAACGACGTGCAAAAACTTTCCGCTCACAATCGAATTTGGTTTCACGCATCATCGCTTGGCGAGTTTGAACAGGCGAAACCAATTATTGCCGCCATCAAGCAACGCTATCCCAACACCGATATTATTGCAACATTCTTTTCGCCGTCGGGATATGAACATTCGAAAAATTACAAACTCGCAAATATTATTTCTTACATTCCATTCGATTCGCACAGTCAGGCAAAACAATTTGTCGAAATCGTCCGCCCCACGCTCGCCGTTATGGTGCGCTACGATATTTGGCCTAA
Source organism: uncultured Chitinophagaceae bacterium (assembly GCA_964361075.1). Lineage (GTDB taxonomy): Bacteria > Bacteroidota > Ignavibacteria > UBA10030 > UBA8401 > CAYHZL01. The sequence continues at coordinate 626 of CAYHZL010000330.1, forward strand.
CATGATTTGGTCGTTGCGCCGGAACAATATTCCTGTTATGATTGCCAACGCGACGATGCGGGGAAACTCGCTGCGCAAATTGCCGGTGCTGAAACAATTTCACCGCTCGCTCTATAATTGCTTCTCACATATTTTAACTGTTTCCGAACATGATAGACAATCGTTTTCTGAATTCAACACAACAAAGCCGGTCATTGCCGCCATTGGTGATACGCGCTTCGATCAAGTGATGATGCGCAGCCGTGATGCACGCACCAAGCAAATTTTTGCAGAAAAAATTATTCAAGGGAAAAAAATATTTATTGTCGGACAAAGCTGGCAGGAAGATGAAGAAGTAATTCTTCCGGTCTTATTTAAATTGAATGAGCAAGAACCGGAGTTGCTTACCATCATTGTTCCGCACGAACCAACGCTTGAACATCTGGAACAATTGGAAATGAAGTTAGAAAATAATATCTCGTTCATTCGTTTTTCGGAAATGAATCAATACACAAACGAGCAATGTATTTTAGTTGACAGCGTGGGCGTGTTGGTGGCGCTCTATAAATATGCGCATGTTGTGTATATCGGCGGAAGTTTTTGGCAAGGCATTCACAATGTGTTGGAGCCGGCTGTGTTCGGCGTGCCGGTGGTGTACGGACCGAAACATACAAACTCGCAAGAAGCCGTTCAACTCGCAGCATTGCATGGCGGATTTATTGTGGAAGATGAAAAAGAATTATATCGCACACTGCGCACATTGCTCGACAACGAAACTCAACGAACAACAGCAGCAGAGATTTCCCGCTCTTTTGTTGAAACCAATTGCGGAGCGACAGAAAAATTTTTAGCATTTATCACCGGCTACATTCAATAACTCACCTTACGCAAAAGGCAAAAGATGGAGTCCACCTTATTTAATGA
>CAYHZL010000331.1:0-467 GCA_964361075.1 uncultured Chitinophagaceae bacterium
ACGTCCGCTCGGGAGCTTCAACGGTAACAGTGGTGTCTTCGTACGAAAGTGAATCTCCGAATTCTGCAACGAGTACTGCCAGATTAACGGCGATGGGACAATGTTCAATGGCGGAACTTAACGGACAATTTTCGCACTGTTGAAATGAAAGCTTCGTCCATTCCGGCGGGTTGGGTATTTTTTCCGCGCGAAGTTCTAACGTTGCTGCATCCAGCACAACAGTATATTTTTTTTCTGCACCATCTTTAAACTTGAATGTGTATTTATATTCAAGTGTTGTACCGGAGTTCGTCATGCCGATTCCTGTTCGGTAACCGGTGTTTCAACCGGTATTGTAAAACCAAACGTGCTTCCTTTGCCAACTTCCGATTCGACCCAAATTCTTCCGCCGTGCGCTTCAACAATGTATTTTGAAATTGCTAATCCAAATCCTGCTTTTTTGTCGTCATCGGATTTTGGCGAAACAG
>CAYHZL010000331.1:477-1513 GCA_964361075.1 uncultured Chitinophagaceae bacterium
AACAGTATCTTTGTATTTATTAAACACGATCGCTGTTTCTGCAGGAGGAATGCCGGCGCCGTCATCTTGAATTAAAAATTGGATAGACTCTTTTTTTTCTCCGGCAATCTCTTCTGTAATTTTTTTCATTGTCAGACGAATTGATGTGCTGACGTGAGAATATTTCAACGCATTATCAAGAATATGTGTCAGCACTTGCGTCATTTTATCGAAGTCGCAATTGATGAGCGGAACATTTTTTTCTAGCTCTTTTTCAAATTTCAATTGCTTTGCTTTCGATAAAATTTCGTACCGAATACAAATCAATTGCGTCAACATGTAGATATCTACAGATTGCAGATTGAGTTTCATTTTGCCGGCTTCAAAAAGAGAAAGATCAATCATTCCTTGAATACGAAACTCCAAACGGCTGGCAAGTTCGCCTGCCTGCTGCAGCAGCACTGCCTGATCTTTCGTTACCGAACCAGACTCACCATCATTTAAATGTTCGAGCATTGATTCGATGGTGCGCAACGGGCTTATCAAATCGTGAAAAAATGTTGACATGTATTGTTGTTGCATTTCTTTGTACGCACGCTCCGATATTTTTGCACGCAGCGTAGATTTAATGCGCGTCAACAATTCCGTCATTTCAATCGGCTTCACAAGATAATCGCGCGCGCCTTGTTTCAAACAACCAACCGCCGTAGAAAAATCAGCGAAGCCGGTCAGCATAATCACATCTGTCGTAGGATACATGTTTGAAATAAATCCGAGCGTCTCAATGCCACCCATACGCGGCATGTTGATATCGAGCAGCACTAAGTCCATTTTTTCTTTTTGAAGAATAGTCAGCGCTTCTTCACCATCCGCAGCGCCGCTTGCATTGTATCCTGCTGCCTGCAAACGTACCGTTATAGACATGCGTAACGATTCTTCATCGTCAACAATTAAAATTTTTTCAGCCATTATATTTTCCTCTGCTTGTTATTAAGTCGTCCTTTAAAAAATGCGAGTGATGCCATGAGTGTAATACAATGATTCAGAAATAATTCAA
>CAYHZL010000332.1:0-1510 GCA_964361075.1 uncultured Chitinophagaceae bacterium
CCGTCTTTTTGGCGGAGGGATTTTTTGAATAAACAATAACGCTGAGGAGTTACAACAAATGATAATAAATATTCCAAAGGAATCTGGCGAAGCCATTCGCCGTGGCGAACCTTCGGGACTTTGCGGTCTTAGTCCGTCAGCTGACGGAGTAAAATTTCTTTTTTTGAATTTTTAGAACTACCCTTAAGTTTATTGTATTATGTGCAGCGCACTTTACATGGGCGATGTTGAATAAACATCGCCTTTTTTATACAACATCTCTACTTGAAAGGAACTCTTATGTTTACAATAGTTCTTTCCACACTTCTCTCATTTCCACCACACAGTACTGTACTCTTTAAAGATTTTATTCAACAATTAAAACAACTTCCCATAACAGAACGAACAAGTGCGGTCGAACAATATCTTGTAGAAAAAAAAACAACGCCCATTATTGAAAACGAAACATTCCTCCACTTCGTGTGGTTTGGCAAAGCGAGTACCGTTCTTCTCAGTGGTGATTTACAAAACTGGTCAGCACATGACACACTCGAAAAAATCCCCTGCGGAGAAAACACATTTTTTTATAGTTCATATACTGTGCCGCCGGATTCACGTCTCGATTATCAATTTATCGTTGATGGTACATGGGGCACTGATCCGAAAAATCCAAGAATCACGCCGAGCGGGTACGGACCGCATTCGGAAGCGGCAATGCCCCGCTTCAAATCAAATCCTAATCTCATCTACAATGCAAACGTGCCGCACGGAAAAATTGACAGCATGTTTTTTAAAAGCAGCAACGATTCTATTCATCCACGGGAAATCAAGTTGTATGTTCCGCATGAATATGAAAATCTTTCCGATCTTCCAACGCTTTATGTGCATGATGGATTTGAAGCATTAGAGTACGAATCATTCAACATCGTGCTTGATAATTTGATTGCAGCAAAAAAAATTTCACCTGTTATTGTTATTTTCATTCCTCCGGTGGAACGCGGCGAAGAATATGTTGGGAGTAAACTTCGTGATTTTACCATAGCATTGTGCAACGAACTTGTGCCTCTTATTGATCAAACATACCGCACATCTAAAAATCCGGCACAGCGGGCAATGATGGGAATCTCCAACGGTGGGCACGCTTCCTTCGCAATAGTTTTAAAACGCCCCGATGTTTTTCTCAATGCGGCAGGACAGTCTTCGACAATCGCCATGCAGTTATTCGAAATATTCGATTGCACAAGGGAACATCTCTCCTCGCATCCGCCGTTCAAAATCTATCTCGATGTCGGACATTACGATATCAGGTCTCCTCAAGAAGGTGCATCGTTCTTGCAGTCCAACAAAAATTTTAGCCGAGAACTTACAAAGAACGGTATCGCTCATCTGTATCATGAATTTAATGACGGGCATGAGTGGGCAAACTGGCGCGAACGGACAGAAGAGATTTTGATCTACTTCTTCGGAAAAAAATAATTTTTCATTGTTGACCGACACAATACATATTTCGTCCCTACGGGACTTACTCTTA